>NZ_QTPQ01000060.1:0-39486 GCF_003853425.1 Burkholderia sp. Bp9140
GCCGCCACCACCGCCGCCACCGCCACCATGGCCACCACCGGAAGAGCCGCCACCGGAAGAGCCACCACCGGAAGAGCCACCACCGGAAGAACTGCCGCCCGAACCTCCGCTGCCGGAAGCATTGCCGCCGCGGCCGGTGCCGCTCGAGCCGCCCGTACTGCCCGTCCCGCCGGTGCCTGCGGGGCCGACGGCGCCGTTGCCGTTGTTTCCGCCGCTGCCCGGGCTGCCGCTGCCGCTGCTTCCGTCGGCACCGCTGCCGCCATTGCCGCCGATACCTCCGCCGGCATACACGAGCACCGCGCAAGCGGCCGGGTTGGCCGCACATGACGCTGCGTTCCCGGCCAACATCGTCACGGCGTCGGCTCCAGGGTTCGCATTGGCCGCGGCGTCAGGCGCCGCGTTCTGCTCGACCTGGGCGGGCGGGGCAGTGGAAGTGCCGTCACCCGGCAGCGCAGTCACCGGCACGACAGTTGTCGTGTCCTGCGCGACGGCATACGAGCAGCAGCACGCAATCGCGGCTGCGGCCAGCAGGGTCGTGCGATAGCACCGTCCCGTCGCACGGGACAGTTGTTTCGTTATGCTCATCATTGGCCTCCCGGTACGCGCGATGCCTCGTTACGCGCGTCGATCACGTGTGATGCAAGGGGACCAGCAACGATGCAATGTCGTTTCGATGGCCGATGCGTGTCGGACCGGCACCTGAGGCCAGCCGCGAACACGGATCGGCACGCGGGCCCGCCGTGCGAATCCCTAACTGCGAGATTCGTGCCACCGGCGGGCTACGCCCGTGGCGCAAGGGGCGCATGTCGCGCGCGATAGCGCGCGCGACGCCGTTGTGCGCTTTCTGTTTCTGAAATGAAACGTCTGACTACGTTTGGCGTGCCGTTGTGTCGGCAGCACGCGCCCAGCGATGGCAGAGGATCGACCCGACCCAAGCGACGAGAAACAGCGCGACGATGCCGTAACCGATCGGCCCGAAGTGCTCGCCGAGCGCATCGAGCGCATCGCGTACGGGGCCCGTCAGCGACAGTTTGTCGGCGAGCAGGCCCGCGGCCTCGACCCCGCCGACGGCCAGCGCGACGACCGCGGACAGCAGCGTGATGCTCGCGTTATAGAGCAGCTTGCGCTGCGGGTCGTCCATCGCCCAACCGTATGCGTGAATCATCAGCACATTGTCGGTCGAGTCGATCAGCGTCATGCCGGCCGCGAACAGCGCGGGAAACAGCATGACCGTATAGAGCGGCAGCGCGTGGCTCGCCTGCGCGGCCGCGATCGCGAGCAGCGCGATTTCTGTTGCAGTATCGAAACCGAGGCCGAACAGCACGCCGACCGGATACATGTGCCAGCTTTTCGACACGAACCGGAACAGCGGGCGCAGCAGCCGCGATACGAGGCCGCCGGCGCGATGCGTGTGCGCGCCGCCGTGAGCATGGTCCGGCGTGCCGCGATAGCGCCGCCATACGCCGCGCAGGATCACCAGGTTCATGCACGCGAGCACCAGCAGGAAGGTCGCGGACACCGCCGTGCCGATCGTCCCGCCGATCTCGCGGAATGCGTCGAAGCGGTCGCGCAGCGCGAACGCGGTCAGCGCGATGCCAAGCGTCGCGGCGATCACGATCGTCGAGTGGCCGAGCGAGAAGAACAGGCCGACGGTCACCGGGCGCTGGCCTTCCTGCATCAGCTTGCGCGTCGCCACGTCGATCGCGGCGATGTGGTCGGCGTCGACCGCATGACGCAGCCCGAGCCCGTACGCGATCGCCGCGGTGCCGAGCAGCAGCGGATGGTCGCGCAGCACCGCGAGCGTCCATAGCCAGACGGCGGCGTTCGCGGCGATCAGGCCGGCATACAGCATCAGCAGGCGGCGCAGGGCAGGGGTGGGCGGCATCGGGGTGGTTCCATCGGACGAATCGCGATGCATTGTGGCATGCGAAAAAGATACCTGGCGTGCCGATCAAAAACGTCGTCGGCCACCCGCCTCGCCGCGTTCGACGGACGAAAAAAAGCCCGTCCGGAACCGGACGGGCCTGGCGCTTGCGCGCAGCAGGGCGTGCGCCCCGCGCTTACTTCACTTTCGCGTTGATCACGGCTTCCGACACGTTCGCCGGCGTTTCCGCGTAGTGCTTGAACTCCATCGTGTAGGTCGCGCGGCCCTGCGTGGCCGAGCGCAGCGACGTCGAATAGCCGAACATCTCGGCAAGCGGCACCTCGGCGCGCACCAGCTTGCCGCCGCCGCCCGCGATGTCCTCCATCCCCTGCACGATGCCGCGCCGGCTCGACAGGTCGCCCATCACGTTGCCCATGAAATCCTCGGGCGTTTCGACCTCGACGGCCATCATCGGCTCGAGCAGTACCGGCTTCGCCTTGCGCATCGCTTCCTTGAACGCCATCGAGCCGGCCATCCGGAACGCGTTTTCGTTCGAGTCGACGTCGTGGTACGAGCCGAACGTCAGGTGCACCTTCACGTCGACGACCGGGTAGCCCGCGAGCACGCCGCTCTTCAGCGTTTCGGTGATGCCCTTGTCGACAGCCGGGATGAATTCGCGCGGAATCACGCCGCCCTTGATCTCGTCGAGGAACTCATAGCCCTTGCCGGGGTTCGGCTCGAGCGTGATCACCGCATGCCCGTACTGGCCGCGCCCGCCCGACTGCTTGACGAACTTGCCTTCGACGTCGGTCGCCTTCGTGCGCACCGTCTCGCGATACGCGACCTGCGGCTTGCCGACCGTCGCCTCGACGCCGAACTCGCGCTTCATCCGGTCGACCAGGATTTCGAGGTGCAGCTCGCCCATCCCCGAGATGATCGTCTGGCCGGATTCCTCGTCGGTCTGCACGCGGAACGACGGATCTTCCTGCGCGAGACGGTTCAGCGCGAGGCCCATCTTTTCCTGGTCGGCCTTCGTCTTCGGCTCGACGGCCTGCGAGATCACCGGCTCCGGAAATTCCATCTTCTCGAGGATGATCGGCTTGACCGGATCGCACAGCGTGTCGCCCGTCGTCGCTTCCTTCAGGCCGACTGCCGCCGCGATGTCGCCCGCGCGCACTTCCTTGATTTCCTTGCGCTCGTTCGCGTGCATCTGCAGGATCCGGCCGAGCCGCTCCTTCTTGTCCTTGGTCGCGTTCAGCACCGTATCGCCCGATTCGACGACACCCGAATACACGCGGAAGAAGATCAGCTGGCCGACGAACGGGTCGGTCATGATCTTGAACGCGAGCGACGAGAACGGCTCGTCGTCGCTCGGATGACGTTCCGCCGGTTTTTCCGGATCGGCGAAGTCGTGGCCGAGGATGGCCGGCACGTCGACCGGCGACGGCAGGTAGTCGATCACCGCGTCGAGCATCGCCTGCACGCCCTTGTTCTTGAACGCGCTGCCGCACAGCATCGGCACGATCTCGTTCGCGATCGTGCGCTGGCGCAGCGCGGCCTTGATCTCGTCCTCGGTCAGCGATTCATGGTCGTGCAGGTATTTCTCGAGCAGTTCCTCGCTGGCTTCCGCCGCGGCCTCGACCATCTTCTCGCGCCATTCGTGCGCGAGCTCGACGAGATTCGCCGGGATGTCCTCGTAGGTGAACTTCACGCCCTGGCTTTCGTCGTCCCAGACGATCGCCTTCATCTTGACGAGATCGACGACGCCCTGGAAATGATCTTCCGCGCCGATCGGAATCTGGATCGGCACGGCGACGCCCTTCAGGCGCTCGCCGATCTGGCGCTGCACGCGGAAGAAGTCCGCACCGACACGGTCCATCTTGTTGACGAACGCGATGCGCGGCACCTTGTACTTGTTCGCCTGGCGCCACACGGTTTCGGACTGCGGCTGCACGCCGCCGACCGAGTCGTAGACCATGCACGCGCCGTCGAGCACGCGCATCGAACGCTCCACTTCGATCGTGAAGTCGACGTGCCCGGGGGTGTCGATGATGTTGATCCGGTGTTCGGGATAGTTGCCGGCCATGCCCTTCCAGAAGGCCGTGGTAGCAGCCGACGTGATCGTGATGCCGCGCTCCTGCTCCTGCTCCATCCAGTCCATCGTGGCCGCGCCGTCGTGCACTTCACCGATCTTGTGGCTCACGCCGGTGTAAAACAGGATGCGCTCGGTCGTCGTGGTCTTGCCGGCATCGATGTGAGCGCTGATCCCGATGTTGCGATAGCGCTCGATGGGGGTTTTGCGGGGCACGTGAACCTCCTGGTGGTTCGGATCGTAAGCGGGCCGGCTGAGTCGGCCCGGGTTGGAACAAGCTAGATTTAAAGCATAGCGCTTGTCCGTGGCTTTTGCAGATGCGGGCGGCGTCTGCCGAATCAAGGCGCGCGCCGGCGCCGGCAGGCGAAAAAAAAGCCGGCGCGCAACGGGCGGCCGGCTTCGGTCGATGCGCGGCGCCGCCGCGGCATGCGCCGTTACTGGGGCTTGGGCAGCCCGTCGAGCTTCATGCCCGCCTTGATGCCCTTCGCGGCGAACCAGCCCTTGCTCATTTCGAGCGCATAGACGCCGTTGTTGCGCGGGCAGTGGTTGTCGGTCGTCTCGGCCCGCATCTCGTCGATGTCGGTGATCGTGCCGTCCGCGCGGATGAATGCGATCGACAGCGGGATCAGCGTGTTCTTCATCCAGAAGCAGTGCACGGCGTTCTCGTTGAACACGAACAGCATGCCTTCGTTCGGCGCGAGCTGCGACCGGTACATCAGCCCCTGTTCGCGGTCGGCGTCGTTCGCGGCGACGGCCGCGTCGATCACGTACATGCCGGCGCGCAGCTTCGCGCGCGGGAACTCGCTCGGCTGCTTGGCACCGGGCGGCATCTGCGCGTGGGCGGCCTGTACGCCGAATGCGAGGACGGCGAGCGCGGCGGGAAACACGGCGGCGCGCGCAAGGCGGCCGAGCGATGAGCGCAGGGAGAATCGCACAGCAGGGCTCCTATCGGGAAAACGAGACCCGCATGGTACGCGAAGCACGCAGGCGGGCACAAAAAAGAAAAAGGCAGATCGCCTCGCGGTGATCTGCCTTTCAACGCCGTAAGAACGGCAAGACTGCGTGTTCTTGACTGCGTTATTACAACCAGCTTGCTTAGTTCGAAGCAGCGGCCGGAGCTTCGGCTTCGCTTGCAGCCTTCTTGGCAGCGTGGTGCTTCTTCGCTGCGTGGTGCTTCTTGTGCGTTGCCTTCTTTGCCGGTGCCGAAGCAGCTTCTGCCGGAGCAGCAGCCGAAGCAGCAGCCGGAGCCGAAGCTTGTGCGAAAGCAGCCGTTGCGAAGAGACCAGCGACCAGAGCGGCGATCAGTTTGTTCATGTTGTGTTCCTCAGCTTTAGTTAATTAACCAAATGACCCGGCATGGGAGTCATGACGTCTAACGGTGCCATCCACCTTTCGGTTGACAGACGCTCCGAGAAATTTCTCATTGCGCTGCGGGCGCCGAATCGTATTCGAAGAAAACGTCGCTTTCGTGACGCAAACACGGAAATACCGGTTCGGCTGCCAATGCCGGATAGCTTAGGGTGGCATCTGCGTGGTTTAACGCGCGATCTTCGCCGGCGGTTGACGAAAAAGATGACGAAAAATCGAAAGTAGCCGACGCGGTCATGCGTCGCGGGAGAAACCGTCCCACGGGGCCCGCGGCGGCAGCGCGATTGTTTCGCCCGGTGCAATGCCGAGCGCGAATATGTCGAGCGAGCCGATGCCGACGCGCACGAGACGCAACGTCGGGAAGCCGATCGCGGCCGTCATCCGGCGCACCTGCCGGTTCTTGCCTTCGGTGATCGCGAGCTCGATCCACGTGGTCGGGATCGCGGCGCGGTAGCGGATCGGCGGATTGCGCGCCCACAGCGCGTCGGGCGGTTCGATGAATTCGGCGCGGCACGGGCGCGTCACGTAGTCGCCGAGATCGACGCCGCGCGCGAGCGCCTTCAGGTCGGCCGGACCCGGCGCGCCGTCGACCTGCGCCCAGTAGCGCTTGACGAGCTTGTGGCGCGGCTCCGCGATGCGCGCCTGCAGCGCGCCGTCGTCGGTGAGCAGCAGCAGGCCCTCGCTGTCCGCGTCGAGCCGGCCGGCCGGGTAGACGCCGGGTGTCGTTACCCAGTCGCCGAGCGACGGCCGCGTCTCGTGCGCGGAAAACTGGCAAATCGTGCCGAACGGCTTGTTGAGGGCGATCAGGGTCATGGCGGGGGCGCCCGCCCGGCGCGCCGCGGGGAAGCGGGGCGGGCGGTCTATGGCAAATGGCGGAATCTTAATGCATAATACGGAACGGCAAGTCATCTGTCTTATATAAGACATAAGGGAAGACTTGATACGCAGCGTCGCGCTTCGTGCCGCCGGCCCCGGTTGGGGCGCTAGAATAGCGGCTCGCTGTCGCCGTCACGAGGGTGGCAAGGCCGCCTCGCCGCGCGCAGTTTCGACCAGCATCACCTGCTCAGCCACGTCACTGGAGTCGATCATGCCGTATCAGCACATCAAGGTTCCGGAGGGCGGTGACAAGATCACCGTCAACAAGGACTTCTCGCTCAACGTTTCCGATCAGCCGATCATTCCCTATATCGAAGGCGACGGTACGGGCTTCGATATCACGCCGGTCATGATCAAGGTCGTCGACGCGGCGGTCGCGCATGCCTACAAGGGCAAGCGCAAGATCCACTGGATGGAGATCTTCGCGGGCGAGAAGGCGACGAAGGTGTACGGTCCGGACGTGTGGCTGCCGGACGAGACGCTGCAGGTGCTCAAGGAATACGTGGTGTCGATCAAGGGGCCGCTGACGACCCCGGTCGGCGGCGGCATCCGTTCGCTGAACGTCGCGCTGCGCCAGGAGCTCGACCTCTACGTGTGCCTGCGCCCGGTCCAGTATTTCAAGGGCGTGCCGTCGCCGGTGCGCGAGCCGCAAAAGATCGACATGGTGATCTTCCGCGAGAACTCGGAAGACATCTACGCGGGCATCGAATGGGCCGCGGGCTCCGAGCAGGCGAAGAAGGTCATCAAGTTCCTGCAGGACGAAATGGGCGTGAAGAAGATCCGCTTCCCGGAAACCTCGGGGATCGGCGTCAAGCCCGTGTCGACCGAAGGCACCGAGCGTCTCGTGCGCAAGGCGATCCAGTACGCGATCGACAACGATCGCAAGTCGGTCACGCTGGTGCACAAGGGCAACATCATGAAGTTCACGGAAGGCCTGTTCCGTGACGCCGGCTACGCGCTCGCGCAGAAGGAATTCGGCGGTGAGCTGATCGACGGCGGCCCGTGGATGCGCGTGAAGAACCCGAAGACGGGTAGCGAGATCGTCATCAAGGATTCGATCGCCGACGCGTTCCTGCAACAGATCCTGCTGCGTCCGGCCGAATACGACGTGATCGCGACGCTGAACCTGAACGGCGACTACATCTCCGACGCACTGGCCGCGCAGGTCGGCGGCATCGGGATCGCGCCGGGCGCGAACCTGTCGGATTCGGTCGCGATGTTCGAGGCGACGCACGGCACGGCGCCGAAGTACGCGGGCAAGGATTACGTGAACCCCGGTTCCGAGATCCTGTCGGCGGAAATGATGCTGCGCCACCTCGGCTGGGCGGAAGCGGCCGACACCATCATCGCCGCGATGGAAAAGTCGATCCTGCAGAAGCGCGTCACGTACGACTTCGCGCGCCTGATGGAAGGCGCGACGCAGGTGTCGTGCTCCGGCTTCGGCGAAGTGCTGATCGAGAACATGTAAGACCCCTTCCGGGGTCGGCCGGCGCGGAGCCGGCCGCCCCGGCGCCTGCTGCCGGCGCCGGGGCGTTTCGTGGATGGCAGGTTTGTTGGCAGGGTGGCCCGGCATGCGGGCCGCGGCGCCGCGATGCGGCCTGCATGCCCTGCAAGGTAGAACATGACGGCCCTCGCAACACCACCGCCCGGCTGAGCCGGCGCGCCCCTTTCGCGATCCACCCGGTCGCTCCCCGCCGGTTACCGCCGGCGCTCCTCAGTTCAACAATCACGTAGCAATGCTTTGACCACCATGTCCACTTCGCCCAAGATCATCTACACCCTCACCGACGAAGCGCCTGCGCTCGCGACCTATTCGCTGCTGCCGATCGTCAAGGCCTTCACGCGCTCGTCGGGCGTCGCCGTCGAAACGCGCGACATCTCGCTCGCCGGCCGCATCATCGCGGCATTCGCCGACGTCCTGCCGCCGGAGCAGAAGGGTTCCGACGATCTGGCCGAACTGGGCCAGCTCACGCTGAAGCCGGAAGCGAACATCATCAAGCTGCCGAACATCAGCGCTTCGGTGCCGCAGCTCAAGGCCGCGATCGCCGAACTGCAGGCGCAGGGCTACCAGCTGCCGGCGTATCCGGAAGAGCCGTCGAGCGACGAAGAGAAGGCCGTCAAGGCCCGCTACGACAAGATCAAGGGCAGCGCGGTGAACCCGGTGCTGCGCGAAGGCAACTCCGACCGCCGCGCGCCGCTGTCGGTCAAGAACTACGCACGCAAGCACCCGCACAAGATGGGCGCCTGGAAGGCCACGTCGAAGGCGCACGTCGCGCACATGAGCGAGGGCGACTTCTACGGCAGCGAAAAGTCGGCGCTGATCGCCGAGGCCGGCAGCGTGAAGATCGAACTCACGACGGCCGACGGCGCGAAGCAGGTGCTGAAGGAAAAGACGGCCGTGAAGGCCGGTGAGGTCATCGACGCATCGGTGATGAGCCGCAAGGCGCTGCGCAGCTTCATCGAAGCGCAGATCGCCGACGCGAAGGCGCAGGACGTGCTGTTCTCGGTGCACCTGAAGGCAACCATGATGAAGGTCTCGGACCCGATCCTGTTCGGTCACTTCGTGTCGGTGTTCTACCGCGACGCGCTCGAGAAGCACGCGGACGTGCTGGCGCAGGCCGGCTTCAACCCGAACAACGGGATCGGCGACCTGTACGCGCGCCTGAAGGACCTGCCGGCCGACACGCGCGAAGCGATCGAAGCCGACGTCAAGGCTGAATACGCAGCGCGTCCGCGTCTCGCGATGGTCAACTCGGACAAGGGCATCACGAACCTGCATGTGCCGAGCGACGTGATCGTCGACGCATCGATGCCGGCGATGATCCGCGAGTCGGGCTGCATGTGGGGGCCGGACGGCGAACTGTACGACGCGAAGGCCGTGATTCCGGACCGCTGCTACGCGGGCGTCTACCAGGCCGTGATCGAGGACTGCAAGCAGCACGGCGCACTCGATCCGGTCACGATGGGCAGCGTGCCGAACGTCGGCCTGATGGCGCAGGCGGCCGAGGAATACGGTTCGCACGACAAGACGTTCCTGATCCCGGCCGACGGCGTCGTGCGCGTCACCGACGAAGCCGGCAACGTGCTGCTCGAGCACGCGGTCGAGTCGGGCGACATCTGGCGCATGTGCCAGACGAAGGACGCGCCGGTGCAGGACTGGGTCAAGCTCGCGGTGAACCGCGCCCGCGCGACCGGCGCGCCGGCCGTGTTCTGGCTCGACCCGGCACGTGCGCACGATGCGCAGATCATCGCGAAGGTCGAACGCTACCTGAAGGATCACGACACGAACGGCCTCGACATTCGCGTCATGACCCCGGTCGACGCGACGCGCTTCTCGCTCGAGCGCATCCGCGCGGGCAAGGACACGATCTCGGTCACGGGCAACGTGCTGCGCGACTACCTGACCGACCTGTTCCCGATCATGGAACTCGGCACCAGCGCGAAGATGCTGTCGATCGTGCCGCTGATGGCAGGCGGCGGGATGTTCGAAACGGGCGCGGGCGGCTCGGCACCGAAGCACGTGCAGCAGTTCGTCGAGGAAGGCTTCCTGCGCTGGGATTCGCTTGGCGAATTCCTCGCGCTGGCCGCGTCGCTCGAACATCTCGGCAATGCGTACCAGAACCCGAAGGCGCTCGTGCTCGCGAAGACGCTCGACCAGGCGACCGGCAAGTTCCTGGACGAGAACAAGTCGCCCGCACGCAAGGTCGGCGGCCTCGACAACCGCGGCAGCCACTTCTACCTGTGCCTGTACTGGGCGCAGGCGCTGGCCGAGCAGACCGACGATGCCGCGCTGAAGGCGCAGTTCGAAGGCGTCGCGAAGTCGCTGTCCGACAGCGAAGCGCGCATCCTGGAAGAACTGTCGGCCGCGCAGGGCAACGCGCAGGCGATCGGTGGCTATTACCGTCCGAACGTCGAGCTGACGAGCCAGGCGATGCGCCCGAGCGCAACGCTGAACGGCATCGTCGACGCCGTCGCCTGACGCCGGCCGCGCCAGCGCGCGCGCCACGGCAGCGGCAGCAGCCGATGCGGCGGGCCCGGCGGCTCGCCGTTGCGCCGAACATGAAAACGCCCCGGTCGCCCGGGGCGTTTTTCGTTGCAGGCGTGCCATTCAGACGTGAACGATTTCCCATTCGGCGATTTCGTCCGGCACTTCGAGCGTGGCCGTGTCCAGTTCGGACGGCTGCTCGCAGTCGCCGCGGGAGATGCGGTCGGCCGCGACTTCCGGGCACGAGAACGCGCCGAGCAAAGCGTTGCCGAACGTCGCTTCCCAGCCACCGTTTGCCGGCAGGATGTAGAACGACCCGAGCGCTGAACCAAAGCGAAATCCCTTCATTTCCGTTCTCCCTTTCTGATGACAAGCGATTCTGTTGTGCCGCCCGCCGGCTCGTCCGGCTGTGGCCCGACTGGTTGCTTGCGCCGAGGTCCGTATCGAACGTCGTGGCGAAGCGTCAGTCCATGGAACAAAGTCTACGTCCGCGGCCGCGCCCGATGGTGCGCGTAGAACGCTTTCTCGAAACAAAAATTCGTGTTTAAAAACAATGTGTTATTTCAGTGGTTTTGTATTGCGGAACGATTTTTGGCATCGCGAAACAGCGAATTTGTGCCGTGCACCACGAATTTTTATAACGCAGAGACTTGTTCCACATCGTGAAAAATTGACGGGTTCATGCATCGAACGCGCGTGGCGTGCGGCTGTCGGGACGAACGGCGGGTGCGAATTGCCTCGATCGGGCGTGGCGAAAGCGGGTGGCGAAGGTCGCGGACCGGGGCGGCCGGCGGTGAATGCAGCGGGGGTTGCGGTATCGGACGATGATCGAAAATGCCGCGCGAACGGTGCCCGGGCCGTCGGGCCCGGCCACGCACTGCGGCGTATCGCCGCTCGCGCGATGCCGCGGCGCTTCGGTCGCGGGCTGCGGTTATGATGACGCGGGCATCAGGTTTCGCGTCGCGCGCGGGCGCTTCCGCACTGGCCGGCGCGGGTGTCGCGACGGCCGCGCGACGCAGCACGAATAACGAGGAACGATTGATGATACGGAGAACCTTCCTGTCCCGCGCCGTCGGCGTCGCGGCCGCATCGCTGTTGGCGCGCACCGCCTGGGCGCAGCATGCCGGACACGCGGGCATGGCAGGCATGGATCAGATGGACGACATGCCCGGCATGTCGGGCATGTCAGGGATGGCGGGCCACACGCAGCACACGAAGCCGGCGCCGGCCGCGCTCGCGGCGGCCGATGCGCTGCCGGCCGGCGCGCCGCTCGCGTCGCTGCGCACGCTCGCGAACGAAAGCCGCGAGCCCGGCACGTTCCGCGCGACGCTGGTCGCGCAGCCGGTCGCGCGTCCGATGCTGCACGGTGCGCGTCCGACGACGTTCTGGCAGTTCGGCGCAGGCACGCAGGGGCCGGTGGTGGGCCCGCTGATCGACGTACGCGAGGGCGACACGGTCGAAATCCGCTTCGTGAACAAGCTGCCGCAACCGTCGACGATCCACTGGCACGGCCTGCCGGTGCCGCCCGACCAGGACGGCAACCCGTCCGCCCCCGTCGCGCCGGGCGCGTCGCGCGTGTACCGCTTCACGCTGCCGAAGGGGAGTGCCGGCACCTACTGGTATCACCCGCATCCGCACATGATGACCGCCGAGCAGGTGTTCCGCGGGCTGGCCGGCCCGTTCGTCGTGCGTGCCGCCGACGATCCGCTCGCCGGCTGGCCCGAGCGCAACCTGTTCGTGTCCGACCTGAAGCTCGCGCGCGACGGCACGATTCCTCCGAACGACATGATGGACTGGATGAACGGCCGCGAAGGCCAGTTCGTGCTGGTCAACGGTGCGCGCCGGCCGCGAATCGACGTCGCGAGTGACGAGCGCTGGCGCGTGTGGAATGCGTGCAGCGCGCGCTACCTGCGCGTGGCGTTCGACGACGGCCGCGCGTTCGAGCATGTCGGCACGGATGGCGGGCTGTTCGATGCGCCGCGCCGCGTGACGTCGCTGCTGCTCGCGCCGGGCGAGCGCGCGGAACTGCTGGTGCGCGCCGGCGACCGCGCGTCACGCGCCGTGTTGCAGGCGGCCGAATACGACCGTCGCAAGATGGCGATGTCGCATGACGACGGCCACGGCAGCCTGCCGCCCGATCCGGCGCTGCCGCTGGCCGACATCGCGTTCGCACCGGCCGCCGCCCGTGCGCTGCCGGCGACGCTGCGCGCGGTACTGGCGCTCGGCGAGCCGGTCGCGCACAAGGACGTCGCGTTCGGCGAAGAGATGGACATGGACGCGATGATGAACGGCCCGGCGCATGGCCGTCCGGCCGGGATGCGCTTCACGATCAACGGCGCGACCTATGCACCGCACCGTGCGACGCTGACGAGCCGCCGCGGCGAAATCGAGCGCTGGGCGATCCGCAACGCCACCGACATGGATCACCCGTTCCATTTGCACGGCACGCAATTCCAGGTGATCGAGCGCGCATCGGACGGCACGCGCACGAGCGAGCCGTTCCGCGCGTGGCGCGATACCGTGAACGTGCGCAGCGGCGAGACCGTGACGATCCTCGTCACGCAAGACATGCCCGGCGAGCGTATGTTTCACTGCCATATTCTCGAACACGAGGATCTCGGCATGATGGGCACGCTGAAGGTCGTGTGACGAGTATCGAATATGTTTCACGCGTATGGCGGCATTCGATCTGCGCGTGCGACCGGACAATGCGTGTTCAATTATCGGGATTGAACGAAAAGGCCGGCCAATCGAATTAACGAGTGGCCGGCCTGAAAAAAGAAACCCGGCGTAATGCCGGGTTTCTTCGTCCGATATCCGGTGCCTTTACGCGGCCTGGATGTTCGACGCTTGTTTGCCCTTCGGCCCTTGAACGACCTCGAAGCTCACCTTCTGGCCTTCCTTCAGGGTCTTGAAGCCCTGCATGTTGATGGCCGAGAAGTGCGCAAACAGATCTTCACCGCCCTCGTCGGGAGTGATGAAACCGAAGCCCTTCGCGTCGTTGAACCACTTAACGATACCAGTTGCCATTTTCCTACTTCCCCTGTCACACAGTCGCTGCTACTTACCACGAGCACGCTCGAAAAGCTAAACGACCGGAAAATACAGCCGTTCCCCCCTCACAAGCTCACCTTCGGCCTCTTTCATTTCGCCGACCGGCGAGTTGAAAAAAGTGCCAGCTTGATTGTTGGCGCTCTTTATTTGAGTGTCAAGCGGAATTTTTAGACGGTTGGAGGGCCGTTGTAAAGAACCCATTTTCAGGGTTTTTCCGGCTTTGCTGTGCAGCATGCCGCCGAGCGCGCGGACTTGAAAAGTCGCATAATCGGTTCATATACCAGGCTCGAGTGACACGCGATCGAGTCGTCCCGGCTTGTGGGATACTGGATGCGAATGCGACGGTCCGGTGCGGTTTCCCCCTGACGGTTCGTGTTCCGCGCCACGCGTGAAAGCCGGCACCGCAGCCGGCTTTCCTATGGCACGAAGACGATCGCGGGTCGTCGGGAACCAGGGAGGGCGCCGGCCGGTCGGTCGGGTAATGGCAGGATTGCGGGCCTGTCCGAGTTGTTTAGAATGGGTGTATGGCGATTATCCCGGACAAGCAGGACAGCACCGTCCTGGAACGCAAGCAGCAGAAGCTCAAGCCGCCTTCGATGTACAAGGTGGTGCTGCTGAACGACGACTTCACGCCGATGGAGTTCGTCGTGATGGTCGTACAGGAGTATTTCAAGAAGGATCGCGAGACGGCCACGCAGATCATGCTGAAGGTCCATCGCGAAGGGCGAGGGGTTTGTGGGGTCTATACGCGGGACATCGCGTCGACCAAGGTTGAGCAAGTCGTTACCCATGCGCGGCAGGCCGGGCATCCGCTGCAGTGCGTGATGGAGGAAGCATGATTGCCCAGGAATTGGAAGTCAGCCTGCACATGGCGTTCATGGAAGCACGCCAGGCGCGCCATGAGTTCATTACGGTCGAGCATCTGCTGCTGGCCCTGCTGGATAATCCGACGGCAGCCGAGGTGTTGCGCGCGTGTGCGGCCAACATCGAGGACTTGCGTCAGAACCTGCGCAATTTCATCCACGACAACACACCGACCGTCCCGGGCACCGACGATGTCGATACCCAGCCGACGCTCGGTTTCCAGCGCGTGATCCAGCGCGCGATCATGCACGTCCAGTCGACGTCGAACGGCAAGAAGGAAGTGACCGGCGCGAACGTGCTGGTCGCGATCTTCGGCGAGAAGGATTCGCACGCGGTCTATTACCTGCAGCAGCAGGGCGTCACGCGCCTGGACGTCGTGAACTTCATTTCGCACGGCATCGCGAAGACGAACGGCGGCGAAGCCGCGAAGTCGACCGACGCGAACGCGGAAAGCGAGGACGCGAACGCGCAGAAGGAAACCCCGCTCGCGCAGTTCACGCAGAACCTGAACCAGATGGCGAAGGACGGCCGCATCGATCCGCTGATCGGGCGCGAGCCGGAGGTCGAGCGCGTCGTCCAGGTGCTGTGCCGCCGCCGCAAGAACAATCCGCTGCTCGTCGGCGAGGCCGGCGTCGGCAAGACCGCGATCGCGGAAGGGCTCGCCTATCGCATCACGCGCGGCGAAGTGCCGGACATCCTCGCGAACGCGCAGGTGTATTCGCTCGACATGGGCGCGCTGCTCGCGGGCACCAAGTATCGCGGCGACTTCGAGCAGCGTCTGAAGACGGTGCTGAAGGAGCTGAAGGAGCGTCCGCACGCGATCCTGTTCATCGACGAGATCCATACGCTGATCGGCGCGGGCGCCGCATCGGGCGGCACGCTCGATGCGTCGAACCTGCTGAAGCCGGCGCTGTCGTCGGGCACGCTCAAGTGCATCGGCGCGACCACCTTCACCGAGTATCGCGGCATCTTCGAGAAGGACGCGGCGCTGTCGCGGCGCTTCCAGAAGGTCGACGTGACGGAGCCGACCGTCGAGCAGACGGTCGCGATCCTGCGCGGGCTGAAGTCGCGCTTCGAGGAGCATCACGGCGTCAAGTATTCGTCGGGCGCACTCTCGGCCGCGGCCGAACTGTCGGCGCGCTTCATCACCGACCGTCACCTGCCGGACAAGGCGATCGACGTGATCGACGAAGCGGGCGCGGCCCAGCGCATCCTGCCGAAGTCGAAGCAGAAGAAGACGATCGGCAAGAGCGAGATCGAGGAAATCATCTCGAAGATCGCGCGCGTGCCGGCGCAGAGCGTGTCGCAGGACGATCGCAGCAAGCTGCAGACGCTCGATCGCGACCTGAAGAGCGTCGTGTTCGGCCAGGATCCGGCGATCGACGCGCTCGCCGCATCGATCAAGATGGCGCGCGCGGGCCTCGGCAAGATGGACAAGCCGATCGGCGCGTTCCTGTTCTCCGGCCCGACGGGCGTCGGCAAGACCGAAGTGGCGCGCCAGCTCGCGTTCACGCTCGGCATCGAGCTGATCCGCTTCGACATGTCGGAATACATGGAGCGTCACGCGGTGAGCCGCCTGATCGGCGCGCCGCCGGGTTATGTCGGGTTCGACCAGGGCGGCCTCCTGACCGAAGCCGTCACGAAGAAGCCGCACTGCGTGCTGCTGCTCGACGAAATCGAGAAGGCGCATCCGGACATCTTCAACGTGCTGCTGCAGGTGATGGACCACGGCACGCTGACCGACAACAACGGCCGCAAGGCGGATTTCCGCAACGTCATCATCATCATGACGACGAACGCGGGCGCCGAGTCGATGCAGAAGGCGACGATCGGCTTCACGACGCGCCGCGAGACGGGCGACGAGATGACCGACATCAAGCGCCTGTTCACGCCGGAGTTCCGCAACCGCCTGGATTCGATCATCAGCTTCCGCTCGCTCGATGAGGAAATCATCATGCGCGTGGTCGACAAGTTCCTGATCCAGCTCGAGGAGCAGCTGCACGAGAAGAAGGTCGACACGCTCTTTACCGACGCGTTGCGCAAGCATCTCGCGAAGCACGGCTTCGACCCGCTGATGGGCGCGCGGCCGATGCAGCGGCTGATCCAGGACACGATCCGTCGCGCGCTGGCCGACGAACTGCTGTTCGGCAAGCTCGTCAACGGCGGGCATGTGACGGTCGACGTCGACGAAAACGACAAGGTGCAGTTGTCGTTCGACAAGCTGGCGAATCCGCCGCACAAGCCGAACGAAGAGACGGTCGAAGTCGAGTAAGCGATAATTCGTTGTTCATGCGAACGGCGCGGGAAGTTCTCCGCGCCGTTTCGTTTTATCCGGCGCCGGCGGTGCCATGGTGGGGCAGGGGAGTGGTAACGCAGTGACACGACAACAACGGTCGTTCGACAGCATCGTCGCGCGCGAACAAGGGTTGCGCCATGCGCTGACGTCGGGGCAGATGGCGATGATCGCGATCGGCGGCGCGATCGGCACGGGGCTGTTCCTGGGCAGCGGGTTCGCGATCGGGCTGGCCGGCCCGAGCGTGCTGGTCTCGTATGCGATCGGCGCGCTGATCGCGCTGCTGCTGATGGGCGCGCTTGCGGAAATGACGGTCGCGCATCCGACGGCCGGCTCGTTCGGCGCCTATGCGGAGCACTACGTCGGCCCGCTCGCGGGCTATCTCGTGCGCTATGCGTACTGGTTCGCGGTGGTGTTCGCGATCGGCACCGAGATCAGCGCGATCGCCGTCTTCATGAAGTACTGGTTCCCGGCCGTGCCCGGCTGGTACTGGGTGATCGGCTTCTCCGCGCTGCTGATCGCGGTGAACCTCGCGAGCGTCACGCTGTACGGGGCGGTCGAATATGCGTTCTCGCTGTTGAAGATCGCGGCGATCGTCGTGTTCATCGTGCTCGGCGCGTATCTCATGTGGTCGGCGCCGGGGGCTTCGGGCATCGGCTTCGCGAACTACACCGCGCACGGCGGCTTCATGCCGAAAGGGCCGTGGGGCACGTGGGTCGCGGTGATCGTCGCGATCTTCAGCTACATGAGCATCGAGGCGGTCGCGATCGCGGCCGGCGAGGCGCGCGATCCGCAGCACGCGGTCACGCGCGCGTTCCGCTCGACGGTGTTCCGGCTCGTGCTGTTCTACCTGCTGACGCTGTCGCTGATGCTCGCGATCGTGCCGTGGACGCAGGCCGGCACCGACGAAAGCCCGTTCGTGAAGGTGATGGCCGCGACGCACGTGCCGTACGCGGCCGGCGTGATCAACTTGGTGCTGCTGATCGCGGCGCTGTCGGCGATGAACAGCCAGCTCTACGTGACGACGCGGATGATGTTCAGCCTGTCGCGCGCGCGGCTCTCGCCGGCGGTGTTCGGCCGGCTCGGCAACAACGGCGTGCCGCGTGCGGCGCTGTGGATCTCGACCAGCGGCGTCGCGGTCGCGGCCGTGCTGGTCGCGCTGTCGCCCGACACCGCGTTCACCGTGATGATGGCGATCGCGATGTTCGGCGCGCTGTTCACGTGGCTGATGATCTTCGTCACGCACCTGCGCTTTCGTGCACGCTATCGCGGCCCGGCGCTCGCGTTCCGGATGTGGGGCCACCCGTTCGGCAGCCTGCTCGGTGCGGGGCTCGTCGGCGCGATCCTGCTCACGACCGCGTTCACGCGCGAATTCCGGATGACGATGGTGATCGGCGTCGTGTTCGTCGTGCTGCTGACGCTCGCGTACGCGCTGCACTACCGGCACCAGCACGCGCGTTGACGCGTGACCTCGCGCCGTGCGGGTGCGGCGAGGCGGTGCAATACCGCTAAGGTTCCGTTAAGCCGGCGGCGGCTACATTCGAACCTGTCCGCGATGCGGGTTGGCGCGCGCCAGCCCGTCGCCACCTGCAAAAGGGGTTCGAATGAACAAGCTTCCTCAAATCACGCTCGCATTCTGGATCATGAAGATCTGCGCGACGACGCTCGGCGAAACCGGCGGCGACCTGCTGTCGATGACGCTGAACGTCGGCTACGCGGTGAGCTCGATCCTGCTGTTCGGATTCTTTCTCGTCACGCTCGGCGCGCAGCTCAGGACGACCGGCTATCGCCCGGCGATCTACTGGGCCGTGATCGTCGCGACCAGCACCGCCGGCACGACGATGTCCGACTTCATGGACCGTACGCTCGGCCTCGGCTATGCGGCGGGCTCGTCGATCCTCGTCGCGATCCTGCTGGCGATCTTCACGGTGTGGCGCCTGAGCGGCGAATCGCTGTCGGTCGACCTGATTCGCACGCGCAAGGTCGAACTGCTGTACTGGATCGCGATCCTGTTCTCGAACACGCTCGGCACAGCGCTCGGCGATTTCCTCGCGGACAGCTCGGGGCTCGGCTTCGGTGGCGGCGCGCTGCTGATCGGCGGGCTGCTCGCGGCGATCGTGCTCGCGCACTATTTCACGCGCATATCCGGCGTGCTGCTGTTCTGGGCGGCGTTCGTGCTCACGCGCCCGTTCGGGGCAACGGTCGGCGACCTGCTGACGAAGCCGGTCGCGAAGGGCGGCCTCGCGCTCGGCACGGCCGGCTCGTCAGCGGTGCTGCTCGGCGTGCTGGTGGCGATGGTGATTTACGCGAGCATCGCGCAGGCGCGGCGACGCGAACCGCTGCCCGCGCGAATCGTGCAACCGGCCGGCGAATGACCCTGCACGGAAAGAGAAAAGGGGCCGAGGCCCCTTTTTTACTGCGTCGCTCAGTGACGGCCGGTGCTGCCGAAGCCGCCTTCGCCGCGATCGCTCTCGGCGAAGTCGTCGACGATGTTGAACTGCGCCTGCACGACCGGCACGATCACGAGCTGCGCGAGCCGCTCGAACGGGTTCAGCACGAACTCGGTCTGGCCGCGGTTCCACGTCGACACCATCAGCTGGCCCTGGTAGTCGGAATCGATCAGGCCGACGAGGTTGCCGAGCACGATCCCGTGCTTGTGGCCGAGGCCCGAGCGCGGCAGGATCAGCGCCGCGTAGCCGGAATCCGCGAGATGGATCGCGAGGCCCGTCGGCACCAGCGTCGTTTCGCCCGGCTGCAGCGTGACGGGCGCGTCGAGGCACGCGCGCAGGTCGAGGCCCGCGCTGCCGGTGGTGGCGTAGGCGGGCGGGTAATCGCGCATGCGCGCGTCGAGAATCTTCAGGTCGAGTTTCATGCGGTCGTCGAATCGGTCGGGAAGGGCGCAGCGGCGCGTGCCGCCGCGCAAGGGATCAGATCAGGCGGTTGTCGGGCAGGCGTTTTGCGATTTCGGCGACGAGCACGTGCGCGAGCTCGTCCTTCGGCGCGCGCGGCAGGCGCGTGAGGCCGGCTGCCTCGAACAGCACGACTTCGTTGTCGTCGCGGCCGAACGTCAGCGGGCCGAGGTTGCCGACCAGGAGCGGCACGTTCTTGCGCTTGCGCTTCTCGTCGCCGTGCACGTCGAGGTCGCCGCTTTCGGCCGCGAAGCCGACGCAGAACGGCGGATCGGGCAGCGCCGCGACCGACGCGAGGATGTCCGGGTTCTCGACGAACGCGAGCGTCGGCATCTTGCGATCGGCCGTCTTCTTCATCTTGTGCTCGGCGGGCTGGTCGACGCGCCAGTCGGCGACCGCGGCCACCGCGATGAAGATGTCCGCGTCGGACACCGCCTGCATGACCGCGTCGTACATCTGCTGCGCGGTCTGCACGTCCTGGCGGTACACGCCCCACGGCGTGTCGAGCGCGACCGGCCCCGCGACGAGATGCACGTCGGCGCCGGCCTGCTGTGCGGCGCGCGCGAGCGCGAAGCCCATCTTGCCGCTCGAGCGGTTCGTGAGGCCGCGCACCGGATCGAGCGGCTCGAACGTCGGGCCGGCCGTGATCAGCACGCGACGGTGCGCGAGCACCTTCGGCGCGAAGTGCGCGACGATCGCCTCATAGATCGCCTCGGGTTCGAGCATGCGGCCGTCGCCGACTTCGCCGCAGGCCTGCGCGCCCGAATCGGGACCGAGCACCGACACGCCGTCGGCGCGCAGTTGCGCGGCGTTGCGTTGCGTGGCCGGGTTCTGCCACATCTGGCGGTTCATCGCGGGTACGACGAGCAGCGGACAGTCGCGCGCGACGCACAGCGTCGACAGCAGGTCGTCCGCGAATCCGTGCGCGAGCTTCGCGAGGAAATCCGTCGACGCGGGCGCGATCACGATCGCGTCGGCTTCGCGCGACAGGTCGATGTGCGCCATGTTGTTGTCGATACGCGCGTCCCACTGGCTCGTGTAGACGGGCCGGCCGGACAGCGCCTGCATCGTGACGGGCGTGATGAACTGCGCGGCGGCTTCGGTCATCGCGACCTGCACGGTCGCGCCTGCCTTCGTCAGCAGCCGGGTGAGCTCGGCGATCTTGTAGCAGGCGATGCCGCCGGTCAGGCCGAGAACGAGGTGTTTTCCAGCGAGTTCTGCGTGTGCCAACTCAGGCCTCCAAGGGTCAAACGGAACGGCCGGCGCGAAGCCGGCCGTCGACACCGAGTATGCGCGCTCAGCGCGAGCCGCGCACGCGACGCAGTTCGTCGTAGATCAGCAGCACCGCGCCGACCGTGATCGCGGAATCGGCGAGGTTGAACGCCGGGAAGTGCCAGGCGCCGAGGTGGAAATCGAGGAAGTCGATCACGTGACCGTAGACGAGCCGGTCGATCACGTTGCCGAGCGCGCCGCCGAGGATCAGCGCGAGCGACAGGCTGAACAGCCGTTGCTGGCCGTGGCGGCGCAGCAGGAAGCAGATCACGAGCGTCGCGCCGATGCCGAGCGCGGTGAACGCCCAGCGCTGCCAGCCGCCCGCGGTCGACAGGAAGCCGAACGCGGCGCCGCGGTTGTACACCAGCACGAGGTTGAAGAACGACGTCAGCGCATGCTGTGCGCCGTACGCGAACGTTTTCAGGATCGCGATCTTCGACAACTGGTCGAACAGGATCACGATCAGCGAAATGCCGAGCCAGGGCGCGAGCGCGCCGCTGGCCGGTTTCGACAGGGTTTTCGCCATTTAAGCAGCGCTCCGGGTTTCGCCGTTTTCAAACAGGTTCGAGAAGCAGCGGCCGCACAGCGTCGGATGATCGGCGTGCGCGCCGACGTCCTCGCGGTAGTGCCAGCAGCGTTCGCACTTCTGGTACTTCGACGCCGCGACGTCGACGCTTTCCTGCGCTTCGTCGTCGACCTTCACGACCGTCGCCGCCGACGTGATCAGCACGAACTTCAGGTCTTCGCCGAGGCTCGTGAGCGCATCGTAGCGCGCGCCGCTCGCATGCACGGCCACTTCGGCCTGCAGCGACGAACCGATGCGGTTCGCGGTGCGCGCTTCCTCGAGCGCCTTCGTCACGTTGCCGCGCACGTCGCGCAGCAGCGCCCACTTCTCGATCAGCGCGGCGGAGCCGGCGACTTCCGGATACGCGTAGTAGGTTTCCGTGAAGATCGTGTCACTGGCCGGCTGGAACACCTTCCACGCTTCTTCCGCGGTGAACGACAGGAACGGTGCGAGCACGCGCAGCAGACCGTGCGTCAGGTGGTACAGCGCGGTCTGCGCGGAGCGGCGCGCGCGCGAATCGGCCGCGCTGGTGTACAGGCGGTCCTTCAGCACGTCGAGGTAGAAGCCGCCGAGATCTTCCGAGCAGTACGTCTGCAGCTTCGCGACGACCGGGTGGAATTCGTACTTCTCGTAGTGGCCGAGCAGTTCCGCCTGCAGTTGCGCCGAGAACGCGACCGCATAACGGTCGATCTCGAGCCATTCGTCGACCGGCACCGCGTGCTGCGCGAAGTCGAAGTCCGACAGGTTCGCGAGCAGGAAGCGCAGCGTGTTGCGGATGCGGCGATAGCCTTCCGTCACGCGCTTCAGGATTTCCTCGGAGATCGCGAGCTCGCCCGAATAGTCGGTCGACGCGATCCACAGGCGGATGATTTCCGCGCCGAGGCGGTTCGCGACTTCATGCGGGTCGATACCGTTGCCGAGCGACTTGCTCATCTTGCGGCCTTCGCCGTCGACCGTGAAGCCGTGCGTGAGCAGGCCCTTGTACGGCGCGCAGCCGTCGATCATCGACGCGGTCAAGAGCGACGAGTGGAACCAGCCGCGGTGCTGGTCCGAGCCCTCGAGGTACAGGTCGGCCGGGAACTGCAGCTGATCACCGTGCGAGCCGCGCAGCACGTGCCAGTGCGTCGTGCCCGAGTCGAACCACACGTCGAGCGTGTCGCGATTCTTTTCGTACATGTTGGCGTCGTCGCCGAGCAGCTCGCGCGGGTCGAGCGACTGCCACGCCTCGATGCCCGCCTGCTCGACGCGCTTCGCGACTTCCTCGAGCAGCTCGAGCGTGCGCGGGTGCAGCTCGCCGGTTTCCTTGTGCACGAAGAACGCCATCGGCACGCCCCACTGGCGCTGGCGCGACAGCGTCCAGTCGGGACGGTTCGCGATCATGCTGAACAGCCGCTGCTTGCCCCACGACGGGTAGAACGCGGTCGCGTCGACGCCTTCGAGCGCCGTTTCGCGCAGCGTCTTGCCGTCGTCGCGCGGCGTCACGTCCATGCCGGCGAACCACTGCGACGTCGCGCGGTAGATGATCGGCGTCTTGTGGCGCCAGCAGTGCATGTAGCTGTGCGTGTACTTCTCGCTGCGCAGCAGCGAGCCGGCCGCGTTCAGCGCGTCGACGATCTTCGGGTTCGCGTCCCAGATCGACAGGCCGCCGAACAGCGGCAGCGATTCGATGTAGCGGCCGTCGCCCATCACCGGATTGATGAAGTCCGAATCGGTCATCCCGTGCGCCTTGCACGACTGGAAGTCCTCGATGCCGTAGGCGGGCGACGAGTGCACGACGCCGGTACCCGTGTCGGTCGTCACGTAGTCGCCGAGGTACACGGGCGCGGTGCGCTTGTAGCCGGGATGGGCCGACGCGAGCGGGTGGTGGAAGCGCAGGTTCGCGAGCTTCACGCCGGGTGTGGTCGCGACGACGCGGCCGGTCAGCTTGAACTCGGCCATGCACGCGGCGACGCGCTCTTCCGCGATGATCAGCAGCCCGCGCTCGGTGTCGACCAGCGCGTAGACGATTTCCGGATGGAGGTTCAGCGCCTGGTTCGCGGGAATCGTCCACGGCGTGGTGGTCCAGATCACGATGCCGCCCTCGGCGCGCGGCAGCGCCGGCAGGCCGAACGCCTGCGCGGTCTTTTCCGGTTCCGCGAACGCGAACATCACGTCGATCGTCGGATCGGTGCGGTCCTTGTACTCGACTTCCGCCTCGGCGAGCGCCGAGCCGCAGTCGAAGCACCAGTTCACCGGCTTCAGCCCGCGGTACACGTAGCCCTTCTCGATGATCTTGCCGAGCGCGCGGATCTCTTCCGCCTCGTTGACGAAGTTCATCGTCTTGTACGGATTCGCCCAGTCGCCGAGCACGCCGAGGCGCTTGAAGCCGACCTTCTGCTTCTCGATCTGCTCGGTCGCGTACGCGCGCGCCTTGCTCATCACTTCGGCCGCCGGCAGCGACTTGCCGAACTGCTTCTCGATCTGGATCTCGATCGGCATCCCGTGGCAATCCCAGCCCGGCACGTACGGCGCATCGAAACCGGCCATGTTGCGCGACTTGACGACGATGTCCTTCAGGATCTTGTTGACCGCGTGACCGAGGTGGATGTCGCCGTTCGCATACGGGGGGCCGTCGTGCAGGATGAACTTCGGCCGGCCCTTGCTTGCCGCGCGGATCTTTTCGTAGATGCCGCGCGCTTCCCATTCCTTCACCCACTGCGGTTCGCGCTTGGGCAGGTCGCCGCGCATCGGGAACGGCGTGTCGAGCAGGTTGACCGGATACTTGGCCTGCGGTTTCGAATCGGCTTTCTTGTTGCTCATGATGGGATCGCTATCTAAATCGGGGGACGCTCGTGCGTCGTGAATCGGGGAGGCGCGCGTGTCGGCGGCGCGAGGGTGCGGCGCGGGGGCGCCGCCGGCCGGATCAGCTAATTCGGTCGGTCGCCGAGGTCGAGAAGCCGGTTGCGCGGCTGCCCGGCGCGCGGTCGCGCTCGACGAAGTACGCGCGCGCATTCGCGACGTCCAGCGCGATCGCGCGCGACAGCGCCTCGAGATCGTCGAACTTCGCCTCGTCGCGCAGCTTCTTCAGGAACTCGACGCGGATCAGCTTGCCGTACGCGTCGCCGTGCCAGTCGAGCAGGTGGACTTCGAGCAGCACGCGGCCGGAATCGTCGACGGTCGGGCGCAGCCCGAGGCTCGCGACGCCCGGCAGCGGGGTGGGGCCCAGGCCATGCACCTGCACGACGAAGATGCCCGCGAGCGCCGGCCGCTTGTGTGCGATCGGCAGGTTCAGGGTCGGGAAGCCGAGGTCGCGGCCGAGCTTCAGCCCGTGCGCGACGTGGCCGCTGATCGCGTAGCCGTGGCCGAGCGCCTGCGCGGCGGCGTCGAGATCGCCCGCGGCGAGCGCGGCGCGCACGCCCGAGCTGGAGATGCGCGTGCCGTCGCTGCCTGCGACCGTACCCATCTGCTCGACCTCGAAGCCGTACTGCTCGCCGGCCGCCTTCAGCGTGTCGAAGGTGCCCGCGCGCTTCGCGCCGTAGCAGAAATCGTCGCCGACCATCATCCAGCGCGTGTGCAGCCCGTTCACCAGCGTGCGTTCGACGAACGCCTGCGGGGACTGGCTCGCGAACGTGTGGTTGAAGTGCTCGACGACGACGCGGTCGACCCCGTGGTCGCGCAGCGCTTCCAGCTTGTCGCGCAGCATCGCGATGCGCGGCGGCGCGCCGGCCGGGTTGAAGAATTCGCGCGGGTGCGGCTCGAAGGTCATCACGCACACGGGCAGGCCGCGCGCGTCCGCTGCCGCGCGCACGCGCGCGAGCAGGGCCTGGTGGCCGCGATGGACACCGTCGAAGTTGCCGATCGTCAGCGCGCACGGCGCGCGGCTCTCGGCGTTGGGCAGGCCGCGGAAGACTTTCACGATAGCGGATGCAGCGTCGGGGAATGGGCGGTGGGATGCCGCAAAGCAGAAGATTATAAACGTTCGGGCGGCCCGGCGGCCGAGAAGGGGGGAAACGCGGGGGCGAATGGTAAAATTCGCAGATGAAAAAACTCGTGATCCTGATTTCCGGTCGCGGCAGCAACATGGAGGCCATCGTCCGCGCGTGCGCGCAGGAACGCTGGCCGGCCGAGGTTGCCGCCGTGATCGCCAACCGGCCCGATGCGGCCGGCCTGGCTTTTGCCGCGTCGCACGGGGTGGCGACCGCGGTGGTCGACCATCGTTCGTTCGACGGCCGCGACAGCTTCGATGCGGCGCTCGCCGCCGAAATCGACCGTTTCGCGCCCGATCTCGTCGTGCTCGCCGGCTTCATGCGCATCCTGACGCCCGATTTCGTCAGACGATATGAGGGCCGCCTGCTGAACATCCATCCGTCGCTGTTGCCGAGCTTCAAGGGCATTCATACGCATCAGCAGGCGCTGGATGCCGGCGTTGCGCTGCATGGCGCGAGCGTGCATTTCGTGATTCCCGAACTCGACAGCGGCGCGATCGTCGCGCAGGGCGCGGTGCCCGTGCGCGCGGGCGACGACGCGGCGGCGCTCGCGCAGCGTGTGCTGACGGTCGAGCACGTGCTGTATCCGCGTGCGGTGCGCTGGTTCGTCGAGGGGCGCCTGCGCCTCGAGAATGGGCGGGCAGTGGTGGCGCCGGAAGAGGCGCGCTGGATTTTCGCGGATCAACCGCATACCGAAACGAGCGAGGGCGTATGAAGCTGCACGGATTCCTGATTGGCCAGACCGAGACCTTGCTGGCCGAGGTGCTGAAGTTCACCGGCCCTGCCGACGCGACGACGAGCCGGTTCTTCCGCGCGCATCCGAAGCTCGGGCATGCCGAGCGCGGCGTGATCGCCGAGGCGGTGTTCGCGGTGCTGCGCCGGAAGATGGAGTTTTCGCACCTGGCCGAGAGCGGCACGGGCAGCCCCGCGCGGCGCCTTACGTTACTGGGCATGATGCAGACGCAAGGCCGCAACGCGCTGAAGCCGTTCGTGTCCGCCACCGAGGCCGCGTGGCTCGAGCACGTGTCGAAGATCGACCCGGCGAGCCTGCCGGTGCGCGTGCGCACCAACCTGCCGGACTGGATCTACCAGGCGCTGTCGGCCCGTTTCGACGCCGACGAGCTCGGGCAGCTCGCCGCCGCGCTGAACTACCCGGCGCCGCTCGACCTGCGCGCCAACGCGCAGAAGGCGACGCGCGACCAGGTGATCGACGCGCTGCGCGCGAACGGCATTGACGCGGGCGCAACGCCGTTCGCGCCGCATGGCGTGCGCGTCGTCGGCAAGCCGGCGCTGACGCGCCTGAAGCTGTTCGAGGAAGGCCAGATCGAGGTGCAGGACGAAGGCAGCCAACTGCTGTGCTCGCTGGTCGCGCCGCGCCGCGGCGAGATGGTCGTCGATTTCTGCGCGGGCGCCGGCGGCAAGACGCTCGCGCTCGGCGCGATGATGCGCTCGACCGGGCGCCTCTATGCGTTCGACGTGTCGGAAAAGCGCCTCACGAAGCTGAAGCCGCGCCTCGCGCGCAGCGGGCTGTCGAACGTGAACCCGGTGCTGATCGACAGCGAGCACGATGCGAAGATCAAGCGGCTCGCCGGCAAGATCGACCGCGTGCTGGTCGACGCGCCGTGTAGCGGCCTGGGCACGCTGCGCCGCAACCCCGACCTCAAGTGGCGCCAGACGCGCACGTCGATCGAGGAGCTCGCGCCGAAGCAGGCGTCGATCCTCGCGAGCGCCGCCCGTCTCGTGAAGAAGGGCGGCCGGCTCGTGTACGCGACCTGCAGCGTGCTCGACGCGGAGAACGAAGCGATCGTCGAGCAGTTCCTGGCCGACCATCCGGACTTCGTGCTGGTGCCTGCGCAGAAGGTGCTGGCCGACCAGCGCATCGAGCTCGAGACCGGCGACTACCTGTCGCTGTGGCCGCACCGCCATGCGACCGACGGCTTCTTCGCCGCGGTGCTCGAACGGCGCGCGCAGTAACGGCGGCTCGGACGGATGATGGAGAGTCTGCAAAGCCGCCTGCTGTCGCACCGGCTGGCCTCGGTGATGCGCGATTTCCACCAGCCGGTGATGATCTGGCAGGCGGCGATCCTCGTCGGCGCGCTGTGTTTCGCATGGGTGGCCGCGCGCTTCGTGCACGGCCGGATCGATGCGCGCCGCAGGGCGGCCGGACGCGCGCCCGGTGCGGGCGCGCAAAGCCTGAAGCGCGCGCTGTTCCCGCTGTTCGGCGGCATTTTCGTCGGCGTCGTGCAGCTTGCGTTCGACCCGTTCATGTCGACGGCGCTACTGTCGCTCGCGCTCGTGCCGCTGTTCGGCATCGGGCTGATCTACGTGCTGTTCTTCTTCGCGCGGCGCGTGTTCGCGCGCGATGGCCACACGCATGCGTGGCTGTCGATCGTCGAGAAGCTCGTGTCGACCGTCGTGTGGGCCGCGATGGTGCTGACCGTGCTCGGCATCCAGCGCGACGTGCTCGGCTGGCTCGACAGCGTGCAGTTTCGCGTTGCCACTGCGCATCTCACGCTGCTGTCGGTGATCTCCGGCGCGCTGTGGGTGTGCGTGACGCTGATGGTCGCGATGTGGCTCGGCTCGGTGCTCGAGGATCGCCTGACGCGCGCGAGCACGCTCGACGCGAACCTGAAGGTCGTGCTGTCGCGGGTCGGCCGCGCGCTGCTGGTGTTCGCGGCGATCCTGATCGGGCTGTCGCTCGTCGGCATCGACGTGACGGTGCTCGGCGTGTTCGGCGGCGCGGTGGGTGTCGGCCTCGGCTTCGGGCTGCAGAAGATCGCCAGCAACTACGTATCGGGCTTCATCATCCTGCTCGACCGCTCGCTGCGGCTCGGCGACGCGATCAGCGTCGGCGGGCTGCAGGGCGTCGTCACGCAGATCCGCACGCGCTACACGGTCGTGCGCGGCCTGGACGGCAACGAGACGCTGATCCCGAACGAGAAGCTGATCACCGACGTCGTGCAGAACCAGTCGTCGTACCTGACGCGCGGCTACGCGAAGGTCGCCGTGCAGGTCGCCTATACCAGCGACGTCGAGCAGGCGCTGTCGGTGCTCGCGGAAGCCGCCAACGGCGTGCCGCGCGTGCTCGCCGAGCCGGCACCGACCCCGTACCTGGTCAGCTTCGGCGCGGACGGGATCGATCTGGAGCTCGGCTTCTGGATCGAGGATTCGGCGACGGGCACGTCGGGCGTGCGTTCGGCCGTGAACCGCAACATCTGGCGGCTCTTCGGCGAGCACGGGATCTCGATTCCGTTCCCGCAGCGCGAAGTGCGCGTGGTCGGCCTGCCGGACGGTCTTGCGGCGACCGGCGCGGTGGCCGGGGGCGTGCCCGTGCCCGTGGCCGGCGGCGGCCCGGTGGACGGGCAGGTGTCGGCGGCCTAGGCGCGCCGCGCCGGCGCGAATCGGGCAAGTTCAGCGGCCAGAAGCGGATCACGAGGCTCTCCCGGTCCGTCAATGGACTGTCCGCGTTGCGTCAAGACAAGAAAATATTCATTTTTTACAAAGACTTGGAACGGTTGAAGTAAAATTCCGGTCTACACGCGGTATGCTTTCATTTTTATGACGTCGGCTTGCGCCGGCGTCGCTCTCATCACAGGTAACTGCCTTGTTGAATTCCCTGCTCGATTTTCTTTCCCACGGGCTCCTGCATTTTTCGTGGTGGCAGGTCGCGCTGTTCGCGCTGGCCGTCACGCACGTGACGATCATCGGCGTGACGGTCTACCTGCACCGCTGCCAGGCGCACCGCGCGCTGGAGCTGCATCCGATCGCGAGCCACTTCTTCCGCCTCTGGCTGTGGATGACGACCGGCATGCTGACGGGTCAGTGGGCCGCGATTCACCGCAAGCACCATGCGAAGTGCGAGACCGAGGAAGATCCGCACAGCCCGCAGACGCGCGGCATCTGGAAGGTGTTCCTCGAAGGCGCCGAGCTGTATCGCGCGGAAGCGAAGAACGAAGAGACGATGCGCAAGTTTGGCCACGGCACGCCGAACGACTGGCTCGAACGCAATCTGTACACGAAGTATCCGATTCTCGGCATCAGCATGATGATGGTGATCGACGTCGCGCTGTTCGGCGTGCTCGGCCTGACCGTGTGGGCCGTGCAGATGGTCTGGATTCCGTTCTGGGCCGCCGGTGTCGTGAACGGCTTCGGCCACTTCTGGGGCTACCGCAACTTCAACTCGGCCGATGCGAGCACGAACCTGTTCCCGTGGGGCATCGTGATCGGCGGCGAAGAACTGCACAACAACCACCACACGTTCGCGACGTCCGCGAAGCTGTCGAACAAGTGGTACGAGTTCGACATCGGCTGGATGTACATCCGCATCATGTCGGCATTCGGTCTCGCGAAAGTGAAGAAGGTCGCGCCGACGCCGCGCCTGAACAAGCCGAAGACGGTACTCGACCAGGAAACGCTGCAGGCCGTGCTGTCGAACCGCTACGAAGTGATGGCGCGCTACGGCAAGGCCGTGAAGCGTGCATATCGCCAGGAACTCGCGCACCTGAAGGAAATCGGCGGCGAGAAGTACCAGCTGATGCGCGGCGCACGCAAGTGGTTCCACAAGGACGCCGACGGCCTCGACGAGCCGCAGAAGAAGCTGCTGCCGGAGATCTTTGCGAACAGCCAGAAGCTGCATACTTACTTCCAGCTGCGCCAGGATCTGGCCGCGATCTGGGATCGCTCGACCGCCTCGCGCGAACAGCTGCTCGCGCAATTGCAGGATTGGTGCCATCGCGCGGAACAAAGCGGCATCAAGTCGCTGCAGGAATTCGCGACGCGCCTGCGTCGCTACGCCTGATTCGAAATCGATTAGAATCTCAGGACGTCACAAACCCCGCGTTGGCGGGGTTTTTTCATTTGGGCGGCCGGTTTTCGAAGGACGACCGGAAGCGCCGGAATTCGTATGAGGCTTGGGGGCGCGGCGACGTGGTGCCCCGGGTGATAGCGTAGAGGATAGGGCTGGAGTGCGCGCTAAAGCACTAACTCTGGCCGACCGCGAAGCATGGGGCCCGAGTAAGCGCTAAAGCGCTAACTCGGGCCGACAGGAGATATGGAGATGCAATCGACGATCAAATCCGTCGAGTACGACCGGCCGGTCTCGGCAGGAACCGTCTGTGGCGTCGGGCAAGCGTGGGCCAAGGTGCCCGATGCACCGTCCGCCGAAGAACGCGCAGCACTGAAGGCGCGCATCAAGGCGCTGCTCGCCCGTGAAAAGGCCGTGCTCGTCGCTCACTACTACGTGGATGCCGAACTGCAGGAACTGGCCGACGAGACCGGCGGCTGCGTCGCCGATTCGCTCGAAATGGCCCGCTTCGGCCGCGACCACGACGCGCAGACGCTCGTCGTCGCCGGCGTGCGCTTCATGGGCGAAACCGCGAAGATCCTGAGCCCCGGCAAACGCGTACTGATGCCCGATCTCGACGCGACCTGCTCGCTCGACCTCGGCTGCCCGGTCGACGAATTCTCCGCGTTCTGCGATGCGCATCCCGACCGCACCGTCGTCGTCTACGCGAACACCAGCGCCGCCGTGAAGGCGCGCGCGGACTGGATGGTCACGTCGTCGATCGGACTCGAGATCGTCGCCGACCTGCACGCGCGGGGCGAGAAGATCATCTGGGCACCCGATCGCCATCTCGGCAGCTACATCCAGAAGAAAACCGGCGCGGACATGCTGCTGTGGCAGGGTTCGTGCCTCGTCCACGACGAATTCAAGGGCATCGAGCTCGACCTGCTGCGTGCCGAATATCCGGACGCGAAGGTGCTCGTGCATCCCGAGTCACCGGAAAACGTCGTCGCGCAGGCGGACGTCGTCGGCTCGACGACGCAGCTGATCGACGCGGCCGTGAAGTTCGATGCGACGCACTTCATCGTCGCGACCGATCTCGGCATCCTGCACAAGATGCGGCTCGCGGCGCCCGGCAAGACCTTCATCGCCGCGCCGACGGCCGGCAACAGCGCGACCTGCAAGAGCTGCGCGCATTGCCCGTGGATGGCGATGAACGGCCTCGCGAACCTCGCCGACGTGCTGGAACGCGGTCACAACGAGATCTTCGTCGATCCCGCGATCGGCGTGCGCGCGCGTCTGCCGATCGACCGGATGCTCGATTTCGCGGCGGCGCACAAGAAGCGCGTGCAGGCGAGCGGCGATCTGCAGCGCGACCAGCAACTGTTCGCGAACGTGGGGGCTGCATGACTGGTGCAGTCTCCCCGCTGTTCGACAGCGTCCGCGCACAATACGGTGCGGCATTCGACGAAGCGATCGCGCGCAACGTCGCCGATGCGATCGCCGAAGACGTCGGCACCGGCGACCAGACCGGGCGCCTCGTGCCGGCCGGCAAGCCGCGCCGCGCGCGCATCATCGTGCGCGAGGAAGCGGTGCTGTGCGGCGTGCCGTGGTTCGAGGCCGTCATCGCGCGGATCGATCCGTCGATCGTCGTGCAGTGGCGCTATCGCGAAGGCGACCGGATGACGCCGGATTCGACGGTCTGCGAACTCGAAGGGCCGGCGCGGGCGCTGTTGACGGCCGAACGCAACGGGCTGAATTTCCTGCAACTGCTGTCGGGCGTCGCGAGTGCGACGCGCCGTTACGTCGATCGCGTCGAAGGCACGCGCGCGAAGATCCTCGATACGCGCAAGACGCTGCCGGGCCTGCGGCTCGCGCAGAAGTACGCGGTGCGGGTTGGCGGCGGCGAGAACCAGCGTCTCGCGCTGTACGACGGCATCCTGATCAAGGAAAACCACATCGCGGCAGCCGGCGGCGTCGGCGAAGCGCTCGATGCTGCGTTCGCGCTGGATGCGGGCGTGCCGGTGCAGGTCGAAGTCGAGACGCTCGCGCAGCTCGACACGGCGCTCGCGCATGGCGCGCAGTCGGTGCTGCTCGACAACTTCACGCTCGACATGATGCGCGAAGCCGTGCGCGTCGCGGCCGGCAAGGCCGTGCTCGAAGTGTCGGGCGGCGTCAATTTCGATACGGTGCGCACGTTCGCGGAGACGGGCGTCGACCGCATCTCGATCGGCGCGCTGACGAAGGATGTGCGCGCGACCGACTATTCGATGCGGATCGTCGACTGACCGCGCATCATCCCGTCTGACGAAAAAAGCCGTTGGCACGCAAACGCCAACGGCTTTTTTGTGTGGCCGACAAGCCGGGAAGGGGCGTACCGGTCAGCGGCGCGAGCGGGGCGTGAGCACGCTCGGCAGCGCCTTCGGCAGCGTGTGCGGCCAGTCGCGGCTGTAGTGCAGTCCGCGGCTTTCGCGGCGCGAGTATGCACTCTTCACGATCAGCGTCGCGACGTCGACGAGATTGCGCAGTTCGAGCAGGTCGCGCGTCACGCGGAAATTCGCGTAGTACTCGTGGATCTCGTCGCGCAGCAGCGACAACCGGTGCTTCGCGCGTTCGAGACGTTTGTCGGTACGCACGATGCCGACGTAGTTCCACATCAGCCGGCGCAACTCGTCCCAGTTGTGCGCGACGACGACTTCCTCATCCGCATCCGACACGCGGCTTTCGTCCCAGGCGGGCAGCGTGGCCGGTGTCTGGCCCTCGAAGCCGGCCGCCTCGATCGCTTCGGCCGCTGCGCGGCCGATCACGAGGCATTCGAGCAGCGAGTTGCTCGCAAGCCGGTTCGCACCGTGCAGCCCCGTGTACGACGTTTCGCCGACCGCGTACAGGCCCGCGAGATCGGTGCGCCCCGCGAGGTCGGTGACGACGCCGCCGCACGTGTAGTGCGCGGCCGGCACGACCGGAATCGGCTGCTTCGCGATGTCGATGCCGAATTCGAGGCAGCGCGCATGGATCGTCGGGAAGTGTTCGCGCAGGAACGCTTCCGGCTGATGGCTGATGTCGAGATACACGCAGTCGATCCCGCGCTTCTTGATCTCGAAGTCGATCGCGCGCGCGACGATGTCGCGCGGCGCGAGTTCCGCGCGCGGATCGTGCGCGGGCATGAAGCGCGTGCCGTCCGGCAGCTTCAGCAGGCCGCCTTCGCCGCGCACGGCTTCCGAAATCAGGAACGATTTCGCGTACGGATGGAACAGGCAGGTCGGGTGGAACTGGATGAACTCCATGTTCGACACGCGGCAGCCCGCGCGCCACGCCATCGCGATGCCGTCGCCGGTCGCGGTGTCGGGGTTCGTCGTGTACAGATAGACCTTGCCGGCTCCGCCGGTCGCGAGCACCGTGTGCGGCGCCTCGATCGTGATCGTGCGGTCGTTGTCGACGTCGAGCGCATACAGCCCGTGACAGCGGCGGCCGGGCAGGCCGAGCCGGTCCGACGTGATCAGGTCGATCGCATGGTGGTTTTCGAAGAACGTGATGTTCGGATGCTGGCGTGCGCGGTCGGACAGCGTCGCGAGCACCGCATGGCCGGTCGCGTCGGCCGCATGGATGATCCGGCGATGACTGTGGCCGCCTTCGCGCGTCAGGTGGAAGCCGAGTTCGGCCGCATCGTCCTTCGTGAACGGCACGCCCTGCGAGATCAGCCATTCGATCGCTTCGCGGCCGTGCTCGACGATGTAGCGCGTCGCGCCTTCGTCGCACAGGCCGCCGCCGGCGACCAGCGTGTCGTCGACGTGGTTCTCGATGCTGTCCGCCGAGTCGAGGACGGCCGCGATGCCGCCTTGCGCGTTATCGCTCGCCCCCTCCATCATCGAACGTTTCGCGATCAGCGCGACACGTCGCGTGCTGGCCAGGTTGAGTGCGACCGACAGCCCTGCCAGGCCGCTGCCGACGATCGCCACGTCGAATTTCATGCTGCATCTCCATCGTTACGCTTTAGATCTTGTGCGTTCCGTCGGCCGTGGCCGCGGAAAGGGGAGAGCATACCGCGTCGGGCCCGCGCGTGCGCGCAAAACAAAAAGCCCCGCATGTGCGGGGCTTTTTGGTCGCCGTCAGGCTGCAGAAACCGGAGATTACTTGATCTTGGTTTCTTTGTATTCCACATGCTTGCGGACGACGGGATCGAACTTCTTGATCGCCATCTTTTCCGGCATGTTGCGCTTGTTCTTCGTGGTCGTGTAGAAGTGACCCGTACCAGCGGTCGACTCGAGCTTGATCTTGTCGCGTGCGCCTTTTGCCATGATTGTGCTCCTTGGGCTTAGGCTTCGCCGCGTGCGCGCAGGTCAGCGAGCACGGAATCGATGCCGTTCTTGTCGATCAGGCGCAGGCCGGCGTTCGAGACGCGCAGGCGCACCCAGCGGTTTTCGCTCTCCACCCAGAACCGGCGGTTTTGCAGGTTCGGCAGGAAGCGGCGCTTCGTCTTGTTGTTTGCGTGGGAAACGTTGTTGCCGCTCATCGGCGCTTTCCCAGTTACTTGGCATACGCGTGCCATGAGAGCACTCCTAATACGCTAAATTCGGGGTTCGATCGCCGATGAAGGTTCCATCGCACCGCCACGTGATCCATGGCTGCACTCAGAACGCCGAAGCCTTTGCAGACAAGGCCCTTCGATGGCTAGAACTGGTTGGAAAAAAGACAGACGACGATTCTAGCAGAAAAAGTTCAGAAAAATCAAACCCAATTTCGCTTCGTCGTTGCGGCGACCCCAGGGCGGGTCGCCGGGCCACAGTCTACAGCCAACCGGCGCGCGCGAACGAAAATGTATCGGCGGTGCCGACGACGACGTGATCGAGCAGCTTTGCGTCGACGAGCGTGAGCGCTTCGTGCAGCGCGCGTGTCAGGCGGCGATCTTCCGCACTCGGCTGCACGGCGCCGGACGGGTGATTGTGCGCGATGATCAGCGCGGCGGCATTCAGTGCGAGCGCGCGGCGCACGATCTCGCGCGGATAGACGGCCATTCGTGTCAGCGAGCCGCGCGCGCTTTCTTCCACGTCGATGAGGCCGTGACGGGCATCCAGGTACAGCGTGACGAACACCTCGTACGGCCGCGTGCCGATCCTCAGCCGCAGATAGTCCTCGACGGCCCCCGGCGAATCGATCAGCGCGCGCGTGCGCGCCTTTTCGGCCAGCGCGCGCCGCACGATCTCGGTCACCGCGATCAGCAGCGCGGAGCGCGCCGCGCCGATGCCGGGGTGCGTCGCGAACACGTGCGGCTCCGCGTCGAGCATGTCGCGCAGCGAGTCGCCGAACCGGGCGAGCAGCGCGCGAGCGCTGGCGAACACGTCGCGGCCGCCGCCGCCGGTGCCGAGCAGCAGCGCGACCAGCTCGGCGTCGGTCAGTGCGGCCGGCCCGCGCTCCAGCAGCCGCTCGCGCGGCAGGTCGGGTCGCCAGTTCCGCGGGCGGCGCTTGCGCGGCAGCCTGGCGGTGCCGTTGCGGCGGGCCGCAGCGGCCGGGGCATCGGCGGGGTCGCGACATTCGGTCGCCGGGGCGACGAGGCAGGATGGCAGCATGATCGAAACTCCATTGGCGGCGGCCGAGTGCGCGACGACGTCGCACTTTCAGCCTTGCACGCTCAGGTGACTTACAATATTGGCTTTGCGCCGGGCCTTTCGGCCGTTTCGGGCGCCGACGAACACGAGTAATCCATGAGCCTCATCGATCTATCCGAAGTGAAGCCCGGTTCCCATGTGACGCTGCATTACCGGCTTGCACTGGCCGACGGCGCCGACATCGTCAACACCTTCTCCGACAAGCCCGCCACGCTGCTGCTCGGCGCGGGGCAACTGGCGCCCTCGCTGGAACAGATTCTGATCGGGCTCAGGGTCGGCGACCATTCGACTTTTCAGCTAACGCCCGAGCAGGGGTTCGGTCCCCGCAATCCCGACATGCTCCAGCGCGTGACGCTGTCGACGCTGCGCGAGAACGGGATGGTCGGCGACGATTTCACGCCGGGCGACCTGATCGAGTTCAATGCGCCGGACGGCGGCCGCTATGCAGGGGTGCTGAAGGAAGTCAGCGAAACCTCGGCGCTGTTCGACTTCAATCATCCGCTCGCGGGCCAAGCGCTCACGTTCGAAGTGAAAATCATCGGAATCCTGTAATCATGAGCACCACCGATACGCTGTCCGGGCAGACCGTCGCCGCCGATGCCGAAATCCTGCTGGCCCAGCCGCGCGGCTTCTGTGCAGGGGTCGATCGCGCCATCGAGATCGTGGAGCGCGCGATCGCGATGCACGGTGCGCCGATCTACGTCCGTCACGAGATCGTCCACAACAAGTACGTGGTCGAGGATCTGAAGAAGAAAGGCGCGATCTTCGTCGAGGAACTCGAGGAAGTGCCGGCCGGCAACACCGTGATCTTCAGCGCGCACGGCGTGTCGAAGGCCGTGCGCGACGAGGCGGACGTGCGCGGGTTGCGCATTTACGACGCAACCTGCCCGCTCGTCACGAAGGTGCACGTCGAAGTGGCGAAAATGCGCCAGGACGGCGTCGACATCGTGATGATCGGCCACAAGGGCCACCCGGAAGTCGAAGGCACGATGGGGCAGGTCGAGCGCGGCATGCATCTCGTCGAAAGCGTCGAGGACGTGCAGAAGCTCGAACTCGCCGATCCCGAGCGCATCGCGCTCGTCACGCAGACGACGCTGTCCGTCGATGACGCGGCCGAGATCATCGGCGCGCTGAAGGCGAAGTATCCGAAGATCCGCGAGCCGAAGAAGCAGGACATCTGCTACGCGACGCAGAACCGCCAGGATGCGGTGAAGTTCATGGCGCCGCAGTGCGACGTCGTGATCGTCGTCGGCAGTCCGAACAGCTCGAATTCGAGCCGCCTGCGCGAGGTGGCCGAGAAGCGCGGCGTGGCCGCGTACATGGTCGACGCACCCGACCAGATCGATCCGGCCTGGGTTGCCGGGAAGCGCCGCATCGGCGTGACGGCCGGCGCATCGGCGCCCGAAGTGCTGGCCCAGGCCGTGATCGCGCGGCTGCGCGAACTCGGCGTGCGCAACGTCCGTGCACTCGACGGCATTGAGGAAAACGTGTCGTTTCCGCTGCCGCGCGGGCTGAACCTGCCGCCCGCTGCCTGATTACCGCATCGCACCCGCGGTACCCCGAAGCGCGCCTCCCGGCGCGCTTTTTTTTGCGTCGCGAAAAACGAGATCGCAACCATTATTCACATTAATAGTGCAACCCGGTTGCTATGCCTGTGCTTAACCGTCTCTCAAAATTGGTTGCAATGCAGGAAAACCCCATCGAATCAGGATTATTGGCGTCCTATAAATGGAGTTACAATGCGCCCGTTTTCAAGCCGGAATGGCTTTGAAACAGGGTTTTGGCAAGGCGCGGGAGACCTATTCGATGCATGTGAAGTTGGCTTACGCCATGTCCGCCGCCGCACCGGTTGCAATGCTTGCCGGTTGCAGCAAAAAGAGCGACGACGGGGCGGGCAGGGAGGCTGCGGCATACGCAGTACCGGCGGCCAGCGACGTGCGCGCTGCCAGAACCGGTCGTGCGGCGCCGTCGGCGTGCCGCATTGCGCAATCGGACAGTGACAAGGATAACGGGGCACGTTTGGCGATCGAGGCATTCAACGCACAGGGTCCGCAGATCGGCATGCATTCGGCACGGCGGGCAGTACTCGCCGGCGGCGTGGCGGCCAACCGGGCGACGGACACGCGGTTGGCAGGACAACGAGCCGCCGACCGTGATGCGGCAGCAGGGCGCGTCGAACGACGGGCGCCCGGGTTTCGGGGCAACGCAGGCGACGTGCAGATGTCACTGATTCCCTTTCATTTCGATTCGACGAAACAGCGTGTCGCCGCGACCCACCGCGTCGCGGCCGGCGGCCTGCTTCGTTTCACGAATTCCGATCCAGTCCCGACGAAAGTCGGGCGCTGCCTTTGCGATGCCGGTTCGGGCGCCGCGCGGGCGGCGGCGGACGGCTCGCTTGCAGCGCAGGCGACGGCGTCCGGCATCGGAGCGCGAACCCTTGGCGGCAACGGCATGTGCGCCGTCAAGGTGGTCGAGCCCGCGGGCGACGCGGCGCGGAACCTGATCTGCCCGGATGCGGGGCTTGCCCCGGCCCGGACGGAAAAAGGCACGGATTTCGGGAAACCGGAGGCCGGCCGTTTCGGCACGTTGCCCTACGACTTCAAGGAGGCCAAGTACACCGTCCTCGATGTCGTGACGATTTAGCGACGGGACTCTTGATGGCACCGGAACAGTGCGGTGCCGTTTTTGTATCCGCTCCGGCGGCAAGTCCGGCCGTACAGGCCGGGCGGCGCGCGCCGGGACGATCCACCCTTACCGGTATCGACTAGTACCCGCAGTGTCGCCGAGAAGGCGCGATTCCTCGCTTACCCGCGGGGCGCAACGTCCTCCGGCAGCATGGGCCAAGGAGCTTTAAATGGATATTTTCGTCCAGCAGATCCTCAACGGGCTGGTGCTCGGCAGTGTGTACGCCATCATCGCGTTGGGCTACACGATGGTGTACGGCATTCTCGGCATCATCAACTTCGCGCACGGCGACGTGCTGATGATCGGCGCAATGGTTGCCCTGTCGGCGATCACCGTGCTGCAGAACCACTTTCCTGGACTCGGCAACGCCGCGACGCTGACGATCGGCCTTGGCATCGCTGCGGTCGTCTGCGCGTGCGTGGGCTATACGATCGAGCGTGTCGCGTACCGGCCGCTGCGCCGCGCACCGCGTCTCGCCCCGCTGATCACGGCGATCGGCGTATCGATCCTGCTGCAGACGGCTGCGATGATCATCTGGTCGCGCAACCCGCTGCCGTTCCCGCAATTGCTGCCGACCGATCCGATCAACGTGATCAAGGCGACTGACACGACGCCCGGCGCCGTGATCTCGGTGACCGAAATCGTGATCATCGCAGTGGCGTTCATCGTGATGGGCGGCCTCTTGCTGCTCGTGCACAAGACCAAGCTCGGCCGCGCGATGCGTGCGATTGCCGAAAGCCCGAACACCGCGAGCCTGATGGGCGTGAACCCGAACTTCGTGATTTCGGCGACGTTCATGATCGGCTCCGCGCTCGCAGCGCTGGCCGGCGTGATGATTGCGTCCGAATACGGCAACGTGCACTTCTACATGGGCTTCATCCCCGGCATGAAGGCGTTCACGGCGGCGGTGCTTGGCGGGATCGGCAACCTCGGCGGCGCGATGGTCGGCGGCGTGGTGCTCGGCCTGATCGAGCAGCTCGGCGCAGGCTACATCGGCAACCTCACGGGCGGCGTATTCGGCAGTAACTACCAGGACGTGTTCGCCTTCATCGTGCTGATCATCGTGCTGGTGTTCCGTCCGTCGGGCCTGCTGGGCGAACGTGTCGCGGACCGCGCGTAACGGAAGGGGAGCAAACAACATGACATCCATTCAACCGATCGAATCCTCGACGTCGCTCGTCGAAGAGCGCAACACGACCAAGACCGTCATCATCGGCATCCTGACCGCGGCCTTCGTGATCGCCGCGCCGATCATCATCGGCTCGGCCGGCGGCAACTACTGGGTCCGCGTGCTCGACTTCGCGATGC
>NZ_QTPQ01000061.1:0-37431 GCF_003853425.1 Burkholderia sp. Bp9140
CGTCCGCTTGATCCCTTGCTCCACTTGGCACCTCTTCGATTCGTCGAAAAAGTGTCAACCTATTTCAGGACGGGTCAAACGAATGAAAAAAAGCCACACCCTCAAGACGCTCGCCCTGCTCTGTTGCCTGGGCGTCCAGTGCGCGACGTCGGCATTCGCGGACGAACCGAAGAAGATCGCGTTCGTCGATACGGGCAATACCGGACGCAGCGTGATGGCCGAAGCGATCGCCGGACAACTGATCGCGCAACGGCACGCGCATATCGCGGTGATCTCGCGCGCGGTCGACGAGGATCCGTACGACGAAAAGCCCGAGGAAAACGGCGTGATCCTGATGAAGCGGCGCGGGCTCGACACGTCCGCGCATCGTGCGGTGCAACTGAACGCGAACGACGTCAAGCACTCCGATGTGATCCTGACGATGACCGATAAGCACAAGGAAAAGGTGCTCGCGCTCCATCCGTCGGCCGCGGGCAAGGTGTTCACGCTCGCCGAATACGCGACCGGCGCGCACAAGGACGTACCCGACGCGTGGGGCAAGCCGATCGACTTCTACGAATCGGTGACCGCGCAGCTCGACGCATTCCTCCCGGCCGCGCTCGACAAGGTTGCCACGGCCGCACCCGCGAAGCAGTAACGCAGGTTGGACCGGCCGGGTCGCCCGTCGCGTCGTGCGGCGGCGCCGACGGGCCGGCCGCTCGAGCAGTTCATGCGCGCACGGCGCGTCTCCCGAACACGCCGATGAGACCGGCCGTTCAGCCGAATCGTCAGCGCACGCCCCGAATGAAAGAATGATCCTCGTTCGGGAAGCCCGCCTCACCGCTCGATATCCCGAACCGCGAAGCCGCTGCATGCACGCCTGCGCAGCGCCTTTGCGTGGTGCATCGTCTCGCTTCGGCAGTCGGCCCGCGTACGCGTCTCTTCATCCGCCTCATCCGACAGACCACGCAATCACGTCGATACCCCTACCCCTCATGTAGCTTATAAGTTACAATGCTCTCCAAGTTCGAACTGCTTCGCTATCAGCGCGACGACGGTCGCGAGCCTTTCACCGAATGGCTGAACACCATACGCGACAAGGTCATCCAGGCACGGATTCGCGAACGCCTGCGACGCGTGCAGACCGGCAATGTCGGCGATTGCGAGCCTGTCGGCGAAGGCGTGATCGAACTGCGCATCCACGTCGGTGCCGGCTATCGCGTGTACTTCGGCCGGTGCGGCAGCGCGCTGGTGCTGCTGTTGTCCGGCGGCGACAAGCGCAGCCAGTCCGACGACATCAGGCATGCGAAGGAACACGGGTCGAACTGGAAACGGAGGCAAATGTGAACAAGCTCAAAGGCGCGGTATCGCACCACGACGCGGAAGTCGCCGAACTCGGTGCCGACCGCGAGCTCGCGGCCGCCTATCTGCGCGTCGCGATGGAATCGCTCGACGATCCCGACAACCGTGCGGCCGCGCTGCTCGCACTGCGCACGGTCGCGGAAGCATACGGCGGGCTCGGCGCGGTTGCCGCCGAAGCCGGCATCAGCCGTGAATCGCTGTATCGCACGCTGTCGCCCAACGGCAACCCGACGCTGAAAACCCTGCTCGCGGTGCTCAAGACGGTTGGCTTGCGCCTGTCCGTCGTCCCCGCGCAACCGTCGCACGCCTGACGCGGCGGCCGCGCTTCAAGGCTGAACCATCCACACGAGCACCATCGCGGCCGGCGCCGCGCGCATCCCCGCCGGCGGCTGCGCGATCGTCGGCTCGACCTTGAGTGCCTGCGCGATCGCCGCCGCATCGTCGACCGTCGTCGTGCGCTCGGTCGTCATCAACCGGGCGGGCCGGTGCAGCGTCTCGCGATACAGCGCGCCGTACCACAGCGGCCGCGTGCCGAGCGCATCCTGCAGCACGTACGGATAACGCCACAGCCGCAGCACGAGTCGGCTGTCAGGATCGGTCGGCTCGACGCGCACGAACACGCGGCGCGTACTCTCGCCTTGCGTGTAGCGCGGCAGCACGGGCAACGCATCGGCCGGCGCCTGCGGCGACAGCCAGCGCAGCGCGGCGGCAGGCGACCATGGCGTCGCGCGCTGCCAGCCGGCCAGCGAAAGATGGCGATCGAGCGTGTCCGACGTCGCGCACCATTGCAGCGGCAGATACTCCTCGCGGTCGCCGCCGATCTCGGTGCGCCGCGTCGGCACGCGCTGCCACCCGCCGCGCATCCACTGGTCGACGGTCATCGCGACGACGTCGCCGATATGCGGACGTGCCGCACGATCGAGCTGCCACTGCGCGGGCACGGTCCACACGCCGGCCGTCGCCAGCACGACGAGCACCGCGACGAGCGCGCCGCGCGGCTGCACATGCTCGCGCACCTGCCAGTACGCATGAGCGCCCGCCAGCACCGCGAACCACGCGAGCCCGAGGCTCCAGCCGCCGAGCAGGCCCGACAGCCACGTATCGCCGACGTACAGCCGCGCGAAGCCGCCGAGCACGATCCACAGCACGACCGCCGTCACGACCGGGACGCGCCACAGCGCGGGCCGGTCGCGCGTCAGCACCCAGCCGATGCCGCTGCTCACGAGCATCGCGAACGCCGCATCGGCGTCGGGCAGCGGCACGTGCAGCCCGCCGGGCGGCAAGCTCGCGGGCGTGGTGCCGGGCAAGCCGGCGCCGAACGCCGGCCCGAGCACGACCGCGATGCCGACCGTCGCGAGCCACCATGCGGATGTCACCCAGCAGCGATGGATCAGCAGCCAGACGAGAAACGCGGCCGCGACGATCAGCCCCGTATCGTGTCCGTGCAACACCGCGAGCGCGCGCATCGCCGCATCCACGGGCGGCGTGCGCAGATTCTGCAGGAACGCATACAGCGCGATGTCGGCGTGCATCAGCGGATCGTTCGCGACGACGTCCTGCACGATGCCCGCAAACAGCCAGACGCAGCCGAGGAACAGCAGCGCGAACACGGGCACCGCGCCCGGCAGGCGGCGCACCTTGTCGAGTGTATCGTGCAGCCGGGCGCCGAAGCGGGGCCAGCGGTGCGCGCATGCATGCACCGCCGCGCCGGCCGCCCGGCACAGCAACGGCCAGCCGCGCCGCAGCGCCAGGCGCACGCCGAACCACACGAGCGCGACCAGCGCGGCGACCACCAGCAGGATCGCGGCGACCCGCACGCTGATCGCCGCGGCCAGCGCCGCCGACGCGCCGAACAGGATGCCCGGCGCGATGTGCACGGGCGCCCAGATCAGCGCCGACACGATGTTGACCGGGTAGAACGACCGGCGCGGCAGCATCGCGCAGCCGACCACGACCGGCACGACCGCGCGCACCGGCGCCAGGAAGCGCGCGAGCACGATGCTCTTCATTCCATGGCGCAGCACGAACTCCTCGCCGCGCGCGTAGGCGTCCGCGTAGCCGAGACGCGTCCAGCCGTCGCGGATCGCGCCGCGGTAGTGCCGTCCGAGCTCGTAGCTGATCCCGTCGCCGACGACCGCGCCGGCAGTCGCGACGCCGATCGCCGTCCAGCCGTCGAGCGCGCCCGCGCCGATCAGCGTGCCGGCCGCGAACATCACGGCGCCGGCCGGCACGACCGTGCCGATCAGCGCAATCGACTCGGCACAGGCCGTGGCGAACACGACCGCCAGCACGAGCCCCGGATGCGCGCCGATCGCGCCCAGCCACGCGTGGATCGTGACGCTCATCGCGGGTCGCGCTGGGTGGCGGCGCGGGGTGTCTGCACCGGGCCGGCAATGGCGTGGGGAAGGTTCATCGGAAGGTGCGCGCGTTGGCGCCGGCCGGCGGCGTCAGTCGAACTCGTGCTGCCGCGCGTCGGCCTCGAGCGGCGCGTCGTGGTAGCCGACGGTCGCGATCTCGTGCAGGTAGCGCGCGAGAAACGCGTCGATCGACCCGGCTTCCTCATACTGATGCACATGGCGGAACTCATGCGTGAGCAGGCGTCGTGTATCGTGGCCGCGCAGCACGAACACCGCATGGCCGAGCGTGAGGCCGATCGTCCCCGGCGACAGCAGCCCGGTGTCGCGCGCGATCGCGCCGAGCGCCGGCGTGTCGGGAAACGGCAGCCGGTCGGCGACCACGACGCGGATCCGCTCCGGTTGCGCGACGCCCACGGTACGCGCGTCGTCGGCCTGCGCGGGCGTCAGCGGCACGCCCTGCGCGAGCCCGTGCGCCGCCTGCGCGTCGGCCCATGCGACCGCGTCGGGCAGCGCGGACGGCAGGATGTCGGCGAGATCGATCATCGTGGGGCTCCTCGGGTCGAAACGGTGCAATCGGGCACCAGTTTATCTCTGAATCAGGGCGGTCCGCGAGGCGCCGCGCCTGCGGCACTGCGGCGATTCCTCGGGAATACCCGCCCCATCCGCCCCTATCGCCAATACCATTTCATGCTGATTATTTCGTTTCAGGGCACACTCCACCCCCGGATGTCTCAAAAATTTCGCGCAGGTGCCCCTTTTCCGGCTTCGGCGGAATATATTGGTCGGAAGAACGGCCGCGGCAACCGGCGGAACAGCCCGCGGCGTCATCCCGAAGAGGACCGCTAGATGATCAGGGTAATTCTGGCTGACGATCACGCAGTCATGCGGGACGGACTGCGTCACATTCTGGAAACGGCCGGCGGCTTCGAAATCGTCGGCGAGGCGAGCGACGGCGCGGCCACGCTCGCGCTGGCCGAGCGTCGCGCCGCCGACGTGCTGCTGCTCGACCTGTCGATGCCCGCACCGACCGGTATCGACCTGATCCGGCTGGTCAAGACACATGCGCCGTCGCTGCGCATGCTGGTGCTGACGATGCATGCGGAGACGCAGTACGCGGCGCGCGCGTTCAAGGCCGGCGCCACCGGCTACCTGACGAAGGACAGCGCGACCGCCGAGCTCGTCACGGCCGTCACCAAGGTGGCGGGGGGCGGCGTGTACGTGAGCGCGTCGGCGGCCGAAAGCCTCGCGCGCACGCTGCGCGCGCCGGCCGAGATGCTGCCGCACGAACGCTTGTCCGCGCGCGAACTCGACGTGATGCGCCGCATCGTCGCCGGCCAGACGGTCACGCGGATCGCATCGGAGCTCACGTTGAGCGCGAAGACGGTCAGCACCTACAAGACGCGCATTCTCGAGAAGATGGAGCTGCCGCACGAAGCCGCGCTGGTGCGCTATGCGGTGCGCCACGATCTCGACCTCGGCGTCGACGACGCATGATGCCCGCGCCCCGCTTCCGCTCCGCGGCCACCGAAGACGGCGACGACGCGCCGGATCCGTCGCGCCTGTTCATGTCGTCGCTGCCGCCCGGGCGGCGCGAGCGGCGGCTCGCGATCGCGACGGTGATCGTGTCGGCCGTGATCTTCGCCGCCCTCGCGCCGTTCGCGGGCATGCCGCTTGCCCGCGTGTGGGGCTTCATTCCCGTGTACCAGTCGGCGATCGTCGTCAACGACATGGTGACGGCCGGCCTGCTGCTCGGCCAGTACGCGATCCTGCGCGAGAAGCCGCTGCTCGCGCTCGCGGCCGGCTACCTGTTCACGGGCTTCATGGCCGGCACGCACATGCTGACCTTTCCGGGACTGTTCACGCCGACGGGCCTGCTCGGCGCGGGCGAACAGACCACCGCGTGGCTGTATCTGTTCTGGCACGGCGGCTTTCCGCTGGCGGTTGCCGCGTACGTGCTGCTGCGCGCGGCACCGCGCGCGCGCCCGCCGTCGCTCGAGCGCCGCCGCGCGGCGGTTCCGCTCCTGCTCTGCATCGTCCTGACGGCCGGCGCGACCGCCGCGCTCGCGCTGCTCGCGACCGCCGGCCACGACCTGCTGCCGCGCATCATGCAGGGCAACCGGATGGCCTCGACGATGACGAACGCGATCGCAGTCGTCTGGGCGCTGAACCTTGCGGCCGTCGTGCTGATGTGGCGACAACGGCACCGTCACTCCGTGCTCGACCTGTGGGTGATGATCGTGCTCGTCGCGTGGCTGTTCGACATCGCGTTGTCGTCGATGCTGAACCACGGACGCTTCGACCTGGGCTTCTACGCGGGGCGGACCTACGGCCTCGTCGCGTCGGGCGTCGTGCTGTTCGCGCTGCTGTTCGAGAACGGCCGGCTGCATGCGCAGACGGTGCGTGCGCTCGCCGGTGCGCGCTATCAGCACCTGCTCGTCGTGCAGAAGAGCGCGCAGCTCAACGAGGCGAACGAACGTCTCGAGCAACGCGTCGCGGCCCGCACCGCGCAGTTGAGCGCGTCGAACCGCGACCTGCGGCGCGAAGTCGAGGAGCGCGTGCGTGCGGAGCGGGCGCTGCAGGCGTCGCGCGAGGAACTGCGCGAGATCTCGGCGATCAGCGCGACCGCACGGGAGGCCGAGCAGCGCCGCATCGCGCGCGAACTGCATGACGAACTCGCGCAGACGCTCGCGACGCTGAAGAACGATCTGGAATGGCTGCTCGACCACGTGCCGCAGGACGACGCGCTGCTGGCGCGCAAGATCGCGTCGATGCATGCGCTCGCGCGCGGCGCGGTGACGGCGACGCGGCGCATCGCGTCGGACCTGCGTCCGCTGATGCTCGACGATCTCGGGTTCGCGGCCGCGATGCAATGGCTCGTGGAGGATTTCCGGCACCGTCACGGCATGGCGTGCGCGCTGCACGTCGAGCCGGGTGAACTGCAGCTCGACGAACCGTATGCGACGGCCGTGTTCCGGATCGCGCAGGAAGCGCTCGCGAACGTCGCGCGGCATGCGGCTGCATCGAACGCGACCGTGACGCTCGTGTACCGGGACGAGACGATCGCGCTGACGATTCGCGACGACGGTGCGGGCTTCGATCCCGGTGCGCCGCGCAAGTCGGGATCGTTCGGGCTGGTCGGCCTGCGCGAGCGCGCGTATCTCGTCGGCGGCACGCTGCGGGTCGCTACGACGCTCGGCGAAGGCACGACGGTGGAGGTGGATATTCCCGTGTCGGCCGCGCATGTGGCGCTTGCGCATGATGGACGGGGGACGTCGCGGACGGAGGGGTAAGGCGGTCGACGCAGCGGCGGCGGAATGCCGCTGCGGTGAGTGTCAGTGGTAGTCGTCTTCCCGCTGATGCCGAACGGCGAGGATCGTGACTTGTTCGATCATGCGCGTCGATCGACGTCGCTCGTCGAATCGGTTTTCGTCAGTGCACGCGCGACTTTCAGCATCGTCCCAAGTTCGGCCTGGACGTCTGCCGCGTCGACATATTCACCCGTGCGCCGCGCCTCGTCGGCCGACGCCGGCCGCGCGCGACAAACTCGTGGTGCAAGCGTCGATGCGCAATGGCATCGCGCAGTGTCGATTCGACGAACGCAGACGGCGTCTCGTGTTGCGCCAACTCGGCCTCTGCTGTCTCGAGCAATTGCGGATCGACTCGAAGCGCGGACATCGCCGTCGTTTTCATTGTGCTCTCCATGCATTCCAACCTCGTGCACGGTAGCACATCGGCACGATCCCGAGAGGAACCGCATGAAACTGCAGCCCTCTGCTCTCCCTCCGCCCATCACGCCCGCGCCGCCACCATCCCCCGCTCCGAGCGCGTCCACGCGACCAGCGCGCCGATCCCGAGCAACGCGAGGCACACGATCGGCACGATCATCGGCCCGAACGCGGTACCCGTCACCTTGCCGGCGAACGGCATCAGGTTCTGGCTGAAGAAGCCGCCGAGGTTGCCGATCGAGTTGATCGCCGCGACGCTCGCCGCCGCGCGCGCGCCGGTGAAGTAACGCGGCGGCATCGACCAGAAGCACGGATACAGCAGCGGGATGCACGCGCCGCCGAGCACGAGGGCGATGAAGCGCAGCGGCGTCGACGGCAGCACGAGGCTCAGCAGGAAGCCGAGCGCGCCGAGCGCCGCGACGATCGCGATCGTGCGCAGGATGCTCTTCGCGCGGCGCAGCTTCGACGGCAGCCACACCAGCAGCAGCACCGCGAGCGCCCACGGCAGCATGCTCAGCAAGCCGTTCGTGCTGCTCGACACCCCGAACGATTTCACGATCGTCGGCAGCCAGTAAGTCACGCCGTACAGCGACGTCGACATCAGCATGTAGGTCGCCGCGAACAGCATCACGCGCGGATCGAGCAGCGCCTTCCACGGCTGCGCATGCTCGGCCTGCGCGGGCTTCTCGCGTTCGAGCGCGGCCGCGACGATCTGCTTCTCGCGTTCGTCGAGGAACGGTGCGTCGCGGAACGACGCCGGCAGCACGCGGAACACCACGATCGCGACGATCACGGCCGGGATGCCCGTCGCCACGAACACCCACTGCCAGCCCGCGAGCCCCCACACGCCGTTCAGGCTCAGCAGCACGCCGCCGACCAGCGAGCCGAGCATGTTCGCGAGCGCGCTGCCGAGCGTGAAGATGCCGAGCACCTTCGCGCGGTAGCTCTGCGGGAACCACAGCGTCAGGTAGTAGATCACGCCCGGATAGAAGCCTGCCTCGGCGATCCCGAGCAGGAAGCGCAGCGAACAGAACGCGGGCATCGACGTCGTGAAGCCCATCAGCACGGTGATGAGGCCCCACGTCAGCATGATCCGCGCGAGCCACACGCGTGCGCCGTAGCGATGCAGCGCGAGCGTGCTCGGCACCTCGAACAGCAGGTAGCCGATGAAGAACAGCGACGACGCGAGACCGAACGCGGCCTCGGTCATTCCGAGGCTGTGCACCATCTGCAGTTTCGCGAAGCCGACGTTCTGCCGGTCGATGAACGCGATCAGGAACATCACGACGAGGATGGGCAGCAGGCGCCGCGCCATCTTCGACATGATGCGCTGCTCTTCGGCGGACGCGGGGTCCAGGGTTTCGGTGGCATTCACTGCGGGCTCCTCCGTGAATCGGTTGCTTGTCGGTTGAATCGGCGCCGCGCGCGATGAACGCGCGGGCGCGGTGGTGTTCGATGAAAATGGGGTTCGGCGACGGACGGCGGCGCTCAGCGTGTCCGGTAGTCGTCGAGCATCGGCGCGAACATCTCGTGCCACGCGCGCGGCTTCGCCTTGATCGTGCCGGCGAGGTACAGGAATTCCACGTAGTCCATCAGCTGGTTCGGCCGCACCGAGAAGCGCGTGTCCGGCGCGGCGAGCATCTGCATCATGTCGTCGTGCGACACGCCGACCCCCGACGACGCCGCATACAGCGCGGCCGCCGCGCGCGGGTCCTGCGCAATCAGCCGGTTCGCTTCGTCGAGCGCGGCGAGAAACGCGGCGGCCAGCGCGGGCTCCGCATCGACGAGCCGCTTCGGCGCGAACACGACGTCGAGCGTCATCGGGCCGAGCACGTCGACCGAATTCACGACGCGATGAATGCCCGGCTGCCGCAATTCGAGCGTCGAGAACGGCGGCGACGTGAAGTGCGCGGTGACGCCGTTCTCGCGGCGGATCAGCGCCTGCATCGCCTGCGGATGCGGCAGGTTCACGGTGATCGAATCGAGCTGCGCGAAATGCTTCGCGCCGAGTTGCCGGCTCGCCACCATCTGCAGCACGACCGCCGACAGCGACGTGCGGATGCCCGGCACCGCGATCCGGTCGGACGGCGTGAAGTCGCGCAGCGACGCGAGCCCGGGACGGTTCGCATTGAGCGACAGCGAGGTCGTGGACAATCCGCTGATGCCGATCACCTCGACGTTCGGAATCCCGCGCGCCCGCGCCCACAGCTCGATGAAGCCCGGCGCGCCGGCACCCGCGAAGTCGAGCGTGCCGGCCATCATCGCGTCGTTGACGGAATTGCCGCCGTCGAGCAGCACCCAGTCGACCGCGACGTCGCGCAGCCCGTGCCGCGCCGCATGCCGCTCGAACAGGCGCTGCTTCTCCATCACGAGCAGCGGCAGGTACAGCACGCCATAGCCTTTCGAGATCCGCACCGTGCGCGGCTTCGCGCGCACCAGCGAAGGCGCCCCCAGCACGCTCAGCATGCCGAGGCCGGCGGCGAGCAACGCGCGGCGGCGCGGCGACGTCGTCATGCGCCCGCCTTCCCGACCCACACGGCACGGCCGGCGCACGCCATCGCAGCGGCCGCCATGCGGCCGCGGCCGGCTTCGCCGCACCGGCGAGCGCAGGCCGGCGGCACGCTGTGCCGCGCGTTCGTCGCTCCCGCTTCCTGCTGCATGTTGCCGTCTCCTGTGGTTCTGGTATTAATGGCCGTCTTCGCTTGTTCCGGCTGAACACAGGTTATCGAGCGAGTCTGAGAAAATGCTGACATCCCGGCCCCGGGAAAACCCCTAACCCCTCTACCTGCAAACGGCACCATGCGCATTCTCGTCGTGGAGGACGATGCCGAAATCGGCGCGGCGATCCGCGGCCGCCTCGCGCGGCTCGGCCATGCCGTCGATCTCGAAACCGACGGCTCGACCGCGAACGGCCTGCTGCGCGTCGAACGCTTCGACCTCGTCGTGCTCGATGCGAACCTGCCCGGCCTCGATGGCTTCGCGGTGCTGCGCAACCTGCGCGCGTCGGGCAGCACGACGCCCGTGCTGCTCGTCACCGCGCGCTCGGCGATCGACGACCGCGTGAGCGGTCTCGGCCTCGGCGCCGACGACTACCTCGTGAAGCCGTTCGACTACCGCGAGCTCGATGCGCGCGTGCAGGCGCTGCTGCGCCGCAACAGCGGCCACGCGAACGACGTGCTGACGCTCGGCGGCCTCGTGATCGACCGCAGCAGCCGTCTCGCGGAACTCGACGGCCAGCCGCTGTCGCTGTCGCGCCAGGAGTTCGCGCTGCTCGAGATTCTCGCGAGCCGCCCGCAGCGGATCTTCTCGAAGGACGAGTTGCTGAACCAGCTGTTCAGCTTCGGCAACGAGCCGACCGCGAACGCGGTCGAGCAATACGTGACGCGCGTGCGCAAAAAGCTGCAGGGCAGCTCGGTCGAGATCCGCACCGCGCGCGGGATGGGGTATCAGATTGCCGCGCATTGACTGGTTCCCGAAGACGCTGTTCGGGCGCACGTTGCTGTTCATCGCGCTCGTCGTCGCGACCGGCGCGCTCGCCCTCGCGGTGATCGCGCGCTACTACGCGGGCGTCGCGGCCGAGCGCGCATACGACCAGTTGCTTGCGGGCGCATCGATCCAGGTCGCGGAAAACCTGTACGTGCAGGGCGGCGTGCTCGCGCTGAATCCGCCGGTGGCGGCGCTGTCGACGCTGTCGCGCTACGACCTCGTCTACTACAAGGTCGTCGATTCGCGCGGCGTCGTCGTGGCCGGCTACAACGATCTCGCGAGTGCCGCGACGCTCGCCGCCGCGAAACAGGGCCCCGCGTTCGCGAACGCCGTCTACCAGGGGCACCCGATCCGCACCGCGACCATCGCGCGCTACATGCCCGAGGAAAGCACGCCGGGCTGGGCGCTCGTGACCGTTGCGCAGACAACCCATGCGCGCCAGCAGCTGACGAACGACATGAGCATCAAGGTGTGGACGCTGATCCTGCTGATGAGCGTGCTCGCGATCGGCGCGAGCGGCCTCGCGATCCGGCGCGGATTGCGCCCGCTCGCGCAGATCGGCACGATCATCGCCGCGCGCGACCCGGCCGACCTGCGGCCGGTGGCCGTCGATACGCCGAGCGAGATCGACGCGATCATCGGGGCGATCAACGGGCTGATGCGCCGCCTCGCCGAGCGGATCAACGCGATGCAGCGCTTCATCGCCGACGCCGCGCACCAGATGCGCACGCCGCTCGCGCGGCTCGATGCGCAGATCGAACTGCTCGACGGCGAGGCCGATCCCGCGCGTCATGCGGCGCGGCTCGATGCGTTGCGTGCAACGTGCTCGGATGTCGGGCGCCTCACCGGGCAGTTGCTCAATCATGCGATGGTGATCCATCGCACCGAGGCCGTGCCGCTGCAACCCGTCGAACTCGTCGCGCTCGCGAAGGACGTGCTCGGCCGCACGATTCCGCTCGCGGACGAGCGCGACGTGGCCGTCGCGTTCGCGAGCGATTCACCGCATGCGTGGATCGACGGCGATGCGATCAGCCTGCAGGAGGCGTTGTCGAACGTGCTGCACAACGCGCTGCTGCACGGGCATGCGGACGATATCGTCGTGTCGGTCGCCACCGCGGGCAACCTCGATGAAGCAGTGACGCTGACCGTCACCGACAACGGCCGGGGGATTCCGCGCGAGCATTGGGATGCGGCATTGCAGCCGTTCGTGCGGATCGCGCCCGACGGCAGCGAGCGCCGCACCGGGTCCGGGCTCGGGCTCGCGATCGTGCAGGAAGTGATGAAGGCGCACGGCGGGCGCGTCGGGTTCGCATTTCCCGATGCGGGCGGGTTCGCGGTGGTGCTGACGTTTCCGCGGGCGGCGGAGACACACGCACGCGACGCATGAACCGGCGGCTCCAAGGCGCACCGCCGGGCCGCCTCCTTTCGCCACCTACACCGCCACCGCCTCCCCACCGAGATACGCATCGCGCACGCGCTCGTCATCGAGCAGCGTTTTCGAGGGTCCTTCGAGCACGACGCGCCCCGTCTGCAGCACGTATCCGTAGTGCGCGATCTCCAGCGCGAGGCTCGCATTCTGCTCGACCATGAACACCGTCACGCCTTGCCGGTTGATCGCATCGATCAGCTCCAGCACCTTGTCGACGTAGAGCGGCGACAACCCCATCGTCGGCTCGTCCATGCAGATCAGTTTCGGCCGCGCCATCAGCGCACGCGCCATCGCGAGCATCTGCTGCTCGCCGCCCGACAGCGTGCCCGCACGCTGCGCGAGCCGTTCGCGCACACGCGGAAACAACTCGAGCACGCGCTCGTAGTCGTCCGCGACCGACGCCCGGTCGCCCCGCGTGTACGCACCCATCAGCAGGTTCTCGCGCACGCTCATGTCGCCGAACAGCCGCCGCGCCTCGGGCACGGCCGCGATCCCGCGCCGCACGCGCCGCGGCGTCGCGAGCGCGGTCACGTCGTCGCCGTCGAAGCGCACGACGCCGCGACGCGGCCGTATCAACCCGAGAATCAGCTTCATCGTCGTCGACTTGCCGCTCGCGTTGCCGCCGAGCAGGCTGACGATCTGCCCGCGGCCGACCTCGACATTCACGTCGAAATGCACCTGCACCGGCCCGTAGAACGTATCGAGGTGTTCCAGTTTCAGCAGTGCATCGGTCATGGTGGTGTCGGATCCGGAAGACAGTGCGCTCATGCGGCCGCCTGCACGGTGCGCCCGGCAGCGACGCTACCCGCATGGCGGCGGCCGAGATAGGCTTCGATCACGCGCGGATCGTGCCGCACGTCGCGCGGCGCGCCTTCGGCGATCTTCACGCCGTTGTCGAGCACCATCACGCGGTCGGACACGCGCATCACGAGTTCGAGCTTGTGCTCGATCAGCAGGATCGTCAGGCCGCGTGCCTTCAGCGACCGGATCAGTTGCAGCATTTCGGCGGTCTCGGTCTCGTTCATCCCGGCGGTCGGCTCGTCGAGCAGCAGCAGGCGCGGATGCAGCGCGAGCGCGCGGCCGATCTCCACGCGCCGCCGGTTCGCATACGACAGGCTGTGCGCCGGATGATCGATGCGCGGCGTGAGGCGTTCGCCGAACCCGGCGATGATGTCGCGCGCCTCGTCGCGCAGCGCCGCTTCCTCGCGCCGCACCGATGCGGGCCGCACGAGCGCGCGCCATACCTCTGCCGCCGCGCCGAACGCCGGCCAGCCGGGCCGCGCCGCGCGCAACCGCGCGTGCGCGCCGATCAGCACGTTGTCGAGCACGCTCAGGTTGCCGAACACGCGGCCGTGCTGGAACGTGCGCGCGATGCCGAGCGCCGCGAGCCGTTCGGGCGCCGTGCCCGTGATGTCGCGCCCGTCGAACGTCACGCGGCCGGCGTCGGGCCGGTCCGCGCCCGCGATCAGGTTGAACAGCGTCGACTTGCCCGCGCCGTTCGGGCCGATCACGCTCAGCAATTCACCATCGGCAAGCGTCAGGCTCGCGGCGTCGAGCGCGGTCACGCCGTCGAAGCGGCGCGTCAGACCCTGTACGTCCAGCAAGGGGCGATTGGTGGTCATGGCATTCCTCCTCACACCGTGCCGAGCAAGCCCTGCGGCCGGAACCGGACGAGCAGCAGCAGCACGAGGCCGTAGATCAGCATCCGGTAGTCGGCCGCCCAGCGGAACAGCTCCGGCAGCCCGATCAGCGCGATCGCGCCGACGACGCCGCCGAGCACGTTGCCGAGCCCACCGAGGATCACCATCGTCAGCGCGAGGATCGACACCTGCGAATCGAAGGTCTGGTGATTGATGTAGCTGTACAGGTGCGCGGCAATGCCGCCGCTCACGCCGGCCGCGACGCCGCCGACCGCGAACGCGATCGCCTTGTAGCGGTTCGGCGCGATGCCGTGCGCGCGCGCGGCGACGTCGTCCTCGCGCACCGCGCGCAGCGTGCGGCCGAGATGCGAGCGCAGCAGCCGCACCTGCACGAGCGCGAACGCGACCAGCACCGCGAGCGTGAACCAGTACGCGGCGCGCGCGGTCGTCGCCCACTGCAGCGGCGCAACGCCGGTAATGCCGAGCGGGCCGCGCGTGAGGCCGTCCCAGTTCAGGATCACGAGGCTCACCACCTCGCCGATCCCGAGCGTCGCGATCGATACGTAGTGCCCGCGCAATCGAAATGCCGGGTAGACGAGCAGCGTGCCGACCACGGCGGTGATCGCGCCCGCGCACGGAATCGTCACGGCCGGCGACCAGCCGAGATCCGACGACAGCAGCGCCGACGCATACGCGCCGATCACCAGCAGCGCCGCATGCCCGAGCGAGATCTGCCCGACGGTGCCCGCGACGAGCGTGAGGCTCAGCGCAAGCAAGCCGTACAGCCACGCGTTGGTCAGCGTCTGCAGCACGTAAGGCGACGCGCCAAGCCACGGCAGCACGGCCGCCAGCGCAATCAGACCCGCCAGCACCGGGCGCGGCACGCGCACGGCCTTCGCGGCCGCCAGGAAGGTGCCCGTCATCGGCTCCGGCGGCAGCGCGCGATTCGCGCTGAACAACCCGTTCGGCCGCCACACGAGGAACACGATCAGCAGCCCGAACGCGAACAGGTCGCGATAGCTCGTGCCGAACAGCGCGACGCCGTAACTTTCGACGAGACCGAGCAGCAGGCTGCCCGCGATCGCGCCCGGCACGTTGCCGAGCCCGCCGATCAGCAGCGCGACCACGCCCTTCAGCGTCGCCTGGAAGCCCATCACCGGATCGATGCTGTTGTAGTACATGCCGACCAGCAGCCCGCTGACGCCGCCGAGCGCACACGCGATCGCGAACACCGTCTGGTTCACGCGATCCACGTCGACACCCATCTGCAGCGCCGCGTCGCGATCCTGCGCGGTCGCGCGCACGGCCCAGCCGAGCCGCGTGAAGCGCAGGAAACCGTACAGCAGCGCGGCCGCCGCGAGGCCGATGCCGGCGATCAGCAGGTCGAGCGCGCCGAGCGTCGCGCCGGCGATCCGCACGTGCCAGTCGGGCAGCGGCGTCGGCACGGCGCGCGGGTCCGCGCCGAATGCGAGTTGCGCGAGCTGGTCGAGGATGAAGCTGATCCCGATCGTCGCGAGCAGCGGCGCGATGCGTGCCGCGTGGCGCAACGGCCGCAGCCCGCTCCGCTCGATCGCGACGCCGAGCACGCCGCAGCCGACGACGACCGCCGCGAGCGCGACCGGCAGCGGCAGCCCGAAGCGCGTCAGGCACAGCCAGCCGATGAAGGCGCCGGCCATGTAGACCGAGCCGTGCGCGAAGTTGATCAGGTGCGACACGCCGAAGATCAGCGCGAGCCCGACCGCGAGCAACGCGTAGATGTTGCCGACGATGAGGCCGTTGAGCGTGTAGTCGAGCCAGGAAGCCATCACGATGCGTCCGTCACGTGCATGCGGTTCGGGGTCGGGTTCAGCGCGCCGCGAGCTGCGGCTTCGCGCCGTCCCACAGCGCCCACTGCCCCTGCTTCACGACGAGATACACGGTGCGTGCGCCCGCGACACGGCGCGTCTGCGGATCGAAGCGCACCTTGCCGAAGATCACGCTCGGTACGTCGCCGACCTTCGCGAAGCCGTCGTGCGCGGCCTGGCGCGTCGTCCCGTAGCGGCGCAGCACCTCGGCCGACAGGATCAGCGCATCGTACGCGCGCGCCACGAATGAATCGGGATCGGCATGGAACTTCGCGCGATAGCGCTGCACGAACGCCTGCACCTCGGGGCGCGGTTCGGCCGGGAAGAAGTTCGATTCCGTATAGACGCCGTCGACCGCCGCGCCACCGAGTTCGAGGAACTTCGGCGAATACACGGAGCCGACCGCCGCGATCGGCAGCGTGAGCCCCGACGTGCGTGCCTGCCGCACGATCTGCGCGCCGTCCGCGTAGTAGGAAATCAGCACGATCGAATCCGGCTTCGACGCCCCGATCCGCACGAGCGTCGAGCGGAAATCCTTCTCCGTCGGCTGGTAGCCCTCGGTCGCGACGACCTGCGCGCCGAGCCCCGTCACCGCCTTCGCGAAGATGTCCTTGCTGGTGCGGCCCCAGTCGGTGTTCAGGTACAGCACCGCGATCCGCTTGAAGCCGAGCTCCTTCACCGCGTAGCGGGCCAGCAGCGGCTGTTCCTCGGCCTGGCTCAGCGCGGTGCTCCACAGGTAGTCGCCGCCCTTCGTGAAATCCGGATGCGAGTTCGTGAAGCCGAACTGGATCAGCTGCCCGCGCTGGTAGATGGGTGACGCGGCCATCGACGTCGCGCTGGAGAAGTCGCCGAGCTCGATCACGACGCGCGGGTCCGCGACGAATTTCTGCGCAATCGCCACCGCCTGACGCGGATCGCTGCGGCTGTCCTGGAAGTCGACCGCGAGCGGCCGGCCGTGGATGCCGCCGCTGCCGTTGATCTCGTCGAGCGCAAGATCGAAGCCGCGCTTCCATTGCTCGCCGTATTGCGCGTCCTGCCCGGTGAGCGGCCCGCTCACGCCGATCACCACCGGCTCGCCGGATACGCCCGCCGCGAGCGCACCGCCTGTCGACAACCCCCATGCGGCAGCCAGTGCCGCCACCGTGCCCAGCACGCGTCGCCATGCGCCGCGTGCGTCGTTCCCCGAAACGTTCATGCGTCCCCCACCATCGGTCAGTCCAAAAGAGTGAGGCCATGTAACCATCCGGTTCAGGGCGTTCCAACGAAGTTTTGCGCATATCGATATCGCGTGCGGCGAGAAGCGAAACGCACTTGTTAGGGTCTCCCGCATATCGCCCGTCACGCGACGCAACGGCACGCGCCTCAGCGCGTTGATTCGATTGATGTTTGCCGCGCGACACCGATGCCGTCCGACGCGCACGCACATACGGTCGGCCATCGCGGCGCACGTGTGCTTCGCATTTTTCGCGCTGTCGATAGCAAGAATCATTATATGAATCACACATGCTCGCACTCCTACAATGCGCAAATCGCATCATCGGAACGCGTCATGGAGTTGCATCAACTCGAAGCCTTTTCCGCGGTCATGTCGGCCGGCAGCGTGACTGGCGCGGGCGCACTGCTCGGCCGCTCGCAACCGGCCGTCACGCGGCAGATCCAGGAACTCGAAGCCGATCTCGGCTATGCGCTGTTCGACCGGCACGGCCCGCGCGTCACGCCGACACGCCGCGCATTCCTGCTCTACGAGGAAGTCGAGCGCTCGCTCGTCGGCCTGCGCGCGATCGAAGCACGTGCGCGCGCGCTCGGCGACGACACGGCCGAACCCGTGCGCATCGCGGCGACGCCTTCACTCGCGGCCACCCTCGTGCCGGCCGCGCTCGCCGCGCTACCCGACGACGCGCACGCGCCGCACTACCAGCTGCGCAGCGAATCGGCCGAACATGTCGTGCACGAAGTGCTGACCGGCACGGCCGATATCGGCGTCGTCACGTTGCCGATGGCACATGCGGGGCTCGACGTGCACTGGATCGCGCAGACACCCTGTGTCGCCGTGTTGCCCGCCGGCGATCCGCTTGCGAAAAAGCCGCGCGTCGCGCTGCGCGATCTCGCGCGCCGTCGCATCGTGACGGTCGCGAACCGGCACCGGCTGCGCCAGCGGATCGATGCAGCCTTCGCGGCCGCGCGCGTCGATGCGCATGTCTTCATCGAAACCAATGCGTCGCTGAATGCGGTGATGGCCGCGCGCGCGGGCATCGGGATCGGCATCGTCGATCCGGCGACCGGCGTGGCACTGCCGGTGGACGGCGTCGTCGCCCGACCACTCGATGTCGACATCCCGTTCGCGTTCGGTGTCGCGACGCCGGCCGGCAAGGCGCGCACGGCCGCCGTCGACACGCTGCTCGACGCACTGCACCGCACGACGCGCACGCTGCTCGACGACGTGATCTTTCACGATTCATCCGTGCATGACGCGTTGTTGCGCGGCGACCGGTTGCGCACCGATCGCCCGCCTCGGGCGACACGCACGACACACCCCCCACGCGCGCGCCGTACCCGCCCGGAGGCCGCATGACCGCGACGCTCGACACACACGAAGCACTCGACGGACTCGAAGCACGCCTCGCCCAGGACCTGCGCTGGCTCGACCTGCCCGCGCCGCCGTGGGTGCCGCCACGCGAGATCGACGGCACGCGCGTGCTCGACGTCGCGATCGTCGGCGGCGGGATGGCGGGGCTCGCGGCATCCGCCGAACTGCGGCTGCTCGGCATCGACAACCAGTGCGTGATCGACCGCGCGCCGGCCGGCTACGAAGGCCCGTGGGTCACTTTCGCGCGGATGGAGACGCTGCGCTCGCCGAAGCAGCTCACCGGCCCCGCGCTCGGCCTGCCCGCGCTGACGTTCCGCGCATGGTTCGAAGCACAGTACGGCCGCGACGCGTGGGACGCGCTCTACAAGATTCCGCGCACGCGATGGATGGATTACCTGCACTGGTATCGCCGCGTGCTCGACCTGCCCGTGCGCAACGACACCGCGCTCGTTGCGCTGCGTCCGCGCGACGACGGCCTGCTCGCGCTCGACCTGCGCGCAAACGGCGAAGCGCAGACCGTGCTCGCGCGGCACGTCGTACTCGCGACCGGCCGCGACGGACTCGGCGGTCCGTACGTGCCGCCCGTCGCGCAACGCGCGCCGCGCACGCGATGGGCCCATTCGTCCGAGCCGATCGATTTCGCTTCGCTCGCCGGCAAGCGCGTCGGCGTGGTCGGTGCGGGTGCGTCCGCGTTCGACAATGCAGGCACCGCGCTCGAAGCAGGCGCCGTACGCGTCGACCTGTTCTTCCGTCGCGCGGACATTCCGCGCATCAACAAGCTGACGGGCATCGGCAGCCCGGGCCTCGTGCACGGCTATGCCGATCTCGACGATGCGACGAAGTGGCGCTTCATGCACTACGCGCTGACGTCGCAGACGCCGCCGCCGCGCGACAGCGTGTTGCGCGTGTCGCGGCACGCCCACGCGCATTTCCACGCAGGCAGCCCGATCGAAGCGTTGGTCGACCACGCGGACGGCCTCGACGTCGTCACGCCGCGCGGCCGCTACACGGTCGACTTCCTGATCTTCGCGACGGGCTTTCATTCCGACTGGACGACGCGTGCGGAATTCGCGTCATTCGGGCCGCACGTGCGGCGCTGGAAGGATCGCTACCAGCCGGACGCCGGCACGTGGCTCGACGAACTCGCCGAATCGCCCGATCTCGGCCCCGCGTTTGCGTTCCAGGAGCGCGAACGCGGCACCTGCCCGGCTGTCACGCGCATCCATTGCTTCAACCATGCGGCGAGCCTGAGCCACGGCAAGCTGTCCGGCGACATCCCCGCGATCAGCGTGGGCGCCGAACGGCTCGCACGCGGCATCGCGAGCCGGCTGTTCGACGCCGATCGCGACCGCCACTACGACGCGCTCGTCGCGTTCGCGAACGCGGAACTGCAGGGCGACGAATGGCGCGACGCCGACGCATGAACACCGCCGCGACCCACGACACTCACGACGACTGGAATCCACCACGATGACCGAACCCATCCCGCCGGCCGCCGCGCCGGATACGATCGATGCCGTCGCCGGCCTGCACGACGGCGATGCAGTGGCCGCGCTGCGTCGCGCACGCGACAAGGTGCGGCTCCACACGCGGCTCAGCGAAAGCGCGCTGTTCGACGCCGCGCTGCCCGATCTTTCGCTGATCGAACGATTGCATGCGGCACGGTATGTCGCGCAGAGATCGCATGCGCACGCGCTGGCCGCGACCTACCGTGCACGGCTGCTCGAAGCGGGCGGCACGCCGGACGACATTGCCCGCGCGGACGCCGATGCATTCGATGCGCTGCCTCGACGCCTCGGCGCGCTCCTCGCGCATGCGCGGTGCCTGACGCTCTCGCCCGTCGACGCACGCCCGTCCGATCTCGATGCGCTGAAGTCGGCCGGATTCACGACACCCGCGATCGTCGCGCTGTCGCAGCTCGTCGCATTCGTCTCGTATCAACTGCGTGTCGCGGCAGCCGCGCAAGCGTTGCAGGCGCGCGCCGCCCGGGAGGCCGCGTGACCGCCATACCCACCCACGGCTTCACGTCCGACACGCTCGGCTGGCGTGCCTGGCTCGATACCGTGCTGCTCGAGAGCGCCACGGCCAACCAGCTCGCCGTGCTCGACGCGAGCCATCCGCAAGCGAAAACGTCCGACTACTACCTGCTGCTCGTCCACCAGCCCGAGATCCTGCGGCAGCGTTCCGGCGTGTTCAACGCGATCATGTACGGTCCCGGTGGACTGTCGCGCGCGGAGCGCGAGCTGGCGAGCACGGCCGTGTCGCGCGTGAACGGCTGCGTGTATTGCGCATCGGTGCATGCACAGCGCTTCGCGCAGTTCGCGAAACGCACCGATGCGATCGAACAGGTGTTCGACGATCCGGCCACGGCCGGCACGACCGCACGCGAACGCGCGATCGTCCGCTATGCGATCGTGCTGACCGAACGGCCCGACACGGTGGACGAAAGCGACATCGCCGCGCTCGAGGCCGAGGGGCTCACACACGAGGAAATTCTCGACCTGTCGCACGCGATCGCGATCTTCGCGTGGGCGAACCGGTTGATGCTGACGCTGGGCGAACCGGTGTTTCCCGAGCCGGCGACCGGTACCTGACACGCTGACGCAGGCGACGAGCACACAGGCTGACGCGCGCCGCTGCGCGTCATGCCTTGTGCGTCGACAACAAGATACTCGTTTCCGTATTCGCGATCCCGTCGATCAACCGGATCGCGCCGAGCACGCGATCGAAATGCTCGAGCGAATCGGCATGCAGCTCGGCGACCAGATCCCAGCGCCCGTTGGTACTGTGGATCGACGCGACGTTCGGATGCCCGCGCAACACCTTCACCACTTCCGCGCCGCGATTGCCCTGCACCGCGATCGACATCAGCGCGCGGATCCGGTGCCGCTCGGCCGCCGGCTTGAGCCGCACCGTATAGCCGACGATCACGCCGTTCTTCTCCAGCCGCGTCAGCCGGTTCTGCACGGTCGCGCGCGCGACGCGCAGCGCCTTCGCGAGGGCGACGACGGGCATTCGCGCGTTGTCGCGCAACAGCGCGATGAGCTGCCGGTCGACGTCGTCGAGCGTAATCATGAACGGACCTTCCTGTTGAACATGAGCCGGCCGACAGCGTGCCGGACAGCGCGCATTTCGACCAGCACGAGTTGCACAAATCGCTAGATCAGGCCAGCAATTTGCTAAGTCTATCGATAAATATGCCACTTTTGCCGTCTTTTTGTTGGCTCGACTCCCGGAAATAATGACTCCATCGACCGGCCGCACACGCCGCGACACCGCTTTTCATGGAACCGGGGCCCGGGCCGACGCGCCCGCCCCGGTCGACCAGAACGCCGGACACCCGTACCGGCAAAAAAATGGAGACTGACCGATGACTCGCTTCCTCGACGTTCCCGCCACTGCCCGACTGATCGCCGAAACAGGCGTCACGCCGTTCCTGCGCGAACTCGTCGACACGCTGCGCGCCGACTACCTGCACTGGGCCGACTTCGACAAGTCGCCGCGCGTCGCCTGCCATTCGCGCGACGGCGTGATCGAGCTGATGCCGGTCGCGAACGCGTCGCTGTTCGCGTTCAAGTACGTGAACGGCCACCCCGTCAACGCCGCGCGCGGGATGCATACGGTGATGGCGTTCGGCGCGCTCGCCGAAGTCGACACCGGCTACCCGCTGCTGCTCGCCGAACTCACGCTGACCACCGCGCTGCGCACGGCCGCGACGTCGGTGCTGGCCGCGCAGGCGCTCGCCCGCCCCGACGCGCGCACGATGGCGCTGATCGGCAACGGCGCGCAGAGCGAATTCCAGGCGATCGCGTTCCACACGCTGCTCGGCATCGAAGAGATCCGCGTGTTCGACGTCGATCCGCGCGCGACCGACAAGCTCGTGCGGAACCTCGCCGCCTATCCGGCGCTGCGCGTCGTGCGCGCCGCGTCGACCGCCGACGCCGTGCGCGGCGCCGACATCGTGACGACCGTCACCGCCGACAAGGCGTACGCGACCATCATCACGGCCGACATGATCGAGCCCGGCATGCACCTGAACGCGGTCGGCGGCGATTGCCCGGGCAAGACCGAGCTCGAAGCGGGCGTGCTGCACGCGGGCCGCGTGTTCGTCGAGTTCGAGCCGCAATCGCGCATCGAGGGCGAGATCCAGCAGATGCCGGCCGACTTCCCGGTGACCGAACTGTGGCGCGTGCTGCAGGGCGAGACGGCCGGCCGCGAACGCGCGGACGACGTCACGGTGTTCGACTCGGTCGGCTTCGCGCTCGAGGACTACTCGGCGCTGCGCTACCTGTACGCACTCGCGCAGCAGCACAATGCGGGCGTCGAGATCGCGCTGATTCCGCCGGCCGTCGACCCGAAGAACCTGTTCGCGCTGATCGACGATCCGGCCGCGATCGCACCGGGTCACGCGGCGTTCGTGACCGAAGCCGCCGCCGCGTTCGCGCGCTGATCGTCATCTTCGGGCGGCGTGCGCGCCGCCCGCCTCCCCGTCTCTCGCCCTTACCGTTCATGAATCTCGTATCGATCCAGGCGCCGGCCGCCGTCGTGATGATCCGGCCGCACCGCTTCCTGCCGAACCCGCAGACCGCCGCCGACAACGCGTTTCAGCGCACGGCGGCCGGCAGTGCGAACGATTCGTCGTCGGTGTCGGCCGCCGCACGCGACGAAGTCACGGCCGCCGCGCACACGCTCGCCGATGCCGGCGTGCGCGTGCACGTGTTCGACGACCACGGCGAGCGCGACACGCCCGACTCCGTGTTCCCGAACAACTGGTTCTCGACGCATCCGGGCGGGCACGTCGCGCTGTATCCGATGTATAGCCCGAACCGCCGCCGCGAACGGCGCGCGGACATCGTCGAGATGCTGAAGGCCGAGTACCGCGTGCAGGACGTGATCGACTACTCGGGGCTCGAATACGACGACGTGTTCCTGGAAGGCACGGGGGCGATGGTGCTCGACCACGTCGCGCGGATCGCGTACACCGCGCGTTCGCGCCGCGCCGATCCGATCGCGCTCGAGCGCTTCTGCACGAACTTCAACTTCGAGCCGATCTGCTTCGACACGGCCGACGCCAACGGGAAGCCGATCTATCACACGAACGTGATGATGAGCGTCGCCACCGAGTTCGCGATGATCGGCCTCGACCTGATCGCCGACCGGCGGCGCCGCGACGAGATCGCGCAACGCCTGACCGAAACGGGCCGCACCGTGATCGCGCTCGATCACGCGCAGATCGCGAATTTCGCGGGCAATACGCTGGAACTGTCGGGCAAGGACGGGCGCGTGCTCGCGCTGTCACGGCGTGCGTTCGACTGCCTCACCGGCGACCAGCGCGCGACGATCGAACGCTCCGCGCGGCTGCTGCCGCTCGACGTGCCGACGATCGAGCTGGCCGGCGGCTCCGTGCGCTGCATGCTCGCGGGCATTCATCTCGCGCGGCGGGCAACGGCGCCGGATGCGATCGCCGTGGAATCTACCGCGTCGCCACGCGAGACGGCGCCGCAGATCTGACCGACAGGCTGGCAAAGCTAAAACGGCTGCCGATGCGATGCACCGGCAGCCGTTTTCGTATTCGAAGGGTATTGAATCGGCGGCGCCGCGGAATGCTCCGGCATCCGAACGATACCGGCGCACACCGCGCCGCTCACCCCGCCAGCAGCTTCAACCCGGCCGGCAGCGTTTCGCCGAACACGCGCGCCGTGTCGGCTTCGTCGAACGCAATCGCTTCGCGCACCATGGCGATCCACGCGGCCGATGCGTTCGCGGCCGACAGACGCTTGATCACCGCTTCACGCGTGTCGTCCGGCAAATCGCGTTCGCGGTCACCCGTCATCCGCGCGATTTGCGCGACCGCGAATGCCGCGGGTTCCACCTGCTTCCAGTCGAGCGCGAACAGCGCGTCGAGCCAGCGATTCGCCATCTCGGCCGGCACGACACTGTGCGCACTGCCGTAGAACGGCCGCCGCGCACCGATCCGCCCGAGCGCCCACGCGCACAGCGTGCGCTCGGCCGGCTTCTGCAATTGCACGATCAATCGCTCGGCCAGTTCCACCTTGCGTTCGACCGGCAATCGTTCGAGCGACGCGGACAAGCGCGTCATGTCGGCCGGGCCGACCTTGGCCGGGTCGAACGGCAGCTTGCGGCGCTTGTCGTCGGACGGTTCGAGGAATGCAATGGCGTCGCGCACCTGCGTCTGCGCATCGTCGTCGAGGCCGCCGGCCACGCGCCGCCACAGCGTCCACCACTCGGACCACACCTGCGCATCGTTCACGTACTGGATCCCGTCGTCGAACAGCGGCCACAGCTGCTCGATGCGCCATGCATCGAGCGGATGGCCGAAGCCCGGGCGCAGGCAATAGCCGGCGAGGTTCAGCCATGCGCGTTCGTGATCGGCCGAGCGCCGACGGCGGCGCGCCCGTGCGAGCAACGCGTCGAACAGTTCGCGCGCGAGCGCGACGTCCCACTCGTCGCGCGGGCCGAGCACCTGTTCAAGTTGCGCGCGCAACCGTCGTGTGTCCTTCGGCGTGACGTCCGCGGACTTGCTGCCGAACGAGCGGTCGATCAGCTCGATCGCGTGATCGAGACGCGGATGGCGCGCGAGCGCGGCGTCGTCACCCTGTGCGGGCGCATCGCCGCGCAACTGGAATTCGAGCCGCCAGCGGCGCGATGCATCGTCGGTCGCGATGCAGTGCATTTCGAGCGTGCCGACCTCGGTCAGCGACGCGGTGAGTTTCACCGGCGTTTCGCGCGCGTCGCCGCCGGCCTGCCGGTCGACGACCGTCGCGATCGGCGGCAGCCGCACGAAATCGCCGCCGTCCAGGTCGACGAGATCGCCGGGCCGGTACGCGGTCTCGGCTACCGTCGACACGAGGTGGAACCGCACCGGTTGCCCGAGCTGCAGCGCGAACGTGTGCTCCTCGAGCCGGATCTCGCGGCCTTCCTCGGCGCCGCGCGGCAGCAGGCAGACGCCGCGCGGGGCCGCGTCGCCGTCACCATCGTCGAGCACGAGGAAGTAACTGCGCGCGGAGCCACCGCCGATGCGCGGCGCATGCCCTGCCCGCGCGAGGCCGTAGGCCACCGCGCCGCGCGCCACCGCCACATCCGGATGCGCGTTGTGCAGCACGTCGAGCGGCGCGCCGCGCCACGCGCCGAGCGTCCGCGCGAGACGGCCGGCGAGCGCGCCCGCGCGGAACACGCCGCCGTTGAGCAGCAGCGTGTCGGGCAGCGGGCCTTCCGCATGACGATTCAGGAATGCGGCGACGTGGCGCGTAACGGCCGGGTCGCTCGCATACGGCAAGCCGAATTCGACGATCGCGGCCCGCGCGCGGCGCGGCAGCTCGCCGGCCTCGACCTGCGGAAAGAATCCGTCGACGACGATCTGCTCGACTTCCTGCCGCGTCAGCTCGGCCGAGCGCGCGCCGCCGACGAGCTTGCTGCCCGCGCCGAGCAGCGTCACGGTGACGGACGCCGGCGCGTCGTCGCCGAGCAGCCGCTCCTTCGCGGCGCGGCAGCGTTCGACGAGTTGCGACAGGCTCGCCGCGGACAGCCGCGTGCCGGGCTCGGTCAGCCGCGTCTCGACCAGGCGCGCGAGCGCGAGATCCATGTTGTCGCCGCCGAGCATCAGGTGATTGCCGACGCCGACGCGCGTGAACGCCGGCTCGCCGTCGTCGCCCGGCGCGACATCGACGAGCGTGAGATCGGTCGTGCCGCCGCCGACGTCGCAGATCAGCACGCGGCGCGGCGCGGCGAACGTGTCGCGCAACGTCGCGCGCTGGCCGTACAACCAGTCGTAGAACGCGGCCTGCGGTTCTTCCAGCAACCGCAGCGCCGGCAGTTTCGCGCGCCTGGCGGCCTCGACCGTCAACGCGCGCGCGCCGTCGTCGAACGACGCCGGCACCGTCAGGATGACGTCCTGCTTCGCGAGCGGCGCATCGGGAAAGCGGGCATCCCACGCGGCACGCACGTGCGCGAGATAGCTCGCGCTCGCATCGACCGGCGACACCTTGTCGACGCCGTCGGCCGCGCCCCACGGCAGGATCGCCGCGAGCCGGTCGACCGATGCGTGCGACAGCCAGCTCTTCGCGCTGGTGACGAGCCGCCCCGGCACCTGCGCACCGAGCGTGCGCGCATAACGGCCGATCACGGCCGGCGGCGCATCGGCTGCGGCTGCGTTCGCCTTCGGATCGCCCGCCCATGGCAGGCGCAGCGCGTCCGGCGGCAGTTCGCCCGCCGCCGGGTGATAGCGCACCGACGGCAGCAGCGGCTGGGCGGCCACCGCGCCGGGGCCGACCAGCTGCTCGACGTCGAACACGCGGATCGCGTCGGAGCCGGCCTCGACGTATGCGACGACCGTGTTGCTCGTGCCGAGGTCGATGCCGACCGTATAGCGCTTCATCGCGCTCAGGCGGCGCCGCGCACGTCGAACTCGACCTTCCAGCGCTCGTTCGTGCCGCTCGGGATCGCCTCGAGTTCGAGCGTGCCGGCTTCGGTCACGCGCGCATGCAGCTTCACCGGCACGACCTCGCCGACCGTGCGCCCGTCGGCGGGCAGCGTGGCCTGGATTTCCTCGAGCTCCTGCAGTTCTTCCGGCGACCAGTAGTCGAGCAGCGTGCCCACCTGATCCTGACGGCGCACCGACGACCCGAAGAAACGGAACTGCACCGGTTCGCCGACGACGAGGCCGAACTCCTGCGGCGGCAGCGCCGCATCCGAGCCTTCCTCCATCCCGAACGGCGCGACGCACAGCGCCTGCACCGGCGGTTCGAGCCCCGGCACCGCGGGCATCGCCGACTCGATCGCGACGTAGTACGCCCGCGCCGTGCCGCCGCGAATGCGCACGCCGCGGCCGCGCTTCACATAGCCGTAGTACGCCGCGCCGCGCGCGACCGCGAGATCGAGATCCGCGCCTTCGAGCAGGCGCGCGGCCGGCGCGCCTTCCGCGGCGAGCCAGCTGTTGAGCGTATCGAGCACGCGCTGCGTGAGCAGCGTCGACTTGAACACGCCGCCGTTGAACAGCACCGCGGTCGGATGCAGGAACGTCGCGCCCTGCGGCAGCGTGCGCTGCACGCCGTCGAGCGCGTCGAGCGCCGCGACCTGGCGGCCGAGGAACGCCGCGAGATGGCGCGTGATGCCCGCGTCCTGCGCATACGGCAGGCCGAGCTGCGTCAGGCCGACGCGCGCGCGGCTCACCGGACGCGCGGCCGCATCGACTTGCGGGAAGAAACCTTCGAGGATCGTCTGCGTGAGTTCGGCGCGCGTGAGCTCCGTGCGGATCGAGCCGCCGATCAGCTTCGAGCCGCGGCTCGGCACGACGAGCGGCACCGCATCGGTCGTCGGGTCGGACAGCAGCGTTTCCTTCGCGGCGCGACACGCGTAGGTCAGCGCGCGCAGTTGCCACGGATCGGCCTGCGTGCCCTGCTGCGCGAGCTTGCGCGCGACCACGTGCGCGAGCGCGAGGTCCATGTTGTCGCCGCCGAGCAGGATGTGCTCGCCGACCGCCACGCGATGCAGTTCCAGGTTGCCGTCGCGCTCGACCACCGCGATCAGCGACAGGTCGGTCGTGCCGCCGCCGACGTCCACGCACAGGATCAGGTCGCCGACCTGCACCTGCTTGCGCCAGCCGCCGTCGCTCTTCTGGATCCAGCTGTAGAGCGCCGCTTGCGGCTCCTCGAGCAGCGTCATCCGCGAGTAGCCGGCGGCACGCGCGGCTTCCGCCGTCAGTTCGCGCGCGGCCGGGTCGAACGACGCGGGGATCGTGACCGTCACGTCCTGGTCGGCGAACGGCGCGTCGGGATGCGCATGGTCCCACGCCTCGCGCAGGTGCGTCAGGTAGCGGATCGAGCTTTCCAGCGGCGACACGCGCGACACTTCGGGCGGCGCATCGCTCGGCAGGATCGCCGCGCGGCGATCGACGCCCGGGTGGCACAGCCAGCTCTTCGCGCTCGACACGAGGCGGATCGGCGTGCCCGCGCCGCGGGTGCGCGCCATTTCGCCGACCGCGAAGCCGCGCGAGGCGGTCCACGGCAGCGTCAGGTCGCCCTGCGTCAGCTCGCTTTCATGCGGAAGATAGAGGAACGACGGCAGCAGGTCGCGCGACTCCAGCGCGCCGGGCGCGGTCAGCTGCGCGATCGGCAGCACCTGCTGCGTGATTTTTTCGCCTTCGCTCGCGGCGCTGTCGACGTACGACAGCGCGCAGTGGGTGGTACCGAGGTCGATACCGATCGAATAGCGCGGATCGCTCACAGTTCCACCTCCGCCGGTGCGACCACCGAGGCGTCGTGGCTGCCCGTCAGCTTCGGCAGGCGCACGTCGGCCACGCGCCAGCCGCGATGGCTGACCGTGCCGGTGAAGGGCGCGGCGCCGACCACGTTGCCCGTCACGCGCACGGCCGTCGCGTCGAAGCCGGCCGGCAGCGTCACGCGGCTGCCTTCGGCTTCATCGCGCACCGGCACGATCGTGAAGTGCTCGCGCAGCGCGGCACGGCAGCCGTCGTGCACGAGGCGGGCGGCGGCGCCGATGTCGGCGTCCGCGTAGCCGGCGATGTCTTCCTCGACGAAGTCGATGAAGCGCGCATCGCGCTGCAGCAGGCCGAGCAGCTGCAGCGCGGCTTGCGGGCTGGCTTCGCGCAACTCGGGGGCCGGCGCCTTCACGGGCGCGGGCGCCGGGGGCGCGGCAGCCGGGGCCGGCGTCGGCACGACCGGTGCCGGGGCGCCATCGCGCACGCGCAGCACGCCGGCCGCGAACTCGCGGTTGCCGAGCACGGAAAAGAACGTGCCGACGGCCAGCGACAGCCGGCCGAAGAAGGACAGGTTGGATTCGGGCATGGGGTCTGGACTCCTGTGGGCTCGCGACGCGGCGAGCAGCTTGCCTGGGCGCCCGGCGGCGGCGTGCGATTGCGCACTGCCGCCACCCGGCGCGTGATTCGGGCGCGCCCTCTCGGGTGCGGAAAACCCGTATTTTGCCCTGTGGCGGGCGAACCGGGCAGAAGTTGGGGGACAGAACACGGCGACGCGCCGGTTTTGCACCGCGCCGGATTGCGTCGGACTGCCGGCTATCTGCCGTCGGCCGCGATGTTGCAGCGCATCAGCGCGGCTTGCGGCGGCGCGCCGCCTTCGCTTCGAAATCGCGCGACAGCATGCCGAGCGTGACCTCGCCGAAGCGCGCGAGCAGCACCGCCTCGGCCTCCTTCAGCGTGGCCGACAGATGCGCGTTGACCGCCTGTTCGACCAGGCATTCGGGCGCATCCTCGGCCACCAGATCGGAAAACACCGGCGGCTCGCCCACCGCGCGATAGACGTCGAGCAGCGTGATGTCGTCCAGCGCGACGCTGAGCGCCCAGCCGCCGCCGTGACCCTTTTCCGACTGCACGTAGCCGCAGTCGCGCAAGCCGCCGAGCAGGCGCCGCACGACGACCGGATTCGTGCACAGCATCGCCGCGATCGCCTCCGACGTCAGCGGCCCGTCAGCCTGGTCCATGTGGATCAGCGCATGCAGCATGCGCGACAAACGACTGTCGGTTCTCACGGACGGGTTGCTCCCACTCTCGAAACTTATGAAGTTGCATGAATGATACCATCGACCTATCATGCAACTTATCGTGTTTCATGAGTTGACCGCCATCGGAGCACGTTCTTCGCTTGTACGGATTCGGGAAAGGTGTGAACACATGCAGAACCATCATGAAGTGATCGTGATCGGCGGCAGCTTTGCCGGGCTGTCGGCCGCGATGCAACTGGCGCGCGCACGGCGCCGCGTGCTCGTGATCGATGCCGGGCGGCCGCGTAATCGCTTTGCCGAACACGCGCACGGATTTTTCGGGCAGGACGGCAAGCCGCCCGCGCAGATCGTCGCCGACGCCGCCGCCCAACTCGCGGCCTATCCGACCGTGCAGCGGATCACCGGTGAAGCGCGCACCGCCGAGCGCGATGCGAGCGGACGCTTTCACGTGACGCTCGCGGACGGCAGCCGCGCAAGCGCCGACCGGCTGATCCTCGCGACCGGCATCCGCGACGAGTTGCCCGCACTGCCGGGGCTCGCGCAACGCTGGGGGATCAGCGTGCTGCATTGTCCGTACTGCCATGGATACGAGGTGTCGGGCCGGCAACTCGGCGTGCTGGCCACGCATCCGCTGTCCGTGCATCAGGCGATCCTGATTCCGGACTGGGGGCCGACGACCTGGTTCACGCAACGCGTGGTCGAACCGAATGAAGAGGAAACCGCATTGCTCGGTGCACGTGACGTGCGTATCGAGCGGTCGCCGGTGGTCGAGATTCTCGGCGAAGCGCCGCGTATCGACGCGTTGCGGCTCGCCGACGGACAAGTCGTACCGATCGATGCGCTGTTCATCGGCGCGCGTACGGCGATGGCGAGCGATCTCGCGCGACAGCTCGGCTGTGCGTTCGACGAAGGGCCGCTCGGCGTGGCGATCCGCGTCGACATGTGGAAGCAGACGAGCGTGCCCGGCGTGTTCGCGGCCGGCGATGCGTCGAGCCTGATGACCAATGCGACGTTCGCGTCGGCATCGGGCGTCGCGGCCGGGGTGGGCGCGCATCGGTCGTTGATTTTCGGGCTCGAGGCATGACGGGCATGAAGCCGCGCGCGGGTTGATGCGGCGTATCGCCACTTTCGTCACCCGATGTGGTGTTTAATGCTCGGCAACGCCAGCATTAAGAGACACGCAATGCTCGATCTCGAAGACCTTCGACTCGTACGCGCGATCGGCGCGTCGCGTTCATTGGCATCCGCCGCCCGATTGCTCGACCTCACCCCGCCCGCGGTCACGATCCGCCTGCAGCGGATGGAGGCGCGGCTGGACGTCCGCCTTGCCGTGCGACAGCCGAAAGGGATCGCACTGACCGACGAAGGTCAGCGGCTGTATCAGGAAGCCGTCGAGATTCTCGAGCGCGTCGAGGCACTGCCGGTCAACATCTCCGGCGATCACGGCGACGTGCAGGGTACGCTGCGCGTCGTCGCGCCGTTCGGCTTCGGACGCAAGTACGTCGCGCGGATCGTGCGGGACGTGCTACGCGCGCATCCGAAGCTCGAGATCTCGCTGCACCTCGCGGAGAGTCCGCTAAGCAGCGCATCGGGCGCCGACGTGGTCGTGCATGTCGGCAGCCTGAAGTCGTCGTCATGGATCGGCTATCCGCTCGCGCCCAACGAGCGCTTCCTGTGCGCGAGCCCCGGGTACGCGCGCCGCATCGAGGAACTGAATCACCCGTCGGACCTGGCCCGCTACGACTGCCTGTGCCTGCGCGAGAACGACGAGGACATCCCGCGCTGGCACTTCTCGCAAAACGGCGACGACAAGGGCGAACCCAGGCGATCCACGGTGATCCGCGCAACGGGCGCGCTGTCGTCGAACGACGGCACCGTCATCACCGACTGGGCACTGGCCGGGCTCGGCATCGTGGAGCGCTCGGAATGGGACGTCGCGCCGCTGCTCGCGAACGGCAAGCTGGTCAGGCTGCTGCCCGACTGGCATCTGCCGCCGGCGCCCGTGACCGCGCTGCTGCCGTCACGCACCGGCCGTTCCGCGCGGCAACGCGTCTTTCTCGACGCCGCGAGGCAATTTCTCGATCCGCCGCCTTGGCGCGGCAAGGCATGAACGACTTTCCCGGATTAAATGCCGGTTAATGATCGATTTGCCTGGCGTTAAACACGCTGCTGGCCAAACGCCCTACAGTGCTCGCTGTCGGCAACCTACCGAGGCAACGCACCATGGGCATCCCACCCGTCAACACCCCCGCCGCATTGATCGACGTCGATCGCATGCGCGAGAACATCGCGCGCATGCAGGCGCATCTCGACGCGCTCGGCGTCAGGTTCCGGCCGCACGTGAAGACCACCAAGTGCCGGCAGGTCGTCGACGCGCAGATCGCGGCCGGCGCGCAGGGCGTCACGGTGTCGACGCTGAAGGAAGCCGAACAGTTCTTCGCGGGCGGCGTGCGTGACATCGTCTACGCGGTCGGGATGATTCCCGCCAGGCTGGGCCAGGCGCTCGCGCTGCGCCGCCAGGGCTGCGACCTGAAGATCGTCGCCGACAGCGTGCAGACCGCGAACGCGATCGCCGAATTCGGACGCGAGCACGGCGAGCGCTTCGAAGTCTGGATCGAAGTCGACGTCGACGGACACCGTTCGGGCGTTCGGCCCGACGACGGCCTGCTGATCGACGTCGGCCGCGCGCTGGTCGACGGCGGCATGACGCTCGGCGGCGTGCTCGCTCATGCCGGCTCCAGCTATGAATACGACACGCGCGACGCGCTGGTCGCGATCGCCGAACAGGAGCGCAGCCGCACCGTGCGCGCCGCCGAGCGCCTCAGGGCGGCCGGCTTGCCGTGCCCGGTCGTGAGCATCGGTTCGACGCCGACCGCGCTGTCCGCGGAGAACCTCGACGGGGTGACGGAAGTCCGCGCAGGCGTATACGTGCTGTTCGACCTCGTGATGCACAACATCGGCGTGTGCGCGCTGTCCGACATCGCGCTGTCGGTGCTGACCACCGTCATCGGGCACCAGGAAGAGAAAGGCTGGGCCATCGTCGACGCGGGGTGGATGGCGATGAGCCGCGACCGCGGCACGCAGCGGCAGGCGCGGGATTTCGGCTACGGGCAGGTGTGTACCGACGACGGCGACGTGCTCGGCGAGTATGTGATGAGCTCGGCCAATCAGGAGCACGGCATCGTGTCCCGCATCGATACGCCCGACACGGGCATCGCGCAGCGGTTTCCGATCGGTACCCGTTTGCGGATCCTGCCGAACCACGCGTGCGCGACCGGTGCGCAACATCCGGAATACCACGCGCTGAGCGGCGACGGCACCGTACAGACCTGGCCGCGCTTCTACGGGTGGTAAAGAACGAGTACGACGGCCGGTGCGGGGATGTGATGCACCGATTTCCTGCGATGAAACCGGCCACCGCACCCTCGCCCCGGCATTGACTGCTTGTCCAAATATAGACAAACTATAAAATTCGTGATTCGCACTGCACCCGACAGGTTCGCCCCTATGCCGACAGACGCCCAACTCCTTCTTCTCGACCGGGATGCCGTCGAACCGGCCCTTCAAGCCGAGCAGGTGATGGCGGCCGTCCGCGAAGCCTTCGTGCTGCATGGTCGACGCGCCGGACGCGTGTTCCCGGTCGTGCGCGAGAAGCTGCATACCGGCGGCGTGTTCGGTATCAAGTCGGGCGACGTCGCCAGCCAGGATCTGCTCGGTTTCAAGGCGGCCGGGTTCTGGCCCGGTAATCGCAGCCGGGGCGGCGAGCCGCATCAGGCGACGATCGCGCTGTTCGACCCGGCCACCGGCCGCCCGCTCTGCATCATGGACGGCAATGCGATCACGACCGCCCGCACAGGCGCGGCCGGCGGCCTCGGGCTGCAGGCGCTCGCCCGGCCCGACAGCTCGCGAATCTGCGTGTTCGGCACCGGCGTGCAGGCGCGCGTCCAGCTCGACTATGCGATCGGGCTGCTGCCGCAACGATGCACGGTGCAGTACGTGAACGTCAGCGGCGAGCCGGATCCGCGGTTCGAATCGGCGTTCCGCGAACGCTGCGACATCCGCGTCGCGCGGGACCGCAACGATGCGGTGGCCGGCAGCGATGTGGTCATCACGGCGACACCGGGCGGCGGTCCGCTGTTCGATGCGGATGCGGTTCAACCGGGCACGCATCTGACCTGCGTCGGTGCCGACACCGCTGGCAAGCGCGAGCTTCCGGAAGGCGTGCTGGCGCGTGCGCGGATTTTCGTGGACGACCACGAGCAGGCGCGCAGCATCGGCGAGTGCCAATGGGCGCCGGATTTGCCGCGCACTGAAATCGGTGACATCCTCGCTGGCGTTGCGCCGGTCAATCGCGCGCCGAACGAGATCACGGTCTTCGACATGACCGGACTCGCGCTTCAGGACCTGACCGTTGCGCGCTTCCTGTATCGGCAGGCTCTCGAAAACGGCACCGGAACCTTCGTTCCGTGGCCCTGGTAACCGACTTCCCCTTCAACCATCATGCGTCTCGCCAAAGTATCCGCCCTCTCGTTCGATCTCGATGACACGCTATGGCCATTCGGCGCCACCGTCGAACGGGCCGAGGCCGCACTTCACGCATGGTTGATCGAGCACGCGCCCGATACCGCGAGCATCTTGCCCACGCGGCACGCGTTGAGCCGGTTGCGCGACGAATACGAGCGCGCGCGCCCGGACCTCGTCAGCGACTATCGTGCGTTGCGAATCGGATCGATCGCGCTTGCGCTGGAGCGGGCGAACGAAGATGTCTCGCTGGCCGGACACGCGTACGCCGCGTTCTATTCCGCGCGGAACAAGGTCGAGTTCTTCGAAGATGCGTTGCCGGCGCTCGCGTGGTTGAGCGCGCGCTTTCCGCTGATCGCGGTGACCAACGGCAACGCAGACCTCCGGCTGACCGGCGGCGGCGAATTCTTTCGGGAAACGCTCAGCGCGCAGGCGTTCGGGGTCGCGAAACCCGAGCCGGAAATCTTTCATGCGGCGGCGGCGTCGCTTGGCGTGCCTGCGGCCGAACTGCTCCACGTCGGGGACGACTTTCACCTCGATATCGTCGGCGCGTTGAATGCGGGGCTTCAGGCGGCGTGGCTGGTTCGCGACACGCATCCGGACGCGGAACACGTTCAGCCACGAGCGGCTTCCACGCACCTTACGCTGCGCGACCTGTCGTCGCTGTGTCGAGCGCTCGGCGGGCCCGTCGAGGTGTCGTAGAAGTTCTCGAGACGGCGGGTGAATCAATCGAATCGTTCGATGGGAATCACGCGCTGTTCGGATCGTTGTACCGATGCCGGTTTTGGGTGCGGGCCCGTCTCCTCATCCCGATACTGCCTCTGGAGCCGAATCGGGTTACTCGTATCATTTCGCTCCGGCGTCTCCCGCCAGACCACCTTCTCCCCGCCCCACGCACGATACCGCCCGACCCACACCACCTTCCCCGACTCATCCAGCAACTCCTGCGGGGTCCCCAGATGATCGTTCTGATAGAACAGCGTCGCGTGCCGCGTCTTCGCCGGCACCTGTACGAACCGCCCCTCCGCGTCCGTCGCGACGAACGCCGCCTCCACCAGCGTCTCGTCCAGCCGCGCCAGCGGCACGAACGTCCCCGGTTCGTGCAGATACAGCGACGCACCCTGCCAATGATGCCGCTCCCTGAACGTATGCATCCGCTGCGCCACCGGCACCGAATCCATATCGTCCGAATCTTCCCGAACCATCCGCGTCGGCCGATACGTCACCGGCTCGCGCTCGCCCTCCTGCAGCGGCGGGATATGGAACCGCTCCTCCATCAGCAGCACATCGCCGTCCCAGGTGAACACGGTCCGCTCGATACTGCCGTCCTTTCTGCCCACCTCCTTCACCGTCCTGCGCCCGAACGCGTCGTACGCGAAACTCACCTGCAATTCCGGCTTCACCGCGCCCGGAATCCACGTCGCCGTGCCGTCCTCCGTCCGCTCGATCCGGTCGATCTCGTGCGCCGCCGGCGGTTTCGCGTAGCCATCGGGCCGTTTCGCTGATCACCTCCTGCGGCTTGCCGATCTGACCACCACAGTAGTACGCGATCGATGTAAGGTTCGGCGCATCTCCTTCACCGTTACACAGCACCCCGGCCCCGTCGCCCGCACCAGCGGCGTGAAGTTCCCCGGCTCGTACACGCAATGCGTCGTCTCGCTCTTATCCCGCGGCTCGCCATTTCGTCACTTCCACTTGGCTTCTACCGGCAGCCTCAAAGAAATCAAAACTGGTGGCAACTGACATATCAGTTGATATAAAAATAATATCATTCAATATTTTCTCACCCAATTTAACGCCAATATTTATACCCTTCACCTCCCGCACCAAAAGAATTCCACAGTACCTCCAGTCGTCATCAATGAGGACATAAAATCCACCTTGACATTTTTTCACATCAGAAAGCTCACCACATAGGTCATTTCCACAAATTATCACCACCTCCTTTTTCAGTCGGGCGGATTCCGCTCTGAAGCGTTCCAATATGACGTCCGTTTCCTTAAGCGGCACCATCTCCCACTGACCGTCAGTTGTAAACAGCGACGCTATCTTATCAAGATATTCATTAAGAATAATTTTCCCGTGAGCCTTCCTGTAAAGAAGCTCCCTCTTGGATTGATTCACCATTCTCTCGCTCATGAACAATTCCCGTAATAAGCCTTTCCCTTCGGATTGGCAATCTTAGGCCGACCATAAGCATTCATCCGCGTTTTGCCACTGATCGGATCGATCTTTACTTTGCCAGCCTCCCAATGAGGCTCATCCCGATGGCTCACATCCATGGTCTGTTGCTGGGCGGTCGCTTGAATTGTCCCGCCCCCCGCTTGTGCGATCTCATATCGATACTCCCAACCAGAATCATTTTTTGACTGACTTATTGGCTGTTGACTCGTCGGAATACCTGCCTGCCTCATCGCATTCCGGCGTGCAGTTCTGGATGTGACACAACGGGGCGACAGCCCAAGTGGATCAATCCATTCAATAGGATTGGGTGCGTACTGGAAAACGTTCAGTCCACCAGCCAGCCCGATTGGGTCCCTGCTAACAAACCGCCCACACCCCGGATCGTAGTACCGATACCGGTTGTAATGCAGCCCCGTCTCCTCATCCCGATACTGCCCCTGAAACCGGATCGCGTTACCCGCCTCATTCTGCTCCGGCGTCTCCCGCCAGACCACCTTCTCCCCGCCCCACGCACGATACCGCCCGACCCACACCACCTTCCCCGACTCATCCAGCAACTCCTGCGGCGTCCCCAGATGATCGTTCTGATAGAACAGCGTCGCGTGCCGCGTCTTCGCCGGCACCTGTACGAACCGCCCCTCCGCGTCCGTCGCGACGAACGCCGCCTCCACCAGCGTCTCGTCCAGCCGCGCCAGCGGCACGAACGTCCCCGGTTCGTGCAGATACAGCGACGCGCCCTGCCACTGATGCCGCTCCCTGAACGTATGCATGCGCTGCGCCACCGGTACCGAATCCGCATCGTCCGGATCTTCCCGAACCAT
>NZ_QTPQ01000062.1:0-37419 GCF_003853425.1 Burkholderia sp. Bp9140
GCGCGATTGAGCGCGCCCATGTCCGAGAACGGGTGGATGTGGTGCGCGGCGTCGAGCGCGCGGTATTCGGCGGTCGTCCGCGCGGCGGCGGCTTCGTTTCGTTCGGTCATGTTTGCTCCGCGAGTCGGTGCCGCACGCTCACACGTGCAGCAGCAGATGACGGCGTTCCCACGAGCTGATCACGCGGAAGAACGCTTCATATTCGGTTTCCTTCAACGCCAGGTACGCCTTCACGAACTTGTCGCCGAGAATGCCGGCGAGCGGCGTGCATGCGGCCATCAGCGAGATGCCCTCCTCGAGATTGCGCGGCAGCTGGTACGGCAGGTCGTAGCCGTCGGACGCAATCGGCTCGGTCGGCGCGAGCTGCTGCGTGAGACCGAGATAACCGGCCGCAAGCGTCGCCGCGAATGCGAGGTACGGGTTGCAATCGACGCCCGGGATCCGGTTCTCGATGCGCCGCGCGACCGGCGTCGACTGCGGGATGCGGAACCCGACCGTGCGGTTGTCGTAGCCCCACTGCACGTTGATCGGCGCGGCCATGAAACGCGACAGGCGGCGATACGAGTTGATGTACGGCGCGAAGATCGGCATCAGCGCGGGCGTGTATTTCTGCAGTCCCGCGAGATAGCTGTGGAACATCGGTGACACGACCCCGCCTTCGTCGGCGAACAGGTTGTCGCCGGTGCGCGCATCGGCGAGGCTCTGGTGGATGTGCATCGCGGAGCCCGGCTCGCCTTCCATCGGCTTGGCCATGAACGTCGCGTACATGTTGTGCCGCAGCGCCGCCTCGCGCACCGTGCGCTTGAACAGGAACACCTGGTCGGCGAGCGACAGCGCGTCGCCGTGCACGAAGTTGATCTCCATCTGTGCGGCGCCGACCTCGTGGATCAGCGTCTCGATGTCGAGGCCCTGCATCTCGCAGTACTCGTAGATGTCCTCGAACAGCGGATCGAACTCGTTGACGGCCTCGATCGAATACGACTGGCGGCCCGTCTCCGCGCGGCCCGTGCGCCCGACCGGCGGACGCAACGGCAGGTCGGGATCGGCGTTCATGTCGACCAGGTAGAACTCGAGCTCGGGCGCGACGACGGGCTTCCAGCCCTTCGCCTTGTACAGGTCGAGTATGTGGCGCAGCACATAGCGCGGCGAGATCTCGACCGGCGAGCCGTCGAAGTGCACGCAGTCGTGGATCACCTGCGCAGTCGGGTCGACCGCCCACGGCACCAGGCAGATCGTCGACGGATCAGGCACGCACACCATGTCGGGATCGGTCACGCCGGTCAGCGTGCCGTCCTCCGGATAGTCGCCGGTGACGGTCTGCACCATCACGGCCTGAGGCAGGCGCATCGATTCGCCGGATTCGAATTTGTTGCGCGGAATGATCTTGCCGCGCGCGATGCCGGCCATGTCGGGAATGATCGCCTCGACTTCGGTGATGCGGTGCTGACGCAGGAATTCGCTCAGTTCGGGTTGCATGATCGGCCTCGTTCAGTCGACGTCGGATGCGGCAGGCGACGGCATGGTGCCGCCGGCCGCATGAATGCGGTGTGTCATGCGCGCGCGGCACGCCGCGCCGAATGCCGCGAAGATGTCGCGCGACAGCGGCTGTTCCGCGAAACGCCATTCGGGGTGCCACTGCACACCGAGCGCGAACGCGCGCGCGCCGCGTACGCTGACGGCCTCGATCAGCCCGTCGGGCGCGCTCGCTTCGACCGCGAGCCCCGCGCCGAGCCGCGCGATGCCCTGGTTGTGCAGCGAATTGACCATCGCGTCCTGCGCGCCGCGCGCGACCCGTTGCAGCAAGCCGTCCGGCGCGAGCTGCACGCGGTGCGCTGGGCCGTACTGCCGCTCGAGCGGATCGCCGTCGCGCTCGCGATGATCGTGGAAGCCGGGGCTCGCATGCAGCCGCTGATGCAGCGTGCCGCCATACGCGACGTTCAGCTCCTGCATGCCGCGGCAGATCGCGAGCACCGGCACGCCCGCGTCGATCGCCGCGCGGATCAACGGCAGCGCGGTCGCGTCGCGCGCGGGGTCGTGCAGCGTGTCGGGCGTACTCGCCGGGCCGCCGTAGTGATGCGGCTCGACGTTCGAATAGCTGCCGGTCAGCAGCAGCCCGTCGATCGACGCAACGATCGCGTCGACCGGCTGCCGCGCTCCCAGCGCGGGCAGCACGAACGCGAGCGCGCCGGCGCCGTCGACCAGCGCGACGAGATACTTCTCGCCGGCCGTATGGTTCGGATGGGCGCCGCGCAGCATGCGGTCGGCAGTGACGGCTACGATCGGGCGCGGTCGCATGATCGCCTCCGCGATAAGCGCGCGACGCGTGCGGACGCGCGCAACGGTGGAAGCCCGCGGTGGCGCGACACGCGCCCATGCGCGATCGTGCCGCGCGGACGGTGCGGCAACAGTCGGTGCGGCCCGATGCGAAAGAGGAGAAGGACGCTAGGGCAACAATGACGCGCTGCCGTCGCACTGCACCGCGCTGAATACGTGCGCGGCCACCAGGTTGAAGCGGCGCAGGCCGCAATGGGACACAGCGAAGAAACGAGGCTCGCGTATGAGGGCGGCGCGCGTGCCGCGATCAGCATGCCGGATCGGCCCGGCCTGAGGCGGCGCGCCCGCCGACGGACTTCGGGTCCGGCGTATCGAAGGGCTGGCGGCTTTCACGATCGTACTCGACTGACTGATGAAGGCAGGACACGTGTCGCTATGAAGCGGAGGCGGCAATGCCGCGCGGCGACACGTCGGCAAGGTGTCTCGCAACGGATTCCGGCGCGGTGCGGCGCTGATCGACGCCGTCGCCGCCGCTGCGCGCGTGACAACTTCCTGACATTCAGCTTATATCACCTGAAAATTGCGTCAAATTTTCAGGTGTCGATCCCGACATCGATCAGACGAAAAGAACGGCATCGGCCGGCCGGGTCGATGCCGTTTTGTGCACTGCGCCGGCGTGCGCACTGCGCGCCGGCGGCCGTGGCGCGCGCAGCGTGCCGACGGATCAGCGATGTGCGAGCGCGGTTTCGACGAGCGTCCGCAGCAGCGGCACGATCCGCGCGGCACGCGCTTCGTCGTACGCGTACGGACGCGTTTCTTCCATGTAGGTGATCTGTGACAGTTCGAGCTGCACGGCTTCGACGCCGGTGGCGGGCACGCCGTAGTGACGCGTGATGTAGCCGCCCTTGAAACGTCCGTTCGCGACGGCCGTATATCCGCCGTGCGCGGTCACGCATGCGGCGAGCGCCTCGGCAAGGCCGGGCGCGGCGCTCGCGCCGCTCGACGTGCCGAAGTTGAAGTCAGGCAGGCGGCCTTCGAAGAAACGCGGCACGTGCGAGCGGATCGAATGCGCTTCCCACACGAGCACACGGCCGTGCTCGCGCTTCAGGCGCGCGATCTCGCCTTGCAGCGCGTCGTGATACGGGCGCCAGTAGCGGTCGCGGCGGCGCATGATCTCGTCGTTGCCGGGCAGCGCATTCGCCGGATACAGCGGCGCCTTGTCGAACGTGTCGACCGGCACGAGCCCGGTCGTGTCCTGCCCCGGGTACAGGTTCTCGTTGTCGGGCGGACGGTTCAGGTCGACGACGTAACGCGCGTGCGACGGCACGAGGATCGATGCGCCGAGCGTCGCCGCGAACCCGTACAGCCGCTCGAGGTGCCAGTCGCAATCGTCGACGAAGCGCGCGTCGGGCGTCATCGTCGCGGCGATGTCGTCGGGGATGTGGGTGCCTGCGTGCGGAATCGAGATCAGCAGCGGCAGCGTGCCCTGCTTCAGCGTGAATACAGCCGGTTGTTCAGTCATGTCGCATCACCGTAAGAGTCTTGCCGGCGCACGCGCGCGGCGTGCGCCGGGTGCCGCGCGTCAGCGCAGCAGTTGCGCCAGCGCGGCGCGATAGTCGGCATACGCGAGCGCTTCGTCGCGATGGCGGCGGCCGCTCACGACGCGTTCGCCGCCGGTGTAGACGTCGCGTACCGGCGTGTCGCCGTGCTCCGCGAACACCGCGCCCGACAGCCAGGCTGCGCTGCCGTGTTCGGCGATCGCCGGATGGTCGGGATCGAGCACGAGCCAGTCGGCGCGGCAGCCTTCGCGCAGCGCACCGATGCGCCGCCCGCTGGCCTGCGCGCCGCCCGCGAGCGACGCGTCGAACAGCCGGTCGGCGACCTGCGCCTGCGTGTCACTCGCGAGCACGTTGCGCGCGCGATGCACGAGCCGCTGCCCGTATTCGAGCAGGCGCAGCTCCGAGCGCCAGTCGACCGATGCGTGGCTGTCCGAGCCGACGCCGATCACGCCGCCCTGCGCGAGAAAGTCGACGGCCGGGAACACGCCGTCGCCGAGGTTCGCTTCGGTGGTCAGGCACAGGCCGGCCACCGCACGACGCTTCGCGAGCGCGGCCGTTTCGGCCGCATCGACGTGCGTCGCGTGCACGAGGCACCAGCGCGCATCGACGTCGAAGCGATCGAGCAGCCATTGCACGGGACGCGCGCCGTAGGCCCGCACGCAATCGTCGACTTCGGCCGTCTGCTCGGCGATGTGAATATGCACCGGCGCCTCGTCGGGCAGGCCTTCGAGCAGCACGCGCAGCCCGTTTTCGGACACCGCGCGCAGCGAATGCGGCGCGACGCCGTAGCGCAGGCCGCCGTGCTCGGGCGCGACGCGGCGCATCGAGTCGAGCAGTTCGAGCAGGCCGTCGGGCGTATTGATGAAGCGGCGCTGGTCATCGCGCGGCGGCTTGTTGCCGAAGCCGGCGAACTGGTACGACACGGGCAGCATCGTGATGCCGATGCCGGCCGAGCGCGCCGCGTCGATCACGCGCGTGCCGAGTTCCGCGATCTGCGGATAGCGCGAGCCGTCCTGCGTGTGATGCACGTAGTGGAATTCGCATACCGACGTGTAGCCGCACTTGAGCATCTCGACGTACAGCCAGCGCGCGATCGCCGCGAGCGCGTCGGGCGTGATCTTCAGCGCGAAGCGGTACATCAGGTCGCGCCAGCTCCAGAAGCTGTCGGCGGGATTCGCGCGGTATTCGGTGAGCCCCGCCATCGCGCGCTGGAACGCGTGCGAATGCAGGTTCGGCATGCCGGGCAGCACGGGCCCGGCCGCGCGCGCGACGCCTGCCGGCGCATCGGTGTCGGGCGTCACGTCGGTCAGCGTGCCGGCCGCGTCCCAGCGCAGCAGCACGTTGCGGCGCCAGCCGTCGGGCAGATAGGCATGGTCCGCGAACAGCGTCATTTCGGTCATGGTGAGTCTCGTCTGTTGCAAGGCTAGCCGTTCATCCGGCGAAACACCGTCGCACCGCCGCGCACGACCTGCTCGCACAGCGGCCGGCCGATCCAGTAAGCGAGCTCCGACAGCGAGCCGACCGACCAGGCCGCGAAATCGGCCTGGCGACCGATCTCGAGCGCACCGTGGCGATCCGCGCGGCCGAGCGCCGCGGCCGCATGGCGCGTCACGCCCTGCAGCACTTCGGGCACCGTCATCCGGAACAGCGTGCAGCCCATGTTCAGCGTCAGCAGCAGCGATTCGAGCGGCGACGTGCCGGGGTTGTGGTCGGTCGCGAGCGCGATCGGCACGCCGTGCTTGCGCAGCAGCTCGATCGGCGGCAATTGCGTTTCGCGAATGAAGTAATACGCGCCGGGCAACAGCACGGCGACCGTGCCGGCTGCCTTCATCGCCTCGATGCCGGCTTCGTCGAGAAATTCGAGGTGCTCGGCGGACAGCGCGCGATAGCGCGCGGCAAGCGCGGTGCCGCCCGCGTTCGACAACTGCTCCGCGTGCAGCTTCACCGGCAGGCCGCGCCGCGTCGCGGCCTCGAACACGCGCTCGGTCTGCGCGAGCGAAAAGCCGATGCGCTCGCAGAACACGTCGACCGCGTCGACGAGCCCTTCGTCGGCGAGCGCCGGCAGCATCCGTTCGCACACTTCGTCGATATAGTCATCCGCGCGGCCCGCGTATTCCGGCGGCAGCGCGTGCGCGCCGAGGAACGTCGTGTAGACCGTGACCGGAAAGCGCTCGCCGAGCTGGCGCGCGACGCGCAGCATCTTGCGCTCGCTCGCGAGGTCGAGCCCGTAGCCCGACTTGATCTCGATCGCGCTCACGCCTTCGGCGAGCAGCGGCTGCAGGCGTGCGGCGGCCTGCACGAACAGCGTCGTCTCGTCGGCCGCGCGCGTCGCGCGCACCGTCGACACGATCCCGCCGCCCTGCCGCGCGATTGCCTCGTAGCTGACGCCGGCGAGGCGCTGCGCGAACTCGTCGGCGCGCGTGCCGCCGTACACGAGGTGCGTGTGGCAGTCGACAAGGCCCGGCGTCACCCACGCGCCGTGCAGGTCTTCCCGCTGCCAGTGTGCGTAACCGTGCGGCAGCGCGGAAAATGCGCCCAGCCACACGATCGTGCCAGTTTCGTCGACGGCGATCGCCGCGTCGTCGATCGTTTCGTCAGGGTGGCCGTGCGGACACAGCCTCAGGTGATGCCAGACAGTCGGTTTCATGCGTTCAGTCTCGTTCGCCGACGGCGAGCGACACGGCGAGCAGCGCGCCGCCTCCGCTCACGACGACGTCAAACGCACGCCGCGGCCCGTCGAGCCGCAGCGTGTCCATTTCCTGCAGTGTGTAGTGCGCGCCGTCGATCCCGATGCCGACCGCGCCGGCCGCGCAGAACAGCAGCACGGTATCGGCGCGCTCGACGCGGTGCGTGCCTTCGGGCCACACGTCGACGCTCCCGCGTGCGGCCGAGCGGCGCGTCATCAGGTTGAAGTCGCGCGTCGCGCCGTCGTGCAGCGTCGCGTCGATCGGCGTTTCCCCGGCAAAATCCGCACGGGCGAGCGACGCGTCGAGCACATGGCGCGCACCGCCCGCTTCCGCGAGCGTCATGCCCGCGCCGGACAGCAGCACGAGCGTGCGGTCGACGCCGTCGAAACGCGAGAACGGCCCGGGTGCGCCGACGTCCGCAACGCTCACGCGCCACGCGAACGCATCGAGCGCGGCGCCCGGCGGCGCCCCGAAGGACGTCCCCTCGGGGGAAAATGCCGCGATTTCGCGCGTCACGCCGCCGCCGTTCTTCCACGGCGACGCAACGAGATCCGCCGCGCGGATCAGCGTTGCGTGCACCGGCGCCTGGTCGAGCGCCGTCATGCTCAGCGGCCGAGCATCGGCAGCTTCAGGCCGGCTTCGCGGGCCGTCTGCTGCGCGAGTTCGTAGCCGGCATCCGCATGGCGCATCACGCCCGTCGCCGGATCGTTCAACAGCACGCGGCCGAGACGCTCGTGCGCGTCGGCGGTGCCGTCCGCGACGATCACGACGCCCGAGTGCTGCGAGAAGCCCATCCCGACGCCGCCGCCATGGTGCAGCGACACCCACGATGCGCCGCCCGCGGTGTTCAGCAGTGCGTTCAGCAGCGGCCAGTCGCTCACGGCGTCCGAGCCGTCCTTCATCGATTCCGTCTCGCGGTTCGGGCTCGCGACCGAACCGGTGTCGAGGTGGTCGCGGCCGATCACGATCGGGGCCTTCAGTTCGCCGTTCTTTACCATCTCGTTGAACGCCTGGCCGAGGCGATAGCGATCCTTCACGCCGACCCAGCAGATCCGTGCCGGCAGGCCCTGGAACGCGATGCGCTCACGCGCCATGTCGAGCCAGTTGTGCAGGTGCGGATCGTCGGGGATCAGCTCCTTCACCTTCTGGTCGGTCTTGTAGATGTCTTCCGGATCGCCCGACAGCGCGACCCAGCGGAACGGACCCTTGCCTTCGCAGAACAGCGGGCGGATATAGGCCGGCACGAAGCCCGGGAAGTCGAACGCGTTCTCGACGCCCATTTCCAGCGCCATCTGGCGGATGTTGTTGCCGTAGTCGAGCGTGGCCGCGCCGCGCTCCTGCAGCGTCAGCATCGCGCGCACCTGGACGGCCATCGACTGCTTCGCGACCTTCACGATGCTTTGCGGATCGACCTTCTGCGCCTCGCGCCATTGCGCGACGGTCCAGCCTTGCGGCAGATAGCCGTTGATCGGATCGTGCGCGCTCGTCTGGTCGGTCACGCAATCCGGCGTGACGCCGCGCTTGACGAGTTCCGCGAACACGTCGGCCGCGTTGCCGAGCAGGCCGACCGACACCGGCTTGCCGGTGCGCTTCGCTTCGTCGATCATGCCGAGCGCTTCGTCGAGCGTCGTCGCCTTCTTGTCGACGTAGCGCGTTTTCAGGCGGAAGTCGATGCGCGTCTCGTCGCACTCGACCGCGATCATCGAGAAGCCGGCCATCGTCGCGGCCAGCGGCTGCGCGCCGCCCATGCCGCCCAGGCCGCCCGTCAGGATCCAGCGGCCCGACGGGTCGCCGTTGAAGTGCTGGTTCGCGACCGAGAAGAACGTTTCATAGGTGCCCTGCACGATGCCCTGGCTGCCGATGTAGATCCAGCTGCCGGCCGTCATCTGGCCGTACATCATCAGGCCCTTGCGGTCGAGCTCGTGGAAGTGGTCCCAGTTCGCCCAGTGCGGCACGAGGTTCGAGTTCGCGAGCAGCACGCGCGGCGCATCCTTGTGCGTGCGGAACACGCCGACCGGCTTGCCCGACTGGATCAGCAGCGTTTCGTTTTCCTCGAGATCCTTCAGCGACGCGAGAATCTGGTCGTAGCATTCCCAGTTGCGCGCCGCGCGGCCGATGCCGCCGTACACGACGAGCGCATGCGGATGCTCGGCGACTTCCGGATCCAGGTTGTTCTGGATCATCCGGTAGGCCGCTTCGGCCAGCCAGGTCTTGCAGGTTTTCTCGCTGCCGCGCGGTGCGCGGATCGTGCGCGTCGGATCGAGGCGGGGATCGATGTGTTTCGGATGGTTCATGACGACTGCTCCCGAGGGAAAGTGAATATCAATAGGAATCAGAAATGCCCGGTGAAGCGATAACGGCTGCCGGGGTGCCACAGATTCGCCACCGAGGCGACGACGCCCTGCGACCAGGTGCGCCGATGTAAAACCAGACACGGCTCGACGTCGTCCATCCGCAGCTGCTCGCGCCGCTCGGGCGCCGGAGCCGCCGCTTCGATCCGGTACTCGACGCGCTGCAGCGGCGCCGCGCGCATCAGGTACAGGTTCGGCGTCGTGTTCGTGAAGTCCTGCTCCGCATAATCCGGCGCGATCGCCGGATTCACCCACCGTTCTTCGAGCTGGACGGGTTCGTCATTCTCGAAGTGCAACACCTGCGAATAAAACAGCTTCGCGCGCACGGCCACCTGCATCTCGTCCGCGAGCGCCTCGTCGGCCCGGATCGTCTCGAGGCCGAGCACGCTGGCGCGGTACGCATGCCCGCGGGCATCGACCTCTTCCGAGATGCTGCGGATCGCGACGAGCGTCGACTCGTACTTCGGCCGCGCGACGTAGGTGCCGGCGCCCTTCATGCGCGTGAGCACCTGCTCGGCCGTCAACTCGCGCAACGCGCGGTTGACGGTCATGCGCGCGACCTTGAACTCGCGGGCCAGTTCGTTCTCGGAGGGCACCTGGTCGCCCTCCGCCCACTCGCCGGCGTGAATGCGGCCCAGGATGAAATCCTTGATCTCCTGGTAGACCGGCGCGCTCATGGGCTTACTGTTCCGAGGCGAACGAGAACGGCGCAACCTTCGCGAACGCGCGCTCGCCGACGAGCGTAGCGATCACGGCGATGTCCGGTGCGAAGTAGTGGTCGAGCTCGTAGTGCGCAACCTTGCCGCGGATCGTTTCCATCACGGGCGCGAGCTTCGGGCTCGTGTGGTACGGCGCGCGCAGGTCGACACCCTGGGCGGCGGCCAGCAGTTCGATCGCGAGGATGTGCTTCGTGTTGTCCGCGATGTCGGCGAGCTTGCGTGCGGCGAACGTCGCCATCGACACGTGGTCTTCCTGGTTCGCCGAGGTCGGCAGCGAGTCGACCGACGCCGGGTGCGCGAGCGTCTTGTTTTCCGATGCCAGCGCGGCGGCCGTCACGTGGGCGATCATGAAGCCGGAGTTCACGCCGCCGTCCTTCACCAGGAACGGGGGCAGGCCCGACAGCGTCGCGTCGATCAGCAGTGCGATGCGGCGCTCGGCCAGCGCGCCGATTTCCGATGCGGCAAGCGCGAGGTTGTCGGCCGCGAATGCGACGGGTTCAGCGTGGAAGTTGCCGCCCGACAGCACTTCGCCGGTATCCGGGAAGATCAGCGGGTTGTCCGACACGGCGTTCGCTTCGATCAGCAGCACGTCGGCGGCGTGGCGCATCTGGTCCAGGCATGCGCCCATCACCTGCGGCTGACAGCGCAGGCTGTACGGATCCTGCACCTTGTCGCAGTCGCGGTGCGACTGGTTGATCGGCGAGCCTTCGAGCAGGTCGCGATACGACGCGGCCGCGTCGATCTGGCCTTGATGGCCGCGCAGTGCGTGGATGCGTGCGTCGAACGGCTTCACCGAGCCGGCTGCCGCGTCGACCGACAGCGCACCCGCGACGAGCGCGGTGCGGTACAGGTCTTCGATCGCGAACATGTTGTCGAGCGCCAGCGCCGTCGACGCCTGCGTGCCGTTCAGCAGCGCCAGGCCTTCCTTCGCCTGCAGCGTGAGCGGCGCGAGGCCCGCGACGCGCAGACCGTCGAGCGCGCTCGCGCGCTCGCCGCGGATGAACACTTCACCGACGCCGAGCAGCACGGCCGACATGTGCGCGAGCGGCGCGAGGTCGCCCGATGCGCCGACCGAGCCCTTCACCGGGATCAGCGGCAGCACGTCGGCGTTGAACAGCGTGATCAGCGCGTCCATCACCTCGCGGCGGATGCCCGAGTGGCCGCGGCCGAGGCTCGACAGCTTCAATGCCATCAGGAGGCGCACCGACGAACGCGCCATCGGCTCGCCGACGCCGACCGCATGCGACAGCACCAGGTTCTTCTGCAGCAGCTCGAGCTGATCGTGCGGGATGTGCGTGCTGGCCAGGCGGCCGAAGCCCGTATTGATGCCGTAGGCCGGCTCGCCCTTTGCCGCGATGTCGGCGACGGCCTTCGCGCCGGCGTCGATCTTCGCGAAGCTCGCCGGGTCGAGCTTGAGCTGTACGGATTCGCGAGCGATCTTGCGCAGTTGCGGGAGGGTCAGGTGGCCGGGGGTCAACGTAATCATGTGAGCAATCCTGTCTAGACAAGTTCGGGATGAGTTGCAGTGTAGCCACCGGAACTTGTCTAGACAACCCCGTTTTTCATGATTTCGACTCGGGAGTTTCCCTGATGCCCGGCGCGGCCCGCCGGACCGGCCCGGCAGGCAGGGTAATTAACATATGTTGCAAATATTTTATTTTTGGCAACATACGAATCCTCACTCCCCTGCAACCTGCCTCTGGAGACCTACCATGACCATCCCGCCCCGGTTGACCGCCCTGTCCGGCCGCAGCCTGCTCGTCGCCGCCTGCGCGCTCGCGTGCGGCACGTCGCTCGCCGCCGAGCCGCTGTCCGGCACGCTCGAGAAGATCCGGCAGGCCAACCTGATCTCGATCGGCCACCGCGAGACGTCGGTGCCGTTCTCCTATGTCGACGCGAGCGGCAAGGTGGTCGGCTTCTCGCAGGACCTGTGCGACCGCGTGATCGCCGCGGTGAAGGCACGCACCGGCAAGCCCGACCTGCAGGTGCGCTTCATTCCGGTCACGTCGCAGAACCGCACCCCGCTGGTGCAGAACGGCACCGTCGATCTCGAATGCGGAGTGACCACCAACCTCGCCGCGCGCCACGCGCAGGTCGCGTTCTCGAGCACCTTCTTCGTCGCGACGACACGCCTGCTCACGCGCACGAGCTCGGGCATCCGCGACTTCCCCGATCTCGCCGGCAAGACGGTCGTGACCAACCAGGGCACCACGTCCGAGCGCCTGCTGCGCAAGATGAACGAGGAAAAGAAGATGAACATGCAGATCATCAGCGCGAAGGACTACGGCGAAGGACGCCTCACGCTCGAATCGGGCCGCGCGGCCGCCTACATGATGGACGACGTGCTGCTCGCCGGCGTGCGCCAGCTCGCGGCGAAGCCGGCCGACTGGACGATCGTCGGCACGCCGCAATCGTCGGAGGCGTACGGGTTCATGCTGCGCAAGGACGATCCGCAGTTCAAGGCGCTCGTCGACGGCGTGCTCGTGCAGTTGATGAAGCGCGGCGAGATCAATGCGCTGTACGACAAGTGGTTCATGAAGCCGGTGCCGCCGAAGGGGCTCGCGTTCGACTTCCCGATGAGCGACGTGATCAAGGCGCGCTATGCGGCGCCGAACGACGCGCCGCTCGAGTGAGCAGCGCGTGCTGACACAGGCTCAGCGCTTCCACGCGACGCACGCCGCGTAGCCGGGCGCCGCGTCGAGCCAGCCCGCGTCGAACGCGGCCACGCCGGCGGCCGGCGCGGCCGGCTCGACGATCGTCGTCGCGGGCGTCGCCGCATCGCGCGGCGGCACGACCGCGAATGCGCGCAGCCCGCCGACGATGCCGGTACCGAGCGCCTTCAGCAGCGCCTCCTTCGCGGACCACACGCGCATGAACGCGTCGGCACGCGCGGCGAGCGGCAGGCCGTCGAGATACGCGGCCTCGGCGGCCGCGCACACTTCGCGCGTCAGCGCGCGCCAGTCGGTCAACCGGTTGCAGCATTCGATATCGACGCCGACGCGCCCCGTACCTGTCCATGCGACGAGCGCATGATCGCCCGCGTGCGACACGTTGAAATCGAGCGTCGCGCGGTGCGCGGGATCCAGCGACGGCCGTCCCGATTCGTCGACGACGATCGCGATGTCCCGCGGCGCAACACCGAGCGCTGCACCGAGCACGTCGCGCAGCGCGGCGCGCGTCGCGGCACTGCGCACCGCATCCTCGTGCCGCAGGTAGCGCACGGCACGCGCGCGCTCGGCGTCGCTCAGTGCCGCGTAAGCGGGCGACGCGAGCGGCACGCGCCAGTCGAAATCGATGCGCGCGACCTGCACGCCGGCACGCGACGCGGCCGGCGGCACCTCGAGCCGGTGCACGCGCCACGCGCGGGACAGGTCGGCGGGAATCTCGGAATCGGGCGGAATGGACATCGGCACGCAGCAGCCAGTCGAATCAAACGTCCGATGTTAATCGATCGCGCGGAACGGAGACCGACACGTCGCGGCCGCGATTGTCGGCAGCGGCAGCCGGCGCGGCCGCTTCGGCGATACAACGGCCTGGCCGCGCATGCGGGCGAGGTCACCCGTGCGCGACCGCACCTGGCATGCCGCTACCCGCCAGTCTCGCCCGCTGCGCCGGATGGCGCGCGTGGACGCTGCCGGGCGCATCGGCCTGCAGTGCGCCGTGCTGCAGCCAGTACAGCGCGACGGGCCACAGCGTGTCGGTGAAGCGGCTGTGGAAGAACGCAAAATGGCCGATCTCGTCAGCGCCGATGTCGCGCGGCGCGATCCGCAGGTGCGTGACGTCGCTGCCCGTGTAGTAGCCGACCAGCCGTTCGATCGCGTCGACCGTGCCGAACCCGTCGTCGTCGAGGCCGATCGCGAGCATCGGCGCCGACAGCCGCGCGAAGCGGGCCGGCAACGCGGCGCGGCTCGCCGCGGTTTCGGCGAGCGGGCCGTGTGTGTAGGCGTCCTCGAAGCGCGGTTGCGAGCGCACCCACGACAGCGCGACGCCGCGCGGCGTGTCTTCCATCCAGCCGAGCCGCTTCGCGGGCACGTAGCCGAACACGGCCGCGAGCGCCGGCATCGCGACGTGCCACTTCCACCACATGCGCCGCCGCTCTTCCGGCCGATAGTCGCGCCAGTACGCATACTGCGCGCCGACGGTCACCACGTGACGCACGCAAGCGTTCGACGCCGCAAGACCGAGCACGCAGCCGCCGATGCTGTGCGCGACGACGTCGAGCGGCTGGCCCGGAAACGCGTCGCGCGCGTAGTGCAGCGCGGCCTCGCAATCGAGCCGCCCCCAGTCGAGCCAGTTCGCGCGCAGCGTCGCGAGCCGCGCGGGGCGCGAGCCGCCGATCCCGCGATAGTCGTAGACGAGCACGTCGCGCCCCTGCGCGAACAGCCAGGCCGCGAAGCGGAAGTAATAGTCGCAGCGCACCGACGTCGCACAATTGACGATCGTCACGGGCCGCACGGCGCCGCCGCCGCGATGCCGCCACACGTAGCCGCGCAGCACGTAACCGTCGGCCGCGCTCAGCGTCACGGGCTCCGGCGGCAACGCGCCCGCCGGGCGCTCGGCCGCCTGCTGCGTCGCGCGCGTGCCGCGCACGGCCCCGCCTGCTTCGTTCGAAATCGTCATCCTGTCTCCTGTACGGCACTGCATGCCCCGGCGCCTACCCGATCGGCCAGCCTCCATTGAACTTGACGCGCCCGGCGTTCTCAACCAATCTTGCTGCTCCGTTCGCATGAGCCCTACGCATGTCAACGCCGCTCGTCCGTCTCCCTTCGCTGGACCTCGTGCGCGGCTTCGTCGCCGTCGGCCGCCGCATGAGCATCACGCTCGCCGCGCAGGACCTGTGCGTCACGCAATCGGCGGTCAGCCGCCAGGTGCATGCGCTCGAAGCGCATCTCGGCGTCGCACTGCTGCAGCGCGGCTATCGCAAGATCGCGTTCACGCCGGAAGGCGAGCGGCTGTTTCGCGCCGCGGATGCGGCGCTGCTCAGCCTGCAGGACACGGTCGCGTCGCTCGCCGCCGCGCGCGAGCGCCAGCCCGTCACGATCACCGCGAGCATCGGCGTCACCGCGCTGTGGCTGCTGCCGCGACTCGGGCGCCTGCAGGCGCGCCTGCCCGACATCGACTTGCGCGTCGCCGCGAACGACAAGGTACTCGATTTGCGCGCGGAAGGCATCGACCTCGGGATCCGCTACTGCCCGCGCGAGCGCGCGCCGGCCGGCGCCGTGCGCCTGTTCGACGAGATCGTCGTGCCGGTCGCGCACCCCGCGCTGGCCACCCGGCCCGTCACCGACGCGGCCGTGATCGCGGATCACGTGCTGCTCGAATTCGACGGCCCGCCGCAAGCGCAACTGCAGTGGCGTGCGCACCTGCAGGCAGCCGGGCTCGGCGACGCGCGCCCGAAGGGCGTGCTGCGCTTCAACCAGTACGACCAGGTGATTCACGCCGCGATCGCCGGCCAGGGCGTCGCGCTCGGAAGGCTCGCGCTCGTCGCGCCGATGCTCGCGGACGGCCGGCTCGCGGTGCTCGGCCCGCACTCGCAGGCGTTGTCGGATGCCTATGGCTACTGGCTGTTCCGGCACGATCCGGCACCGCGCCGTGAAGTCGCCGACGTGCGCGACTGGATTCTCGCGGAAGCGGCCGAGTGCGATGCGGCGATGCGCGCGTACGACGTGGCGCAGCGGTAGGCCGGGCGCGATGTTCCGCGTCGGGCCGGTGCCTGCGCGGTAATGCGCGCCGGATCGCGCCTCCGGCACGCGATGCTAAGGTGTGCCGGTTCCGCCGCAACCTCGCTGCCGATACGCCCCTGCCTGCGTCGCGGCGGCGCTCAGGCTCCGCCGGCCTCGCAGCCATTCCGCATCGCATTCCCGACACGCATGCGAACCCGACCGAATGATCGCTTGAGCGCCCCCGGCACCGGATCGTCTAATCGGATCGAACGCGGCCGTCGCGCCGCACGCATTCATCCGGAGACACGCATGACCCCGATCGAACGGGACGCCCGGCGCCGCTGGCTGCCGGTGCTCGCAGGCGGCCTGATCATGGGCGCCGCGCTCGGCATCCGCCACGTGCAGGGATTGTTCCTCGCCCCCGTCACGCTCGACCACGGCTGGTCGCGCGAAGCGTTCGGCCTCGCGCTCGCGCTGCAGAACCTGATCTGGGGCATCGCCCAGCCGTTCGCCGGGATGATCGCCGACCGCTTCGGGTCGGTGCGCGTGATCGTCGCCGGCATGCTGCTGTACGCGGCCGGGCTCGTCACGATGGCGCTGGCGGCATCGGCCGGCGTGTTCACGGTCGGCGCGGGGCTCGTGATCGGCATCGCGCTGTCGGGATCGGCCTTCGCGTCGATCTACGGCGCGCTGAGCCGGCTGTTCCCACCCGATCGGCGCAGCTGGGCGCTCGGCGTCGCCGGCGCGATCGGCGGGCTCGGCCAGTTCTGCATGGTGCCGGTCGCGCAAGTCCTGATCGGCGGCATCGGCTGGCAGCATGCATTCGTCGCGCTCGCCCTCGTCGCCGCGCTGCTCGCGCCGCTCGCCATGCTGGTGCGCGACCGGCCCACGCAGGCGGCGAGCCGCGCGGACGGCCCCGACCAGTCGATCCGCGCGGCGGTGCGCGAAGCGTTCGCGCACCGCGGCTTCTGGCTGCTGAACGCAGGGTTCTTCGCATGCGGGTTCCAGCTCGCGTTCATCGCGACCCACCTGCCGGCCTACCTGCTCGATCACGGCCTGCCGGCGCGCCACGCCAGCGTCGCGCTCGCGCTGATCGCGCTGACCAACGTGGCCGGTACCTACGCGTGCGGCCATCTCGGCGGCCTGCTGCGGCGCAAGTACGTGCTGTCCGTGCTGTACCTCGTGCGCGCGCTGGCGATGGCTGCGTTCGTCGCGGCACCGTTGTCGCCCGCAAGCGTCTACGTGTTCGCGGCCGTGATGGGCTTCACGTGGCTCGGCACGGTGCCGCTGACCAACGGCGTGGTCTCGCAGGTATTCGGCGTGCGCTACATCGCGACGCTGTTCGGCTTCGTATTCTTCGGGCACCAGCTCGGCAGCTTCTTCGGCGTGTGGCTCGGCGCGCTCGTGTACGACGCGACGCATTCGTACCTGCCGCTGTGGATCGGCTCGATCGCGCTCGGCGTGCTGGCGGCGCTCCTGCACCTGCCGATCGACGACGCGCGCATCGTGCGTCCGGCGTCGAATAAGGCCGCATGGGCATGATCCGTGCGGCATTGGCCGCCGGCGTGCTCGCGTTCGTCGCGTGGTGCGGCGCGGCCTACTTCGATTCGGGCATCGCGCTCGCGCTGCTCGAGCATGCGGCATTCTGCGACTGACGCGGCAAGCCGCACCGCGCGGCTGGCCGGCGGCGCTCAGCGACGCCTAGTGACGCTTCGGCAACGTGGCCAGCGCATCGAGCGCACGACGGCGCGCGCCGTCGTGATCGACGATCGGCGCCGGATAGTCGACGCCGAGCCGCACGCCGGCCGCCGCACGCTCCACCGGCGACGCGTCCCACGGCGCATGGATGGTCGCCGCGTCGAGGCCCGCGAGTTCCGGCACCCAGCGGCGCACGTACGCGCCCTGCGGGTCGAACTTGCGGCCCTGCGTCACCGGATTGAAGATGCGGAAATACGGCGCGGCGTCGGCGCCGCAGCCGGCCACCCATTGCCAGTTCGCCGGGTTGTTCGCGGCGTCCGCATCGACGAGCGTGTCGTGGAACCAGCGCTCGCCCGCCCGCCAGTCGATCAGCAGATGCTTGACGAGAAACGACGCGACGACCATCCGCACGCGGTTGTGCATCCAGCCGGTCGCCCACAGCTCGCGCATTCCCGCATCGACGAGCGGATAGCCCGTCAGCCCGCGCTGCCACGCGCGCAGCGCGGCGGGATCGTCGCGCCACGGCATCGCGTCGAACTGCGCGCGGAAATTATCGGTCGCGAGGGCCGGGAAGTGATACAGCAGCACGTGGCTGAATTCGCGCCAGCCGAGTTCGCTCAGGAATTTCTCGGCGCCGGCCCCACACGCCGCGCCGCCCGCCTGTGCGGCGCCCTGCACCGCATGCCACACCTGTCGCGGCGACACGTTGCCGAAGCGCAGGAATGGCGACAGCCGGCTCGTCGCCAACGAGTCGGGCCGGTCGCGCGTATCGGCGTAGCCGGCCAGCGATTCGACTGAAAACGCGTCGAGCCGCGCCTGCGCGCCGGCTTCGTCGGGTGCCGGCCACGCGTCGCGCAGGCCGCCCGCCCAGTCCGGCGCACGCGGGCGCAACGCGAGCGCGTCGAGCGCCAGCGCGTGTTCGCGCACGCCGGCCGGCCAGGGATGAAACACGATCCGCGCCGGTTCCGGCAGCGGCGCCGCCACCGTGCGATCGCGCCGCACCGCGCGCCAGTATGCGGTGAACACCTGGAACGGCGTGCCGGCGCCCGTCAGCACTTCCCACGGTTCGTTCAGCAGGCTGCCGTTGCTGCTCTCGACCTCGAGGCCGCGCGCCTTCAGCGATGCCTTCAACGCCGCATCGGCATCGCGCTGCGGCTGCGCATAGCGGCGGTTCCAGTACACGGCCGCCGCGCCCGTGTCGTGCACGACACGTTCGATCTCGCGCGGTGCATCGCCGCGCAACAGCAACAGGCGTCCGCCATGACGCGCAAGCGCCGCGTCGAGTGCGGCGAGCGAGCCGTGCAGCCACCAGCGCGCGGCGCCGCCGGGCGCGCGCCCCGCGCCCTCGCCCGTGTCGTCGACATACACGCACACGAGCGGCTGGCCCGACGCGACCGCGCGCGTCAGCGCGGGCTGGTCGGTCACGCGCAGATCGTCGCGGAACCACACGACGACAGGAGCGACGGACGACTTGGCTGCCACGGGCACCTCGGGGCAGGAAACGGAAAAGTGACCCGTATTGTCGCGGCAGGGTCGCGCGATGTCGATGCTCGAAACGCATGCGGTCCCCGTGCGCGCATCGCGCATCGCATACAGCCGGCGGATCGACGGCCCGGTGAAACACCTAGTCCATTCCGACGATTCTTCGCCGCATGCGCCGGCCTACGCTCGATGTCGGGGTCGCCGCGGTGCGCGGCATGCGCCGGCCGCCAACCGGCCACGTGCGTCGTGCGGCGCATCCGCCATGCCCGCCGGCACCCGCGCGGACCGTTTCGGCCGTCGCGGCGCGCGTCCTTCCGGGCGGGCGCACCCGCGATCCCGTCCTCCCCCTCACGCTCACCCGAAACCCGCCATGACCAAACCAGCCAATCTCGTCACCTCGATCACCGTCGCGATCGACGCCCCCGCTTCCGTCGTCTGGGAAGTGCTGACCGACTTCCCGCGCTACGGCGAATGGAACACGTTCTGCGTCGGCCTCGAAACGACCGGCCGGATCGGCGACTTCGTGCACATGCAGGTGCGCATTCCGGGCACGGAGACGGTGATTCCCGTCAACGAAATCCTCGTCGCGTGCGAGCCCGAACGCTTGCTGTCGTGGGAGCAGCGCCCGACCGCCGACAACCAGGACGCCGCGCGCCGCGACCAGTACGTCGAAGCCGACGGCGCCGAACGCTGCCAGTACTTCACGACCGACCAGTTTCTCGGCATCAACGCAGAAACGATCATGCGCGAGCACGGCGGCTGGGTGAAACAGGGGTTCGACCAGTGCGCGCGCGACGTGAAGCAGCGCGCGGAAGCGCTGCATGCGGCACACCGGCGCAAGAGCGCGTGACGGAACACTGCCGATGCCTGATCTGCAGACCCTCTCCGATCACCACGACATCCGCGAACTGATCGTCGCGTACTCGAACGCGATCGATGCGCGCGACTTCGACGCGCTCGATGCGGTGTTCACGCGCGACGCGAAGATCGACTATCGCGCGATGGGCGGCATCGCCGGCACCTATCCGGCCGTGAAAGCATGGCTGCGCACCGTGCTGCCGCAGTTCCCTCAGTACCAGCACATGGTCGGCAACCTGTCGATCACGCTCGACGGCGACACCGCGCGCGGCCGCACGATCTGCTTCAATCCGATGGAAGTCGCGCTGACGGACGGCGGCACGCAGGTGATGTTTCTCGGGCTGTGGTACGTCGACCGGTTCGTGCGCACCGCGCAGGGCTGGCGCATCGCCGAGCGTGTCGAGGAGCGCTGCTACGGCCACAACGTGCCGGCCGTGCTCGCCGGCGCGACCGGCTGAACCGGCATGTCGCACGACGCGCGCGCCGTGGCATCGCTGCACGGCGCGCGTGTCGCCGGCCCTCGGCTCAGTCGAGACGAAACGCCGCTTCGAAGCGCTCGGCGAACGCGTCGAACTCCGCTTCCGGCAAATGATTGATGCCGCCCGCGCGCTTGCGCCCGCCGCCGGTCGGGAAGCCTCGGCAGAACTCGTCGGCGCCGAGCGGCCGGCCGTCGGGCACGCGCACGCTGACCACGAGCCCGCCCTGCGCGCGCGGCGACAGCACCGCGAGCGCCGCCTGCGGCGCATTGCGCATCCGTTCGTTCGCGAGCATCCCCGTCGCGCGCCGCGCCCACGGATGATCCGGCATCCTGATCAACATCGCACCCGGCACGTCGCGCAGCGGTGCGAGCGCGCAGGCCCGCGCCATGTCGTCCCGATAGCCGTCGCGCAGCGCGGCGAACACCGGCGTGTCGCGCACGAAGTCGAGCGGATCGACGCACGGCAGCATCGCGTCGGCCAGCACCGCCGGATCGAAATGCAGGTCGCCGACGCAGTCGCCGTACGCGTTGTAGTTCAGGTAGAGCCCGAGTTCGGCCAGCGTGCTGCGTTCGGCTTCGTCGAGCCCGTATTCGCGCGCGAGCGCGTCGCCGAGCGCCGGCAGTTCGTCGCCGAACGCCGCGACGATCGCCCAGCGCACGTGGCGGCCGCCGAGATAGCGGTTCACGAGCGCGCTCGTGCAGACGTCGGCGGCCGTGTCGATATAGGCATCGAAACGCGCATCGCCGGGCAGCTCGCCGGCGAAGTGGTGATCGAAGTAGCGGACCGCCGCGCCGTCGCGCAACAGCCGCGTGCATGCGTCGCGGTTCTGGTCGTGCGACACGTCGAGCACGGTCACGCGGTCGCCGGCACGCGCGTCGATTCGCTCGAGCAGCTTGATGTCGCGCTTCACGCCGGTCACGAGCGTGCCGCGCTCGCCCTCCGCGAGCCGCAACTGCTGCAGCGCGCACAGGCCGTCCGCGTCGCCATTGAACGCGAAGAAATGCCGTCCCTGTTGTGTTTCCTGCATGATTCGTTGCTCCATCCTCAGGGCATGAAATCGCCGCCGTTCGCATCCAGCGTCGCGCCGGTCACCGCGTTCGCATAATCCGACGCGAGGAACAGCGCCGCGCGCGCGCAGTCGTCGTCGGTCGGCAGCTTCGCGAGCGCGATGTTCGACGCGATCGGCGCGATGATCTCCTCTTCCGTCATCCCGTACTCGGCGGCCGCCTGCCGGAAATACGCCTGCGTCGGCACGCCCCACATCCACCCCATGTGGATGCTGTTCGCGCGGATCCCGTGCACGCCGAGCTCGCGCGCCAGGTATTTTGCCGCAACCGCGAGCGCCCCCTTCGATACAGCGTAGCCCGATTCCCCTGCAAACGGCTTGCGGGTCGCCTGCGTGTTGATCATCACGATCGCGCCGCGCTTGTGCCGCTTCATGTGCGGCACGATTTCCTGCGTAAGCGCCATCGTGCCGAACACGTTGGTGTCGAACACCGTGCGCCAGCCGTCGAGATCGGCTGCCTCGACCGCCTCCGGAAACGTGCCGTGCACGAACGCGCTGTTCACGAGCGCGTCGATCCGGCCGAAGCGCTCGACCGCCTGCGTCGCGAGCTGGCGGCACTGCGCACGCTCGGCGATGTCGGTTCGCACCTTCAGCACGTCGCACGCCACACCGAGTTCGCGGATCCGTGCTTCCGCGTCGTCGAGCTTCTCACTCGTGCGTGCCGCGACGACCACGCCGCGCGCGCCCTCGCGTGCCGCCTCGACGGCGAGCTTCACGCCGAGCCCCGGCCCGATCCCTGAAATCACGACGATCTTGTCCTTCAGCAACATGGCTTGTCTCCTGGTTGTCGTCGGTCCCGCGCGTGCACCGTCAGCCGGCCGCCTGCAGGTGCCGCGCGCGATACGCGGCGAAGTCGCACGCCAGTTGCGCATCGGTGAAGCCGAAGCGCGCGATCGAATAGTCGTGCGCGGCGCGCGTGTCGCGGCCGTTGCGCGCCAGCCAGTCCGTCATCGCCGCGCGCTGCCGCGCATCGAGCGGCATGTCGGCAAAGCGGTACACGGCTTGCGCGACGCCAAGCGGATTCGACACGGTGTCCTCGAAACGCACGTCGAGAAACCGCTCGGCCGGCAGCGCATCGCGCGCCGCCATCGCCGCGCCGATCGCGCGTGCCATCCCCGCGTTCCATTGCGCGCCGACCGTGCGTGGATCCGGGTCGTCCGCATACATCTGCCACAGCGTGTGCGCCATGCTCGCCATCGACGGAATCGTCTGCGCGGGGTCGCGGTGCGTGAGCACCACCTGCGCACGTGGAAACACGCGGCACAGCACGTCGAGCGCATGCAGGTGCTGCGGCGTCTTCAGCAGCCAGCGCTCGGCCGGCGCGACGCGGCGTTGCGCCTTCTGCCACTGCAGGAACTGCAGCATCCGCTTCAGGTGCGCATAGACCGGCGTCAGATCCTGCTTCGCGAGCCACGCCGTATAAGTCGGCACGTTCGCATATGAATCCATCGCGCACACGAACGAGTGCTCCATCAGCATGAACTCCTCGTCGGCGAGCATCGCGTCGAGCGGATGGATCGTCAGGATCTGCGGAATGCAGTCGATCATCGTCGCGACCTCGGCCTGCGCGCGCGCGATGCGCACGGTTGGCGCGTCGAGCGTCTCGCCGGCGAGCGGCGCCGGATAACGCGTTTCCCACCATGCGGCCGAATGAAAGCGCGGATCGACCGCGAGCAGCCGCTGCAGCAGCGTCGTGCCGGTGCGCGGCAGCCCGACGATCACGAGCGGATCGTCGATCCCGATGTCGGCGATCTCCGGATGACGGCGGCAGTAATACTCGACGACGAGCCGGTTCACGAGCTGGCCGACAAGCTTCTCGCGCATCATCTCCGCGCCGCGCGCGGACAGCGTCGCTTCATTGATCAGCGACGCGCACATCACGTCGAGCGCCTCGCGATACGGTCCGTCGCCGAACGCGGTGAGCCCGCCCGTGCGCGACACGGCCTCGGCGATCAGCCCGCCGGCATCGAGCTGCGTGCGGATCCGGTCGAGCGGCGCGTTCATGCGGCCTCCTTCAGCGTCGCGAGCTTCACGACGCGCGTGCGCGGATGCACCGGCTGCGCGGCGCCGACCCAGCGCCAGCAGATCGTGCCGGTCCGATGCCCGGCCGTATCGAGCCAGTTCGCGCCGCCCGGCCGCGACGCGGCGACCACCACCGTCACGCCGCCGTCGGCATTCAGCCGCGCGCCATGCTTGTTCACGCAGATGTCGAAGTGCCGGTAGTCCAGCGACTCCATCCAGTAGTTGTTGAGCTGCACGTTCCAGAAATCGCAGTCGGGCACCGTGTCGACGTCGATCACGAGCGCCTCGTCATCGGCCAGCGCCCAGCACGAGTGGTAGTAGTAGATGTTCGGATCGCCGCCGACCGACTGGCACAGCGCCTGGTCCGCGGGCGGCAGCGCGTTCACGTGCGACCCGTAGCTCGCGGCCCAGTCGGCGAACAGCTTCGACGTCTGCTCGACGAACTGCGCGGCGCGCATGAGGCCGCCCTGCAGCACGAGCGGGTTGAGCGGCGCCGGGCGATCGTGCGTGCCGATGCGCTCGATCTTCAGTTGCGCCGGTGTCTCCGCGCGCCGGTCGAGGAAGGTCTGGCGCACCAGCAGCGCGTTCGTGCCGGGCTCCATGCGCACCCAGTTGCCCGCGCGCGGCGTTTCGCTCAGCACGATCTCGAAGCTGCCGTCCGGTGCGATCTCGAGCTGCTTCGCATCGAGAAAGCCTGTCTGCAGCATCTTGCCGTCCGTCTCGTAGCCGCCCTTCTGGGTGCCGAAGCTCAGGTACGCGACCGTGCCGCGCCGCCCCGTCACGCGATAGTCGCAGCGGCCGTCGAGGCGCGCGTACTGGTACAGGTTGTCGGGATTGTCCGCGCCGATCTTCGCGGTCTCGTGCGATGGCGAGAAGAAACCGGGCCACGCGCCGTCCGCGAACTCGACGTGCATGTCGAGCGCGATGCGCATCAGCCGGCTCAGGTAACGGAAACCTTCCGCGCGCGTGAGCGGATCGTCCGGCGCCTCGGCGCGCAGGATCTGCTGTCCGCTGCGTTTCAGCGTGTCGCAGAAATCGGCCCAGGTCTGGCCCGAAAGCAGTTGCGTGGCACGTGTGTCGTCCGTCATGTGTCGTCTCCGCCGATGATCGAGCGCTCACCTTAAGCGAGCGCTCCACGCGCCACTTCGTCCGGGTGGACTAAGGAAAGATCCGCTGCGCCGCCGAGCCGCGGTTTAGTCCACCCGGACGAAGAACCGGACCGCCCTCGCTCGATACCGTTGGCGTCATGCACGAAACGCCGCACATGTCGCGCGGCACCGGCATGAAACAAGGAGACGAACGATGTTGACCCACTTGGAGCGACTGGAGGCCGAGAGCATCCACATCATGCGCGAGGTAGTCGCGGAAAGCGAAAACCCGGTGATGCTCTATTCGATCGGCAAGGACAGCTCGGTCATGCTGCATCTCGCGATGAAGGCGTTCTACCCGGCGAAGCCGCCCTTTCCGCTGCTGCACGTCGATACGACGTGGAAGTTCCGCGAGATGATCGCGTTTCGCGACGCGACGGCCGCGCGCCTCGGCCTCGACTTGCGCGTGCACGTGAACCCGGATGGCGTGTCGAACGACGTCAATCCGTTCACGCACGGCTCGGCCGTGCACACCGACGTGTGGAAGACCCAAGGGCTCAAGCAGGCGCTCGACCACTACGGCTTCGACGCCGCGTTCGGCGGCGCGCGCCGCGACGAGGAGAAATCGCGCGCGAAGGAGCGCATCGTGTCGCTGCGCTCCGAGCAGCACCGCTGGGACCCGAAGCGCCAGCGGCCCGAGCTCTGGTCGCTGTACAACGCGCGCAAGCGCAAGGGCGAAAGCCTGCGCGTGTTCCCGATTTCCAACTGGACCGAGCTCGACATCTGGCAGTACATCCGGCTGCACGACATTCCGATCGTGCCGCTCTACTACGCGAAGGAGCGGCCCGTGGTCGAGCGCGACGGCGCGCTGATCATGGTCGACGACGACCGCTTGCCGCTGCGCGCAGGCGAAGTGCCGCGGATGCGCAAGGTGCGCTTTCGCACGCTCGGCTGCTATCCGCTGACGGGCGCGATCGACAGCGATGCGAGCTCGCTCGACGACATCCTGCAGGAGATGCGCGACACGCGCACGTCCGAGCGCCAGGGACGGCTGATCGACAGCGATTCGGCCGGTTCGATGGAAAAGAAGAAACAGGACGGATATTTCTGATGACACACGTTCTCACCGCGCCCGAGGCGCTCGCGCACCCGACTCCCGCCACGCCCGCCGACGATGCGCAGGCGAAGGACCTGCTGCGCTTCATCACCTGCGGCAGCGTCGACGACGGCAAGAGCACGCTGATCGGCCGCCTGCTCTACGAATCGAACCTGCTGTTCGACGACCAGCTGACCCAGCTCGAGGCCGATTCGAAGCAGGTCGGCACGCAAGGCGGCGAACTCGATTTCGCGCTGCTCGTCGACGGCCTGGCGGCCGAGCGCGAACAGGGGATCACGATCGACGTCGCGTACCGCTTCTTCGCAACCACTCGACGCAAGTTCATCGTCGCCGATACGCCCGGCCACGAACAGTACACGCGCAACATGATCACCGGCGCGTCGACCGCCGATCTCGCGGTGATCCTGGTCGACGCGCGCAAGGGCGTGCTCACGCAGACGCGCCGCCACAGCCATCTCGTCGCGCTGATCGGCATCAAGCGCGTCGTGCTCGCGATCAACAAGATGGACCTGGTCGACTACGACCGCGCCGTGTTCGAACGCATCGACGCTGACTATCGCGCGTTCGCGGCCGAGCTCGGTCTCGAGGAGATCGTCAGCATTCCGATGTCCGCGCTGCGCGGCGACAACGTGATCGCGTCGAGCACGCGGATGCCGTGGTACGCGGGCCCGCCGCTGATGCAGCATCTCGACACGCTGCGGTTCGTCGAGCGCGTGACGCGCGACGAACCGTTCCGGCTGCCCGTGCAATGGGTCAACCGTTCGCACCTGAACTTCCGCGGCTACGCCGGCAGCATCGCATCGGGCGAAGTCCGCGTCGGCGAACGCGTGCGCGTGCTGCCGTCCGGCAAGGAGAGCCGCGTCGCGTCGGTGATCACGCCGGCCGGTGAAGCCGGCGTCGCGCGCGCCGGCGAAGCGGTGACGCTCACGCTCGCCGACGAGATCGACATCAGCCGCGGCGACATGATCGCGCGTGCCGACGCACCGCCCGAGGTGGCCGACCAGTTCGAGGCGACGCTCGTGTGGATGCACGACGAACCGCTGCTGCCGGGCCGGCCGTATCTCGTGAAGCTCGGCACGCAGACGGTCGGCGCGACCTGCGCGACGCCGAAGTACAAGATCGACGTGAACACGCGCGAGCATCTCGCCGCACGCACGCTCGCACTGAACGAGATCGGCGTGTGCAACCTGAGCTTCGACCGGCCGGCCGCGTTCGATCCGTACGACCGCAACCGCCACACCGGCGGCTTCATCGTGATCGACCGCTTCACCAACGACACGGTCGGCGCCGGGATGCTGCACTTCGCGCTGCGCCGTGCGCACAACGTGCACTGGCAGGCCGTCGACGTCGACCGCGACGCGCGCGCGGTGCAGAAGGCGCAGACGCCGCGCATCGTGTGGCTGACCGGGCTGTCGGGTGCGGGCAAGTCGACGATCGCGAACCTCGTCGAGCAGCGGCTGCATGCGCTCGGCAGGCACACGTACCTGCTCGACGGTGACAACGTGCGGCACGGGCTCAACCGCGACCTCGGCTTCACCGAGGCCGATCGCGTGGAGAACATCCGGCGCGTGGCCGAGGTCGCGCGGCTGATGCTCGATGCCGGGCTCATCACGCTCGTGTCGTTCATCTCGCCGTTCCGCGCGGAACGCGACATGGCCCGCGCGCGGGTCGGTCCCGACGAGTTCGTCGAGGTGTTCGTCGACACGCCGCTCGCGGTCGCCGAGGAACGCGATCCGAAGGGCCTGTACAAGAAGGCGCGCAAGGGCGAGCTGAAGCACTTCACGGGCATCGACTCGCCGTACGAGCCGCCCGCGCAGCCGGAACTGCGCATCGATACGGTGACGGAGTCGCCGGAAACCGCGGCGGACCGGATCGTCGCGTACCTGCTGCGCGAACGCGCGGCATAAGCGGTACAAACGCAGCCGCACGGGCACGGCCCGCGTCGTCTACTCCGTTCGGATGACGCGGGCCGCCGGCCGGTCGGTATGCTGGGCCGGGAGCATTCACCCCCGCCCCAGGAGAACACGAGCATGCAGATCGCGCCGGCGCCCGACGACACGGCCGCGCACGACGGTTTCGACGACGCGGCATGGACGGCCCGCGAACTCAGCGCGTGGCTCGGGCTCGTCTATCAGGGCCCGTCCGAAACGACGCCGTGGGCAGCCTTTCTCGAAGCGATGCGCGTGCGGCTCGACGCGAGCTTCACGACGCTCGTGCTGCGCAGCCCCGGCGGCTCGCGGCGCGGGCTCATCATCAACGCATCGGCCCACGGTCCGCTGCTGCCCGGCGAGCCGTCGTACAGCGAGCAGTTCTACGCGCTGTGCCCGTTTCTCGACCAGCCGCCCGGCCAGGTGTTCACGGCCGACGGACTGTTCGGCGCCGCCCGGTGGTGCGCGCACGATTTCTACCGGCAGTACCTGCAACCGCTCGACCTGCGCTTCATCCTCGGCGCGAACCTGCGCGGCGAGCGCGGCGTCGAGTGCGCGTTCTTCGTGAGCCGCGCGCATCACGGCCGCGAATTCGCCGCGGCCGAACGCGCGCAGGTCGCGACGCTGCTGCCGCACCTGCAGCGCGCGGTCGAGCTGCACGCGGCGCTCGACGTGCTCGACGCCGAACGCGCGCTGTACGCGGGCACCGTCGACAGGCTCGACGTCGGCACCGCGATCCTCGACGAGGACGGCCGCGTGATCAAGCACAACCGCATCGCCGAGCGGCTGATCGAGCGGCAGGACGGCCTGTGCCTGCGCCAGGAGCGGCTCCATGCGTCGTGCCCGCTCGACGAGCGCCGGCTGCAGAAGGCGCTGCAGGCCGCGCTCGAGCATTTCCGCGCGGGCGCGCTCGGGCGCATCGAGGCCACCACGCTGTCGCGCCCCGGCGGCGCGATGCCGTTGAACGTGCTGCTGCGCCCGCTCGCGCCCTATCGCGGCGCGGAGGATCGCCAGCACCGGCCGGCCGTCGCGGTGTTCGTCCGCGATCCTGCATCGTCGCCGCAGACCTCGCGCGACATGCTGCACCGGCTGTTTCGCCTCACGCCGATGGAAACCGAGATCGCGCTGCTGCTCGTCGACGGCCTGACGCTCGACGAAGCGGCCGCCGCGACCGGCATCACGAAGAACACCGCCCGCGCGCACCTGCGCGGGATCTTCGCGAAGACGGGCGCGACACGGCAGGCCGTGCTCGTGAAGACGCTGCTGAACAGCGTCGTGTCGATGGCGTAGCGGGCCGCGCGGGAAGCCGGCCGGTTGCCCGGACGCGAATTTCGCCAAAACGCGGAGCAGCGCAGCAAGCCGGGCGCCGGTTGCCGGCCGGCGGGCAGCCCACCCATGTCATACGTCATCTGATGTGTAGAAGCCGATGACATTCTCCTGATATTCCCCAATATTTGGGCATATCTCGGGTAAACCCGCGACGCCACGCCGGGATCTTGAGCGTACCATGTCATACGACGACATACTACTTAGATCACCATGCCGACGCGGGCCGCCGCCCCGTTCGCTGTCCGACCGGAGACTCCCTTGACCCCGCCCGCCCTGCCCGGCCGCGATCCGCTCGCGTCCGCCATCTCGAAAGTGAAATGGCACGTGCTGCCGCTCGTGCTGATCATGTTCATCGCGAACTACATCGACCGCGTGAACGTCGGCTTCGTCGACCGTCACCTGGAAGCGTCGATCGGTATCGGCGCGGCCGCGTACGGGCTCGGCGCCGGCCTGTTCTTCGTCGGCTACGCGCTGTTCGAAGTGCCGTCGAACCTGCTGATGCAGCGCTACGGCGCACGCATCTGGCTCGCTCGGATCATGGCGACGTGGGGTATCGTCGCGGCCGCGATGGCGTTCGTGTGGAACGACACGTCGTTCTATATGCTGCGCTTTCTGCTCGGCGCGGCCGAGGCCGGCTTCTTCCCCGGCGTCGTGCTGTACCTGTCGCAATGGCTGCCGCCGCAGGAACGCGGCAAGGCGATGGCGATCTTCCTCGGCGGTTCCGCGTTCGCGTCGGTGCTGTCCGGGCCCGTCACGGGCGCGCTGCTGTCGATCCATGGCTTCGGCCTGCAGGGCTGGCAGTGGATGTTCCTGATCGAAGGAATGTTCTCGGTCGCGCTGTGCGGCGCGAGCTGGCTGCTGCTGAAATCGCACATCCGCGACGCGACCTGGCTCACCGCCGACGAACGCGCGGCGCTCCAGACCGCACTCGATGAAGAACGCGCGACACGCGACGTAGGCTCGAAGGTGCACGTGTCGGCCGCCACGCTGCTGCGCGACCCGCAGATCATGCTGTTCTGCTTCCTGTATTTCGCGATCCAGCTGACGATCTACGCGGCCACCTTCTGGCTGCCGACGATCATCCGCAAGATGGGCGGCCTCACGGACTTCCAGGTCGGCCTCTACAACACGATTCCGTGGATGATCGCGATCGGCGCGATGTACGGTTTCGCGGTGCTGTCCGCGAAATGGAAGCATCCGCAGCGCTGGCTGTCGTTCGCGCTCGTGCTCGCCGCGTGCGGACTGTTCGCGTCGACGTCGCACGATCCCGTCTGGTCGTTCGCGTCGATCTGCTTCGCCGCGCTCGGCTTCAAGGCCGCGTCGTCGCTGTTCTGGCCGATCCCGCAGGGCTACCTCGACACACGCGTGGCCGCGGCCGTGATCGCGCTGATCAACTCGGTCGGCAACCTCGGCGGCTTCGTCGCCCCGACGGCATTCGGCTATCTGAAGCAACATACGGGTTCGATCACGGGCGGCCTGTATGCGCTCGCGATCGCATCCCTCGTCGCCGCGGTCGCCGCGCTGTTCGCACGCACGCACCGGCGCAGCGATCCGCCGCGCGGCCTGCCGGCCGACGAGCCTTTCACGCACACCGCCATGCTCCGCCATGCCGAACACTGATCGCCTGACCGTCGTCGTCTCGAATGCCGCCGACGGCGACCTCGCCACGTTCTCGCTCGCGGCCGACGGCGCGCTCGCGCCGCTCGCCCGCTACCCGGCCGGCGACGTCGCGATGCCCATCGCCGTGCAGCCCGATCGTGCGCGGCTGTATGTCGCGACGCGCGGCGAGCAGCCGACGATCGTCGCGTTCCGCGTCGCCACCGGCACCGGCACCGGCGCGCTCGCGCGCATCGGCGCGACCGCGATCGATGCGAGCCACGCGTACCTGTCGCTCGACCGCGGCGGCCGCTGGCTGCTCGGCGCGTCGTACGGCGGCAATTCGCTGAGCCTCTACGACGCCGCACGTGTGCGCGACGGCGACGGTGCGCCGCTGCAGGTCGCGGACGGCATCGCGAACGCGCATGCGGTCGTCGTGTCGCCGGACAATCGTTTCGCGTATGTGAGCTCGCTCGGCTCGGACCGGATCTTCACGTTCGCGCTGATCGAGGATGCCGGCGGCCTGCGTGCGCGCGAACATGGCGAAACGCGCGTGCCGGGCGGCTTCGGGCCGCGTCACCTGCGCTTCGCGCGCGACGGGCAGGCGCTCGTGGTGGTCAGCGAATTCCAGGCGACGCTCGTGACCTTCGCGCGCGACACCGGCAGCGGGCGCCTGGGCGACGCGCAGGTCAGCGCACGCCACCCGGCCGTCGCCGGGCTCGCGCAAGGCCATGCGCGCCCGCCTGCGCCGACCGAGCCCGCCGTATGGGCCGCCGATCTCCACCTGACACCCGACGAGCGCTTCGCGTATGTCAGCGAACGCACGTCGAGCCAGTTGCTCTGCTATCGGCGCGATGCGGACGGCGGCTTCGAACCCGCGCACGCGACGGCCACCGAAACGCAGCCGCGCGGCTTCGCGATCGATCCGTCGGGACGGTGGCTCGTCGCGTGCGGCGAGCAGTCGGAATACGTGTCGGTCTACGCGATCGCGCCCGACGACGGCACGCTGGCGTTGCACGCGCGCGTGCCGGGCGGCCGCGGTGCGAACTGGGTTTCGATCGTCTGACGGGTCGCATGACCGATGGATCGACGCCTGGGGCACGGCCGGCACCGGCCCGCGCCGCCCGGCGCGCCGTCAGCGCCGCTCGCTCGGCGCGACGCCGGTCCAGCGCTTGAACGCTCGCGTGAAGTTCGCGCGGTCGGTGTAGCCGACCCGCGCCGCGATCTCGTCCACCGGCAGGCGCGTGCCCTCGAGCAACCGGAGCGCATCGCGCAGCCGGATCTCGTCGAGCAGTGCCGAATAAGTCGCGCCGAATTCCGCGAGCTTGCGTTTCAACGTACGCGCCGATAGGTGCAGTTCGCGCGCGACGTCGTCCACCGGCGGATAGCCGGCTTCACCGCAGATCAGCAGGTTGCGCACGCGCTCGACGATGCTTTCCGCATAGCCGAGCCGCGCGAGTTCGGCCTCGCATTGCTGGACGATCAGCTGCGCGGTCTGCGCATTCGCGGTGCCGATCGGCTCGTCGAGCAGCGCGGCATCACAGCGGATGCGGTTCGCGCTCGCATCGAAATGACAGCGCGGCAGCCGCGCGCGATAGCGCTCGAACCACGGCGGCTCCGGCCATTCGAAATGCAGCTCCGCACGCGACTGCAGCGTGCGCCCCGGCGCGGGATCGAGCAGCGAGTTGAACAGGATCGCCGTCTCGACCAGGAAGTTTTCCACCGCGAACTGGCGCAGCCGGCCGAGCGGAAACGCCTCGAGCACGTCGATGTCGACGGTCCGGTCGAGCTGTGCGAGCCGCACCGAAAAGAACGGCACGCGCGTCGGCAGGTAGCGGATGCCGAGCGCGATCGCCTCGCCGAGCGTCGCGCAACTCATCAGCCCGAAACCGATCAGCCCGGATTTCGTCAGACTGCTGCGCAGGCCGATCTCGATCGCGATCGACGGATCGTTCGTCGCGTCGAGCAGGTTGAACACGATCGCGGCCTGCTGCAGCGGCGTGATGCGCGCATCGGGCTGTGCGAGCCGGTCGCGCTCGACGCCCGAGCCGGCGAGAATGCGGCCGCCATCGATGCCGCGCTCCTCGGCGAGCATCAGCATGAACAGCGCATACGCGGACGATACCGTCGCCTTGTTCAACTGACGCGCGGCATCCGGGACGGACAGGGCCATGCGGCGGACTCCGGAGCGGTTTCGGCGGATTGTAGCGTCGCTGGCCCGCAATGACACCACGGCGGCACTCTAGCCGCGCGCAGCCACATCGGGCGCCGGCGCACCGGCCACGGTGGCCTGAAATGACACCATCATTGGCACCGACGGCCCTCGCGTGCGCAACCGGGCACGCCTATGCTTGTCACATCGGCATTGCGCCCCACTCTTCCCGCACGGATCCCGGTCGATGAGCCAACCCGCACGAACCGTCTTTCGCCACGACGCAGACAAGGTCGCGTCTGTCCGCAGCGAGGTCAACGCCGCGAGCGACGCGATCCGCGCGCGCTTTCCGCTGCTCGACAACCAGAGCCTCGTCGGCGCGACCGTGATGGCCGTGTCGGTGAGCGCGATGCTCGCGATCGCTTGGCTGTATGCGCGCGGCGCGATCGCGTGGTACGTCGCGCTGCCGCTCGCCGCGTTCGTCACGTCGCTGATCCACGAACTCGAGCACGACCTGATCCACCTGATGTACTTCAAGAAGACGCCGTGGGCCTATCACCTGATGATGGCGCTGTGCTGGCTCACGCGGCCGGGCACGATCAACCCGTGGACGCGCCGGCGCATGCACCTGCATCACCACAAGGTGTCGGGCGGCGAATCGGATCTCGAGGAATTCGGCATCACCAATGGCGAGCGCTGGGGCGTGAAGCGGCTGCTGATGATCGCGGACGGGATGCTCGCCGTCGTGCTGCGGCCGGATGCGATGCGCCGCAAGGTCAAGCAGTATGTCGCCGCGCAGCCGGTGCAGGATGCGGCCGAACGCGCGCAATTGCGTGTCGAGCAGGTGTCGTCCTACATGCCGGTCGGTCATGCGTACTACGCGCTGTGGCACGCGTTCATCGTCTATCACGCCGGCCTGTTCGCACTGCACGCGTTCGGCCATGCGGTGACCGTGCCGGCCGTCGTCGAGCGGGCGATGCACGTCGTCGATTTCCTTGCGGTCGTGTGGCTCGGGCCGAACTTCGTGCGCAGCTTCTGCATCAACTTCGTCAGCTCGAACATGCATTACTTCGGCGACATCGATTCGCGCAACGTGATCCAGCAGACCCAAGTGCTCAACCCGTGGTGGATGCTGCCGTTCCAGCTGTTCTGCTTCAACTTCGGCAGCACCCACGCGATCCATCACTTCGTCGTACGCGATCCGTTCTACATCCGGCAGCTGACCGCGCGCACCGCGCATGCGGCGCTGCGTGAGGTCGGCGTGCGGTTCAACGATGTCGGCACGTTCAAGCGGGCGAATCGCTGGGGCGCGTATCGTCCGACTCGCGGTGCGCACGGCGTGCAGCGGGCCGACGCGTAACGGCAGCGCGTCGCACGGCTCGCCGCGCCGGTCCACGGCAGTCCGTCAATCGCCGATCGACGGCATCGGTCCGTGCCCGCGGATCCACGCCCAGTTCGCGAGTTCGGCCATTTCCTTGTCGCCGCGGCTGTCGCCGTAGGCGAACAGTTTCCCGGGCGCCTGAGTTCCCCACCAGCCGCGCAACCGCACGACCTTCTGCGGGCCCCAGCAGTTCTCGCCGTTCAGCCGCCCGGTGAACGTGCCGCGCTCGAATGCGAGGCGCGTCGCGAGCACCGTGTCGATGCCAGCCGTCTTCGCCCACTTCTCCAGATACAGCGACGGCGACGCGCTGACCAGCACGACTTCGTGTCCGCGCGCGCGATGCTCGCGCACCCGTTCCAGCATGTCCGGACGCACGAGGTTCGGCAGATAGCTGTCGACGAACCGGCGCGCCAATACGTCGAGCGCGTCCTCGCGGATCGGCCCGAACGCAAACCACGCGAACTTCGCCTTCGCGTCGCCGCGCGACAGCAGTCCGGCTTTCATCGCGGCGATCCACGGCAGCGCGCGCAGCCCGGCCCACGCGAAGCGCGGCGTGCCGACCGCGTAGCGGACGAAATGGCGGAAGCTGTCGGTGGTCGTGATGGTGCCGTCGAAATCGAATGCGGCGACGATGCGGTCGGTCATGGAGAATCGGCGGGAAAGCGATGAGATGCCCGGGAAGATAGCAGACTCGGGCCGGCGTGCGTCCGGGCACCGGCGCTACCGGCGGTACGGCTCGATACGCGACCGCGTCAGTTCGCGCTCTTCCGATACAACGCGACATACCCCGCGAGCATCAGCAGCAGCGAACCACTGATCCGGTTCAGCCACTTCTCCCCGGCCGCTTTCCACACCCGCACCGAATGCACGCCGAGCAGCGCGTAGCCGGTCATCCCGATCACGTCGACCGCGACGATCGTCGCCGCGAGGATCGCGTACTGCAGCGCGACCGCGTGCGACCGGTCGACGAACTGCGGCAGCAGCGCGGACATGAACAGGTCGTACGTCGGGTTGCTCATTGCGACGAATGCGAACGTCCCATGATCGCACGTTCGTCCCGATGCGCGCTCGCCGATTCGGCGACGCCATCGGACAGCACCTGCGACGCTGGATCGTTCACGCGAAGGACTTCTGACATGGGCGAAAGCGCGCCGTATCGGCCTCGGCAGCCGGCATTCCGGCCGCCTCCGACGGATCGTCGAAGGGAGTGGCGGGCAGCCGCCAGAGTTTGCTATACTCTCGGTCTTCCGGAGAGATGGATGAGTGGTTTAAGTCGCACGCCTGGAAAGCGTGTATAGGTTAATCGCCTATCGGGGGTTCGAATCCCCCTCTCTCCGCCAGAATTCGAATGCCCGCGCCAGCGGGCATTTCCTTTTGCGGCCCGGCCGCTCCGGCCCTGAACCGCAGGCCCTCACGTGCCTTCCCGGCTCACGGGTGCCGGATGTAATCCACCAACGCCCGCGTATATTCATCCGGCTGCCGATCGAGCAGACTGACCACGATCGCCACCGCAAACCCCGCCGGCACCCCGAACACGCCCGAACTGATCGGCTCGATCCCGAACCAGGTACGTCCGGCGAAGCCCGTCAGCTGGGTGAAATATGGATAAGTCGACACGATGTAGTACACGCATACCGCGAGCCCCGTCACCATCCCGGCGATCGCACCGCGCGTCGTCGTGCGTTTCCAGAACACCCCAAGCACGAGCACCGGAAAGAAACTGGACGCCGCCAGCGAAAACGCGGCACCGACCAGAAACAGAATCTTCCCCGTATTGAGCGACGCGACATACGACGCGAACAGCGCGACGCCGAGCAGCAGCACCTTCGAGATGGTCACGCGCCGCTGGCTCGATGCGTCGGGCGCGACCATGCAGTAGTAAACGTCGTGCGACAACGCATTCGCGATCGTCAGCAGCAACCCGTCCGCGGTCGACAGCGCGGCAGCCAGCGCACCCGCCGCGATCAGCCCCGACACGACATACGGCAGCCCCGCGATCTCCGGCGCGGCCAGCACGACCATGTCCGGCTGCATCTGGATTTCCGACCAGTGGACGATGCCGTCGCGAATCACCTCGACGACGCTGATCAGGTCCGGCTCGGAGTGATGCCACTGCGTGACCCACGCGGGCAGCTCGGCGATCGGCCGCCCGACGAGGTTGGTGAGAATCTCGTACTTGATCATCACCGCGAGCACCGGCACGCTCAGGTAGAACAGCGCGATGAAGAACAGCGTCCAGCCGACCGAGCGCCGCGCGGATGCAACCGACGTCGTCGTGTTGTAGCGCGTGAGGATGTGCGGCAGGCTCGCGGTGCCGAGTGACAGGCACAGCAGCAGCGCGAGGAAATTCCGCTCGCGCGGCTTGCGCTCGTCGTCGCTCGCGGCGGGGAACGGCTCGTGCATCGGCACGGGCGGCTCGGCGCGTGCCAGCAGGTCGTCGCGCGCCTGGGTCCAGGTCACGCGCGCCGCCGTCGGGTCGCGCGGGAAGTCGGCCAGCTCGCGCTCGCGCTGGTTGATCTCGCGCAGCGGCCCGTTGTGGCGCCGCAGGTCCGCCAGCTGGTCGACGAGTTGCCGGCGTGCGTCCGCATACGAGCCGGGCAAGCGATCGAGCTGCGCCTGGACGGCCGCGGCCTGCCGGCGATACGCGTCACGCACCCGCTGCTCCCCGGCTGCATCGCGCACCTGCGCCTCGCGCGCCGCCACGCGCTCCATCAACTTGCCGTAATTGAACTGCGGCACCGGCCCGAGCCCGTTCTTCATCGCGATCAGCGACACCGGTATCAGGATCGCGCTGATCAGGATGATGTACTGCGCGACCTGCGTCCACGTGACCGCGCGCATCCCGCCGAGAAACGAGCACACGAGAATGCCCGCGAGCCCGCAGAAGATCCCGATCGCGAAGTCGACGCCGATGAAGCGCGTCGCGATCAGCCCGATCCCCTGGATCTGCGCGACCAGATACACGAACGAGCACAGGATCGCCGCGCCGGCCGCAAGTGCGCGCACGGCGGTGCTCGAGAAGCGCGTGCCGAGAAAATCGGGAATCGTGTAGCGCGCGAGCTTGCGCACATACGGCGCGAGCAGGAACGCCACGAGGCAGAACCCGCCCGTCCATCCCATCACGTAAGCGAGCGCGTCGTAGCCGGTTGCGTAAAGCGAACCGGCGAGGCCGATGAACGACGCCGCCGACAGCCAGTCGGCCGCCGTCGCCATCCCGTTGAACGCGGACGGCACGCGCCGCCCGGCCACGTAGTACTCGACGAGATCGGACGTGCGCGACAGCAGCCCGATCACCGCATAGACGGCAATCGGCACGAACAGGAACACGTAGCCGATCCATACGCCGGAGCCGGTCGCGCGCTCGATCCGCCACAGCAGCAGCACGAACCCGAGAAAGCCGAGCGTGTAGAGCGCGTACGCGCGAATCAGTCGATGCGTCAGCATGGATCAGCGGGCATTGTGGACATTGCCCGCGTGCGCGGCGTGGTCGTCGTATGCGCGCCGCAGCGTGCGGTCCGCGCGCTGCATCAGGCCGATGTAGACGACAATCAGCACGAGATACACGAGAATCGCGCCCTGCGCGCCGACATAGAACGGCAGGCTGAAACCGGCGAAGCGGATGCCGGCCAGCGCAGGCGCGAAGAACGGCACGACGAATGACACCGAGAAGCCGATCGCCATCAACACCACGATCAGCGCGACGTTGAAGCGCCAATAACGCGCATGGGCACGCGCAAGCGGCTCGGGAACGGGCGGCGGCGCAGCAGGCGCCGGACGGGACGGAACGGTCATGCCGTTATTTAGCAAAAAGCCCCCGCACGGGCAATCGGGATCGCCGCGCAGGGGCTCGTGCGCGCAACGCGCGCGACAGGCGCGATCAGCGCACTTCGGCGAGCTGGTCGAGGATCGCCGGGTTCTCGAGCGTGGACGTGTCCTGCGTGATCGCCTCGCCCTTGGCGAGCGAGCGCAG
>NZ_QTPQ01000063.1:0-32966 GCF_003853425.1 Burkholderia sp. Bp9140
GGCCGGACAGCTTACGCGGCGCGAAAGCGGACATTTCTATGTAGCCAAAAGCGGACATTTCAATTTAGCCACTACAAACTAAAAAATCGCTAATTTGCCTTATGTCAAATATGGTTGCTGGTTTGTAGGGGCTGGCACGGTGTCCGCGTTTTGCGGAATTTTCTTCCCAAGCCCTCGGCGGAAATCGTGGGTCGCACGTGCTCCGCGACCTCAAGCTGCGATCGACGACTGATGAGCATCTTGCGGAACACCCGGTAGGCGTCGTCGCTGCTCTCGTAGGCACGTTTGGTGTCCTCATCATTTACCCACGCGAAAACGATCACCTTGCTCGGCGCGTGATACCGGGAAAAAAGCCGGTACTGCTGGAAGAACTTGGCCGGGAACCAGTGCTTATGCTCCTCGCCAAGCGCGTTGCCTTGCCGGTATTCCGGACGCGCCGGTTCTTGTGGGATCACATCGAACGCTAGCGTTGTAATCGCCGCCAGTCGCTTGGTGGCGTTCTTCGTCACGTACCCGCTAGGATCTTTTTGCTTGAGCATTTCGACTTGCTGGGTCAGCGCTTCAAGCTGAGCAAGAAACAGCGGGTGAGCAAAAACCGTCCAGCCGTGGATATGCAAGGGTGTGTGCCTGCTGCCGCTCATTCATCGTCTGCCGACAGGGGGCATCGAGATCGACTTCGACGCCGACGGTCAGCGACTGAAGACGCTGCACAAGCTCGGCATCAATGGCCTGCAGGCGCTCAGGGTGGCTGACGATGTCCCCAGCCAAAAAGCGCAGGAACTGACCGAGCACCGGGTCGTCCTCCTCCGAGGACTCGACACGGGTCAGCACCACCTCCCCGCTGGGGCGGATTGTGTAGCGGATTTTGTCGCGCTTTACTGCTACGTCGCCCTCAGGAAATTCAGGCAACATGCCTTCGAAAACTGAAAAAACGAACCCGATTGACACGGGGAGTCATATCAGCCGCCAAGGCGCAGTTGCCCGGGCGCGCGAGTTCGCCATCGAACCGCGTGGCGGGCAACGCGCCGGATGTGAAGCCGCGCGCACTGCGCCGCGCGCGGCTTCGCTCGCCGTTACGCCGGGTTGCCGCTGCCGCCGGTGCCGCCGGTGGGCTTGCCAGCTGCCTTGCCGGCGTCGCCCACCTTGCCGAGCAGCGTCGCAGACGGCTGGCCGTTTCCTCCGATCGCGCCCTTCGATTTCAGCGCTTCGAGGTCCGAATCCTGGCCGGCCTGGCCGGGCTTGAACGACGTCGTCAGGAACGCGGACGTCGACAGCGTGACGCCGGTTTCGTTCTTGATGGTCTGGGCAACCCCATTCGCCGCAGCCGCAACGGCAGCGGGGTTCGTCAACGCGCTTTGATACGTCGGATTGGACGCCAGGCCCGACAGCAGCCCGTTCAGGTCCGTGCCCAGTTGCCCCGCCAGGTAGGTCAGCAGCAGTTCGGTCAACGGCGTCACGTTGAACGTGCCGCCGCCGCTCGCGAACGAGTGCAGCGTGGTCGTCCCGTTCGTGCCGGTGATCGTGCACGGCCCCGCGAGCACGAACGTGACCGAGAACGCGCCGTTCGCGTCGGCCGTGCCCGAACCGTTGCCGGTCGCGCACACGATCGTGATCGCCGCGTTCGCCATCGGTGCGCCGGTCGCGGCCGTGCCGCTGATCGTGGCCGACGACGCGTTCGGAGGCGTCGTGCTCGTACTGTCGTCGCCCCCGCCACATGCCGCGAGCGTACCCGCGAGCGCAAACGTGCCGACTTGCAATACCCTCAGTGCCGCTTTCTTCATCGTCTTCATCGATTTTCTCCGTTAGGTCAACTCGATTTTCCTGAGGACTCTCCGGTCCCTCGATCATTGAATGCTTGCCTCGCGCGCGGCCGACGGCTGCACGCCGTCAGCCGGCAGCGCCGCCTCCGTCGCGGGCGGCGCCACCCCGGCGGAATGCGCGTAGCGCTTGTATGCATCGCGCATCCGGTAAAGCTGCGTCGCGAAGTACTCGGCGCTGAAGCGCCCCTGGTTGAGCAGGAACTGTTGCGCGTTGTAGGCAAAGTCGAGATTCTCGGCGCCGTCTTGCGCGAGATAGTTCGACGATCCGACACGCGTGCGGAAATTGAGCGAGAACTGCTCGGGCCCGTTGATTTGCACGATCCCCGGCTTCATGCCCTGGCGCGGCGTCAACGGGAAACTGACCGACGCGCCGACGAACGAGCCGTGGCCGCTGTGCCATCCCTGCACGCTGAACGACACGTCGTCGAACCAGCGCGTCAACGTGATCAGCGGGCCCTTGTCGCCACCGACATAGCGCGCGACGCCCGCCTCGATCCACATCTTCCACGCGGGCTCGACCCACCGGTACGTGAGCAGCGCGTTCTTCTCCGCCGGCAGCGTATCCTTGCCCGGCTCGTGATGCAGATAGGCGAGCTTCAGCCGCACCACGTCGGGACGGCCCGGTACGAACGCGGTCGTCTCGTTTTCGACGCCCAGGTACTGGAGGTCGAACTTGCCGAGCGCGGTCACGTTGAAAACGCGCGGCGCAATCCAGAAGCTCTGCACGAGCGCAACGGTCGACAGCCCGCCGCGCAAGCGGTATGGGTCGTAGACGCGGCCGTTGTCCATGTTCTTGCTGTTCGCGATCGGCACGATCACGCTCGAATACAGTTCCGCGCCGCGCCACAGCGGCACGAAGCCCTGGATTTTCGCGCCCACGGAGTAGTCGAAGTTGCCGTAGTCAGTGCCGTAGAGGTAGCGCGTGACCGGCGCGATCTGGATCCGTACGAGCCCGTGCGCGCGGGCGTTGCCCACCCACGCGAGCGAATCCGCATCGTGCGTCGGCCGCGTGCGCATCGACAGCGACGCGCCGGCGGCGGTCGACGCGCCACCCGCGACGAAGCGCGCGTAGTTCGCCCGATCGACGCTCACCTCGCCCACCGGCTCGTTCGCCTTCTTGATCACGACGCGCACGGTCTCGACGCCCTTCGGCGCGTACTCCGCTGCCGCGCCGAGCGCGATGCCCAGCGCGTCCGCCTCGTTCTGGTTGTAGCGGTGGTTTTCATATTCGACGACGAGATCCGCGCCCGCCATGCCGGCGCGCACGCGCTCGAGTCCGGCGTCCGTCAGCGCGCGCACGATCCTGTCGAGCGCCGCCGGGTCCGGCACCGCGTCGACTGCCGGCGCGGCGGTCCGAACGAGATCCGGCGGCGTGTGAAGCGACGGCATGACTCGATCGTTGCGTGACGCGTCCGCCGCCGCAGGCGTGGCAGGCTCGATCCGCGTGAATGCCCTGAGCGGCGCGAGCGCGGCCGCAGGTCGCAGCGTGTCGTCGTCCGCCGCGCGCGCGTCGTCCGGCGCCGATGCGCCTGCCGCGGCAACCGGCGCGTCGCCGCACAAGCCATCGCCGCAACGCGCGGCATCGAACCGCCTGCCGAGCGGAATCTGCACGCCGATCGAGAACGACGTGCGCGGCGCGATGCTGTCCGTATGCCTCAGCGAGCGCATCACGGTGCCCACGAGGCTCGCGTCGGCCAGCCACTTGATCGGCGGCGACTGGAAGCGGATGCCCGCATAGGGCGTTTTCGAATCGTGCTCCGCCAGCAGCGACAGGCCCGTGTGCCACAGCCGAAGCTCGGCGCCGCCGAACACCCCGTCGAGCCGGTCGCCGTGCCCGTAGCCGACCGTCAGCGTCGCGGGCCCGAGCACTTGCGATACGACACCGTAGGTGGACCGGAAGTAATGCGTTTGCCCGCCAACGTCATTGATGCCGATCGCAATGTCCGGCTGGTATGTGAAGAACTTCGGAATCGAGACCTTTGCGTTCGCCATCAGATGCCGAAGCACGATATGGTCGTAGCCCGGCACCCTCGCGCGTACGTCGCCTGGATAGTTCGCCAGACCGCCGGATACCTCCACGTGGGGAAACAGGCCGATCGCGCCCCAGACGATGTCCGAACTCGTCGTCCGGTTCCCGAACCGTGGATCGATGTAGTTGTTGTATTGCCCCTCGAATGTCCCCTCCGGCAGCGTGAATCCATATGGAATCAAGAGCCCGCCGGACTGCCCCAGCGATGTCAGCACCGGCGTGCCCGCCGCACCAGCCGGCAGGGAAAATGCCAACGCTGCCCCCAGGGCAACGGCCGCCGGCTTGTTCGTGGTCGCGTTCGCACGTAGCTTGATTATCATCGGTCGTGTACTTGATTGTTCGTATCGTGTGTGGCATTCGACATCGCCGAACGTCGACACGCACCGCCGCGGCACTGGCATCGCTCGTGGCCGTGAACGCCCATGCGGCGACGATGCGATCGAAGATCCATCACGATCCTGCACCCAACCCCGTCCCGCGGAATGGCGCTTCGCCCGCACCGGCATGCGTAACTCCGATCGCTGTCGCACGCCGACCACCTGGCACCGGGATCGACACATGGCAACGCCCCCCCAACATCGCGCGCCCGTCAGCGATTTGGCGCGCCCACCTCGTCCCGCCGCGTGGACCGTTCCCAGAAGCGATTCGCTCGCGCAATCAAGCCCGGCGACCGTAATCGGCACCGGATTTCGTCAACATTTATTTCGTTCGTATGACTTAATAATTAAACGACTTTCACCCCATGCTCACGCGTCCGGCGATCGTGCCGACGCCTTGCAGTACACGTCCGCGGGCAATCGTTACATTCAGACGTGCGTTCCCATGGGTTCGCATGTCTCGCTCCTGCATTACGGATCGTTACCTATATGCGAGTAAGTCTAATGGAAACCGGAAGCGCTATCTGCGCCGAATTCTTGATCAAATCCGACAAGTTGAGTCGACGGAAATAAACATGCCCGAGCGCGCGAACGGGATCGCCTTTCGCTTGAACACCCGATAAACCCGTATCGAATCAATCGCTTGATGCGTGCGCGCGCACGACTGATGGTCGGCGCGGCGATACGAGACGGAGCGTGACGGGACACGCGCTGCGCGCGATAGATGCCTGCGCGCCCGGAAAAACAGATACGCGACGATCGTAAACACGCCGATGCGGGGTCCCCGTGATTTTGACGCCGTTTACGGCATCGGCTTATACACAAGTCGTCCCGCTGAGCCATCGGGAGCAAGCTGTTTGAGATCGATGAGATAGGCCGATGCTTGTAAACTTTCTGGCGATCGACGGCAAGGACGCGACGGTGCTATCCAACTGCTTCACGGCCAACGGTCATGCAGACTCCCGTGGTGCCAATAGAAATCCGCAAGCGGGAGTTAACACCACCCTGCCCCGCTTAGCCATACACGGCAGCAAAAGTCTGGCGAGAAGGTAATGGGCTGGATGGTTTACAGCGAAGGTCAACTCGTAACCGTCCGCGCTCCGGTCAGTCGGGGCTTCGCTGCCGGTGCGACTTCGCGAAATTCACGGCAAATGCCGGCAAGCAGCACGTTCAGCACCCGCGCGTCCGCCAACCGCTCCAGCGACAGGCACGTGTCGCTCAACGCATCGACCTGCGCACGCTCGAGCGCCATGCCCGCCAGCGCACGATACTTCGCCAGCAGCGCCGCATCGGACAGCGGATTGCGAGGGTCGCCGAGCGCGATCGGCACGTGACGCGATTCCCGCCGTCCGTCCGCGCGATGCAGGATCACCGTCGGCTCGTCGAGATCGCCCAGCGCCGGATCGATCTCGATCGCGATGCGCGCGAGCAACGCCGTGACGCGCGAATCCGCACGCCGGTCGTCGCGATAAACCCCGATCCCCGTGTCGCCATACGCAAAGGCCGCCGCAACCGCGTACGGCAGGCTCATCTGCGCCGACGACAGCGTCGACAGGTCGCGTCCGCCGCACATCCGGGCAACGAACGCACTCGCCCGCACGACCACCCGCTCGATCCCGCCGGCCTCGAACGTGCGACCGTCCGCAAGCTGCAGCGCCGCGTCGACTGCCGCATGCGCGCTGCGGCACGACGCGTGCGGCTTGATCGAGCAGCGCATCAGTTTCCAGTGCGCGCCGAGGCCGTCGGTCAGTGCGTCGGGCGCATGCGATTGCGCGGCGAAGGTGTTGAAGAAACCACCCCACACGTCGTCGAACACCCGGGCGGGGCCGCTCACGCCTTCGCGTGCCAGCAGCGCCGCGAGCACACCGCCTTCCGCCGCGCGCCCGGCATGCAGCCGCTTCGTCTGCGATCCATCGTGGATGAAGCCCCACAGGCCACCGGAGAAACTTGCCGCATGGCCCAGCGCGTCGCGCGTGCGCGCGGCGTCGAGCCCGAGCACGCGCGCGCTTGCCGCTGCCGCGCCGAACACGCCGCAACTGAGCGTGGAGTGCCAGCCGGCACCGTTGTGGGCCGAGTAGCCGCCGGCTGCTTCCAGCACGCGCCGGCCGACGTCGTAGCCGAGCACGATCGCCGTCACGCATTCCCGGCCCGTCACGGGGCGGCCCGCGCACGACAGCGCGGCGAGCACGGCCGGCAGCACGACGGCACCCGAATGATCGCAGCCGCCGGCATCGTCGAGCTCGAGCGCGTGCGCGGCGATCCCGTTGACGAACGCGGCGTCGCGCGCCCCTGCCCTGCATCGCGTGCCCCACAGCGACGCACCGCCGCGCGCGACGGCGCCGGTGAGCGCACGTGCGCTGCGCGTCTCGACGGCCGACGTGCCAGCCAGGGCGGCACCGAACGTATCGAGCACGTGCCGCTTGGCTTTCGCGACGACATCGTCAGGCACGGCGGCGGCGGGTGTCTGCGCGACGAACGTCGCGAGCCGCGTGGCGCGCGTTTCGGTATCCATCGTCATCGCGCCGACTCCTCTGCCACGCAACGTGCGAACACATCGACCGGATGGTCCGGCTCGTTGGCGCTCACGTGCTCGCGCCACCAGCGCGCGACGTCGCGCCCGCTCGCGAACCAGACGTCACCGGCGTCGCGCAGATGGGCGAGCAACGCACGCAGCAGGTCGATCCGCCCTGCCGTGCCGATGATCTCGGGATGCAGGCGCAGCACGCAGCACAGCCCGAAGCGCCGGAACCCGTCGACGTCGTGCCGCCAGTTGTCGAGCACCTCTCGGTATGCGGCGATACGCGGCTGACCGGCCGGCACCGGCGGCGACAGGTTGAACTCGAAGTACGGCTCGTCCTCGAGTTCGTAGTGCAGCGGCAGCTCGACGAGCCGCGCGTCGTCCGTGCCCCCGTCGCCGCGCGGATGCAGGTACGGCAAGTCGTCGCCGCGCCACGACGACGACCACGTGAAGCCTTCCGCCACGAGAAAGTCCGCAAAGCCTTCGGCCCAGTTGCCCGTGAACGAGCGAAAGCCTTCCACGCCGCACCCGGTGGCGTCCGCGAGCGCCGCCCGCCCGGCGCGGCACGCATCGATCTGCGCGGCCAGCGGCAGTGCGTCGAAATCCTCGCAGCGAAAACCGCTCACGCCGAGCTCGTGCCCGCTGGCCGCGATCGAACGCACGGCGTCGCCATGCGTCTGCGCGACACGGCCCGGCACGAACCAGCTCGTCGGCACGCTGAATTCGTCGAACGCCGCGAGCAGCCGGTCGACGCCGCGGGTCGCGCCGTAGCGCCATGCCGACAGCGATTTTTCACGGCCGACGATGCGCGGCTCGCGTGTCTGGATGCCATGAATGTCGTTGAAGTCGACCGTGATCGCGACCGCGCATCGCGCGCCGCCGGGCCAGGAAGGCGGTGTCTTCACATGCCGCTCCGGTGAGTGGGTTGCGCGGGTTGCGCATGTTGTGCAAGCCACCAGTCGGCCACGTCGCGGCAGCGCGCAAACCACACGCCCTCCTGCGCGCACATGTGGCCGAGCCAGGCCTCCAGCAGCGCGATGCGCCCCGGCTTGCCGCAGACTTTCGGATGAAGCAGCGTCGTCAGGCACAGCCCTTCGCGGTATACGCCGTCGAATTCGCGCATCCAGTTGTCGAGCGTCGCACCGTAGCCGGCGATCCGGTCGAGCCCGGCCGGATAGTCGGGGTTGCGGTGATACGCAAGCGACGCGTAATCGTCGGTCTCCCAACGGCCGGGAATCTCGACGAGCGGCGGCTCGCCGTCCGCACCGGGCAGCAGGTAGGGACGGTCGTCGCCACGCATCGAGCTCGAATAGCGCACGCCAGCTTCGCGCAGCACCGCCACGGTCGCCTCGCTCCAGTCGCCGGACGGCGTGCGGAACCCGACTGGACGCACCCCGAGCGTGCGGTGGAAGACGTCGGCCGACTGCGCCATGATCTCGCGCTGCCGCTCGGGCGCGAGCGTCCAGAACGCCTCGTGCCGGTAACCGTGATATCCGATCTCGTGGCCGCGCTCGACGATTGCCGCGCATGGCGCGGGCCAGGTCCGCGCGACCCACGCGGGCACGAAGAACGTCGCGGGCAGGCCGAACGACGCGAGCATGTCGAGCAGCCGCCCCAGCGCGCGCCACGGCCCGTAGCTGCCGAGCGTGAAATACGCGGGATTGCGCCAGATCGACCCGTTCAGCATCGCGTCGCCGGTCGGACCGTCGAGATCGAACGCGAGCGCGACGCACGCGCGCTTCGCGTCCGGCCAGCGGGGAGCCAGGTCCGTCATCGTTCGCTCAGCGGGTGCCGTTGATCATCGCCTTCGCCACCGCGTGCTCCTGGAGTCCCCACTTCGCGAGCAGCTTCTGGTACGAGCCGTCCGCGATCAGCTGGTTGAGCGCCGTCGTCAGCGCACTGCTCAGCGCGGTATTGCTCTTCGCGACGCCGATGCCCGTGTATTGCGACAGGAACGGCTTGCCGACCGGCGCATACGCGTTCTGCTCGAGGCCGTTCTGGTACGGCAGCGTCTCGCCGCCCTGCACGGCCGCGTCGATGCGGTTCTGGCGCAACTGCATCCGCGCGTCCGACGAGCCGTCGGTGCCGACGACGACGATCGCCGGCTTGCCGGCCTTCACGCAGTTCTCCGCGCTCCACGCGGTGGTGTTGTCGGGGAACGACGTGCGCCGGCTCGAGCCGACGCGCTTGCCGCACAGCGCGCCCATCTGCGCGAACTCGCCGGCGCGTGTCTTCAGCGTATAGAACTGCGGGCCCGTCTCGATGTAGTCGACGAACGTCACCGCATCGCGGCGCGTCGGCAGGTCGGTCATGCCGGACAGGATCATGTCGACGCGTTGCGTCGCGACCGCGCTCATCATTTGGTCGAAGCTCGTTTCGACCCAGTTCAGTTTCGCGCCCATCTTCGCGGCGAGCGCCTCGCCGAGATCGACGTCGAAGCCCGCCAGCTTGTCGGTCGCCGGATCCTTGTATTCGAACGGCGGGTAGTTCGGCACGATCGCGACGTTCAGCGTGCGTTTCGCGCTCGCGGATTGCGCGGCGGCGAACGGTGCGTGAAGCGCGAGTGCGCCGAATGCGACAGCGGCCAGCGTGCGGGTCAGGACGGATGCTTTCATGGGTGTCGCCTTGTCTTGATGGAGTAATGGAGGACTACGCCGCGCTTGTCGGCGGCTCGATCGATCGGTCGCGGCGGTGCGGCGCGACCGGCCCGTTCATGCAATCACGGCGGAGATGAACTCGCGCGTACGCGCGTGCGTCGGCGCGGACAGCACCTGGTCGGGCGGTCCGCTCTCGACGATCCGGCCGCCGTCCATGAACACGACGCGGTCGGCCACCTCGCGCGCGAACCCGAGCTCGTGCGTGACGACGATCATCGTCATCCCGCTCTTCGCGAGATCGCGCATCACGGCCAGCACTTCACCGACGAGTTCGGGGTCGAGCGCCGATGTCGGTTCGTCGAACAGGATCAGCTGCGGATGCATCGCGAGCGCCCGGGCGATCGCGACGCGCTGCTGCTGGCCGCCCGACAGCTCGATCGGAAACGCGTCGCACTTGTGCGCGAGCCCGACGCGCGCGAGCAGCGCGCGCGCTTCCTCCTCGGCTTGCGCGCGGCGGCGCTTGAGCACCTGCACGGGGCCTTCGATCACGTTCTCGAGCGCGGTCTTGTGCGGAAACAGGTTGAAGCGCTGGAACACCATGCTCGTCGCCAGCCGCTGGCGTGCGACCTGTCGCTCCGACAGCTCGTGGAGCCGGTCGCCGGCGCGGCGGTAGCCGGCCAGTTCGCCGTTGACCCACAGCGCGCCGGCGCTGATCGTCTCGAGCTGGTTGATGCAGCGCAGGAACGTGCTCTTGCCCGAGCCCGACGGCCCGATGATGCACAGGACTTCGCCGGGCGCGACGTCGAGCGTGATGCCGTGCAGTGCCTGGAAATCACCGTACGACTTGCGTACGTCGACGGCGCGAACGACCGCGTTCGTCATGGCGTTCTCCCGAAGGTTGAGGGTCGTGTCGTTCATTTGCGGCCCGCCGCCCTGCCCGCGCCGCGCGCGAAACGCCGTTCGACGCGCGCCTGCGCGAGCGACAGCACGGTGACGACCGCGAGATACCAGATGCCCGCGACGATCAGCAGCTCGATCACGCGGGCGTTCGCGTAATAGATGTTCTGCGCGTTGTGCAGCATCTCCGCGTACTGCACGACGCTCGCCAGCGACGTCAGCTTGACCATGCCGATCAGCTCGTTGCCGATCGGCGGCACGATCACGCGCATCGCCTGCGGCAGGATGATCCGGCGCAGCGCCTGCAGGCGCGCCATGCCGATCGATTTCGCGGCCTCGTACTGGCCCGTGTCGACTGACAGCAGCCCTGCCCGCACGACTTCCGACGTATAGGCCCCCTGGTTGATGCCGAGCCCGAGCACCGCCGCGAGGAACGGCGTCATCACGTCGACGGTCCGGTATTCGGCGATACCCGGGATGCCGAGCGTCGGAAACACCAGTGCGAGGTTGAACCACAGCAGCAGTTGCAGGATCACCGGCGTGCCGCGGAACAGCCAGATGTAACCCTGCGCGATCGCATTGAGCACCGGGTTCGACGACAGCCGCATCACCGCGGTGACGACACCGAGCACGACGCCGAGCGTCATCGCGAGGACGGTCATCACGATCGTGTTGGCGAGCCCCGTCAGGATCGAGCGCGCGGTCAGGAATTGGCCGACGACGCGCCATTCGATCTGTCCGCGCGCGAACGCGACCGCCACATAGGCAAGCGCGGCAATGATCGCGATCGACGCGACATAGCGGCCCCAGTAGCGCCGCCGCACGCGAACGAGCCCGGCGGTGCCGTCCGCCGCGCGCGCGGCCGGCTCCGGTGCGCCGTCGAGGCGGCTCGAATCGGATGCGCTCAGCATGACGGCCCCCGGTAGGCGGCGGCCCACGCGGCCTGGCGCTCGATCGCGTCGTTCAGGCGGCCGATCTGCTCGCGCACGCGCGCGGGCGACGTGCCGCCCGCACCGCCGCGGGCCGCGACGGCCGCGTCCAGCGTCAGATGCGCGCGCACCTCGGGTGCGAGGCGCGTGTCGACGGCCTGCAGCTGTTCCGCGCTCGCGTCGGCCAGCTCGACGCCGTCGCGCTCGCACGCGCGCACGAGCGTGCCGGTGATCTCGTGTGCTTCGCTGAACGGCACACCCGTCAGCGCCAGCCAGTCCGCGACCTCGGTTGCGAGCGTGAAGCCGAGCGGCGCCTGGCGACGCATCTCGTCGACGTTCACGCGCATCGTGCGGATCATTCCCGCCATCGCGGGCAGCACGAGTTCGAGCGTGTCGATCGAATCGAACGCCGCGATCTTGTCCTCCGCGAGATCGCGGTTGTATGCGAGCGGCAACGACTTCAACGTCGCGAGCAGGCCCGTCAGGTTGCCGATCAGGCGTCCTGCCTTGCCGCGCGTGAGTTCCGCGATGTCCGGGTTCTTCTTCTGCGGCATGATCGAGCTGCCCGTCGCGTAGCCGTCATCGAGTTCCACCCAGCGGAATTGCCGCGACGTCCACAGGATCACTTCTTCCGACAGGCGGGACAGGTTCACGGCCAGCATGCTCGTGACGAACACGAATTCGGCGACGTGATCGCGCGCGGCCACCGCGTCGATCGAGTTCTCGCACGGCGCGTCGTAGCCGAGCTCCCGCGCGGACAGCTCGGGCCGCACGCAGATCGCCGAGCCCGCGAGCGCGGCCGCGCCGAGCGGCGAACGCGCGGTGCGGCGGTCCCAGTCGACCAGGCGGTCGGCGTCGCGATACAGCGACTGCGCGTGCGCAAGCAGCTGATGACCGAACACGATCGGCTGCGCGGGCTGCAGGTGGGTGAATCCGGCGGTCACCGTGTCGACGTGCCGGCTCGCCTGGCCGACCAGCGCATCCTGCAGGTCGAGCACGCCGCGCACGACCTGGCGTGCCTTGTCACGCAGGTACAGGCGCAGGTCGTTCGCCGCCTGGTCGTTGCGCGAGCGCCCGGCGCGCAGCTTGCCGCCCAGCGCGGGCAGCCGCTGCGTGAGCACGCGCTCGAGGAAGGTGTGCACGTCCTCGTCGGCGAGCGACGGCGCGATCGCACCGGCCGCGTAGTCGCGCGCGATGCCGTCCATGGCGGTCAGCAACTGCGCGAGTTCGTCGTCATTCACGATGCCGGCGCGATTCAACTCGCGTGCATGGGCGCGGGAGCCCGCGAGATCGTACGGCACGAGGCGGAAGAAACTCGGATCGGAGCGCGACAGGTTCAGCAGCGCGTCGGACGGTTTCGACTGGAAGCGGCCGCCCCACAGGCGCTCGATCGGTTCGGTAAGGCTCATTGCGGTCGACCTCGACTCGGTTGGATTGTCCCCACTGTAGGCATTCAATTTTTTTTGTTGTAGCGAGAAATTGAATCCGCTTAAATGCAATTTTTCTCAGCACCGTCGCCTCGGACGCGACCGCCGATGCGCAATCGCCTACCCCCGCTGAACCCGCTTCGCGCGTTCGAGGCCGCCGCCCGGCGCGGCAGCGTGTCGGCTGCCGCCGACGAACTGCACGTGACCGCGAGCGCGGTCAGCCACCAGATCCGGATTCTCGAGAGCACGCTCGGCGTCGCGCTATTCATCAGATCAAAGGCCCGCGTGAAGCTCACGCCCGAAGGCGAGGCCTTGCTGGAGCCGGTCGGCGCCGCGTTCGACATGATCGCGAACGCCACCGTCAGGCTCGATTCGCCGGCGGCCGCCGGCGATCTCGTCGTGTCGACGCCGCTGTCGCTGACGTCGCGCTGGCTTGCCCGGCACATCGGCGATTTCCTCGAGCGCTATCCGGGGATCCACCTGAAGGTGATTCCGTCGAACGACGATCGCGAGACCTACTCGACCGACGTCGACGTATGCATTCGGTACGGGGAAGGCAACTGGCGGAACCGGCGCGTCGAGCTGCTCGCGCATCCGGCGCTGTTCCCGGTCGTGAGCCCGGCGTTGATGAACGGGCCCGACGCCATCCGCAAGGTGCAGGATCTCGCGGGACGCACGCTGTTCTGCGAGCACGCGGGTTCGTGGATGCGCTGGCTGGCGGAAGCGAACGCGGACAAGCTGCCGGGCATCCGCATCCTGGAAATCGGCAATGCGCACATCGGCGTCGAAGCCGCGGTGCACGGGCAAGGCGTCGCGCTCGGCGACAGCCTCTCCGTGCGCGACGACCTGATCGACGGCACGCTCGTGCGGCCGTTCAGCGCGACGGTGCCGTCTCGTCACGCCTACTATCTGGTCACGCGTCACGAACTGGCCGATTCGCCGCTCGTGACCGCGTTCACGACGTGGCTGCGCGCCCGCCTGGCGTGACGCGCGTGCGCGCGGCAGGTGGCGGGCTCAGGTAACGAGACTCGCCAGGTCGTCCCACACCATCACGATGTTGTGCGATCGCCAGACCGGCCCGGCATCGACATACTCGCCTGCCAAGCGGCCGTTCAGCGACGCGTAAAAGGCGATCGCGGCGTCGTTGCCCTTGACGACACTCAACGCCGCGCCCCGATACCGCATGTGGTTCAGATGCGTAGCGAGTTGCGCGAGCAGCGCGTGACCGATGCCGCGACGCTTGAATGCGGGGTCGACATACAGGAACTTGATCTCGCCACGGTCGCCGAAGATCGGCTCCGACGGCGCGCCGGCCGCCCCGATTCCGACGATCCTGCCGTCGGTTTCCGCCACGAGCACCCGTTGGTCACCGTCGCGCGATGCGAGCTTTTCCCGCCATTTCCTGCCGCGATAGTGCTCGTCGAGGACGGCATGCGCTTGCGCCGGTGCGAGCGCGCGATAGGTATGCCGCCAGACCTTGACGTGAAAATCGGCGATCGCCTGCGCATCGTCGACGTTGGCGGACCTGATGGCTATTCCGGACATGGAAGACTCTCTCGGGCGGCTTGGCACGCGCGGGCACGGTGCATACGCCGGGGATTGTCGACGATCCGGGCGACGATGTCAGCACTCCGCAGGCGGCGCGGATCAGCGCGCAACGGCTTCGGTGTGGCGGACGCTGCCCAGAAACCGTGTCAACTCCACCGTCTGCGGCCGCTCGAAGATGTCTTCCGCCGTGCCGCTCTCCCACACCCTGCCCTGATGCATGAACACGATCCGGTCGCTCACCGCACGCGCGAAGTTCATCTCGTGCGTGACCATGATCAGCGTCATGTCCTCGCGCGCGAGCTGCTCGACGACGCCCAGCACCTCGCCGACGAGCTCGGGATCGAGCGCGGACGTGATTTCGTCGCACAGCAGCACGCTCGGCTTCATCGCGAGCGCGCGGGCGATCGCGACGCGCTGCTGCTGGCCGCCCGACAGCTGTTCCGGAAAGGCGTCGAACTTGTCGCCGAGGCCGACGCGCTCGAGCATCAGCTCCGCGATCGCGCGCGCCTGCTGGCGGTGCGCCTTCTTCACGACCGACTGCGCGAGCATCACGTTTTGCCCGGCGCTCAGGTGCGGAAACAGGTTGTATTGCTGGAACACCATCCCGACCTTGAGCCGCAGCGCACGCAGGTCGGCGTGCCGTGCATCGACACGTTCGCCGTCGATCGAGATGGTGCCCGCGTCGATGCTCTCGAGCCCGTTGAGCGTGCGCAGCAGCGTGCTCTTGCCCGAGCCGCTGCGGCCGATGATCGATACGACCTGCCCGCGCTCGACGGAGAAATCGATGCCCTTGAGCACATGATGGGTGCCGAAGTTCTTTTCGAGACCACGGGTTTCAACGAGCGGCATGCCATCTCCTTTGCAACGTGCGCGCGTAACGGGTAAGCGGATAACACAGTACGAAATAGATCAGCGCGACGAGCCCGTACACGACGAACGGCCGGAACGTCGCGTTCGAGATCGCGATGCCGACCTTCGTCAGCTCGGTGAACCCGATGATCGACACCAGCGCCGTATCCTTCACGGCCTGCACGCCGAAGCCGACGGTCGGCGCGATCGCGATGCGCGCGGCCTGCGGCAGGATCACATGACGCAACTGCTCGACGTAGCTCATCGCGAGGCTCGAGGACGCCTCCCACTGCCCTTTCGGCACCGCCTCGACGCAGCCGCGCCAGATTTCGGCGAGATACGCGCTGGTGAAGAACGTGAGCCCGGCCGTGGCCGCGACCCACGGAGGAACGTCGAGACCGACGAGCGGCAGGCCGAAGAACACGATGAACAGCTGCATCAGCAACGGGGTGCCCTGGAATACCTCGATATAGAGCTTCGCGCAGCCGCGCAGCAGCGTCGAATTCGATACGCGCATCACGAGCAGCCCGAGGCCGACGAGGCCGCCGGACAGGAACGACACGATCGACAGCACGATCGTCCAGCGCGCGGCCAGCAGCAGGTTCGCGAGAATCTGCCCGAACGTGAAATCGGTCATCGCGCACCTCGCACGCGACGGGAGAACAGGCGGCGCCCCATCGAGCCGAGCGTCGCACGCAGCAGCAGCGCCATCGCCAGATACGCGAGCGTGATGACGAAATACGTCTCGAATGCGCGGAAGTTGCGCGACTGAATGTAGCCCGCCGCATAGGTCAGGTCGGCCACCGAGATCTGCGACACGACCGCCGACCCGAGCATCGTGATCACGATCTGGCTCGAGAGCGCCGGAAACACCTTGGCGAGCGCCTGCGGCAGCACGACGTGGCGCAGCATCTGCGCGCGCGACATCGCCAGCGCGGATGCCGCTTCCAGATGCCCTTTCGGCACGGCAGCGACGCCCGCGCGCACGATCTCGACCGAGTACGCGCCGAGATTGAGCGTCATCGCGAGAATCGCGGCCGTGTATTCGCCGATGTGCACGCCGAGTGCCGGCAAGCCGAAAAAGAGGAAGAACAGCTGGACGACGAATGGCGTATTGCGGATCGCCTCGACGTACGCGCCGATCAGCGGGCGCAGCCGCACGGCCGCGCGTGCGTCGGCGCTGTACGCGGCCGCGCCGAGCACGCCGAGCGCCACGCCGAGTACGGTCGCGACCGAGGTCAGCGCGAGCGTGATCGCCGCGCCGCTCGCGAACACGCCGGCGTAATCGGCGAGCTCGCCGAATTGAAGCTGGTAGCTCATGGGAAGGGGGTAGATTCGGGTTCGGGCAACGACACGCGCCGCGCCGGGCAGGCCGGCCGCGGCTGCGTATCAGGCGACACGGCGATCCGTCACAGTCCGGCCGGCAACGGCTGGCCGAGCCACTTCCTCGACATTGCGCCCAGCGTGCCGTCCTGCTTCGCATGCGCGATCGTGTCGTCGATCTTCGCGAGCAGGCGCGGTTCGTTCTTGTTGACGCCGACGAAGCACGGCGAATTCTTGATCACGAACTTGACCTCGGGCCGGCGCGGCGGATTCTTCGCGAGAATCGCCGCCGCGACGATGTTGCCGGCGGCGATCAGCTGCACTTGTCCCGACAGGAATGCCTGGATCGTCGCGTTGTTGTCCTCGAAGCGCTTGATCGTCGCGTTCGGCGCCAGCTGCGACAGCGCGATCTCCTCGAGCGCGCCGCGCGTGGCGCCGACGGTCTTGCCGGTCAGGTCGGCGGGCGCGCCCACCTTCACGTCGGGCGGCCCGAACACGCCCTGGAAATACGGTGCGTACGCGGTCGAGAAGTCGATGACCTTCTCGCGCTCCGGCGTCTTGCCGAGCGACGAGATCACCATGTCGACCTTGTTGGTCGTCAGGTACGGAATCCGGTTCGCACTGTTCACCGGCACCAGCTTCAGCTTCACGCCGAGCGATTTGGCGAGCAGTTCGGCCATGTCGATGTCATAGCCCTGCGGCTGCATGTCCGTACCGACCGAGCCGAACGGCGGATAGTCTTCAGGCACCGCGACGCGCAGCGCGCCGTTTTTCGCGATGGTATCGAGCGCGTCGGCATGCGCCGGTGCAGCAGCGAACAGCGCCATCACGGGTGCTGCAATCAGCGCAGCCAGCCAGGTGCGTCGGGGGAACGGTCGGATCGTCGGGCTCACGGTGAATCTTCCTTGTCTGGTATGTCGTCGGGCAGCGCGCAACGTTGCGCGGCCTCGGCAACTCCAGCAAAAACCGGGCCATTGCCGTGCAAGGCCTGTCGCAGCGGCACTTGACGGAAATGTCGGCGAACTGCATTCCTCATTTCGGTGCATGAGCCGGCGCCGGCCGCAGCGGTTGCCCATTCGCGGCGCGCGCCGGCGCACCAAATTACCTGACCGATCGTCACCACGAACCGAAGGCGGGCGGGCGCAGCGCATCGATCCAGGACGCGCGGGGTGTCGGATGCAAAGACGAACCGGGAGGTGGCGCTCGCGCGATGCACGACGTCGCGAACCGGCGCTGTTCGCGTGCTCGCGCCGTGCAGGTTGCCCGCTTGGCGGATCCATTCGCCACTGTCGGCGAACCGTGGTCAGCGTGCTAGGCAGGCTGCGTTGCGCCGTCCGCATCTGTCGCGGACCGGTTGGTGGCGCACATTTCCTGTTCGAGAAGGGACTTCGCCGCTTGCCATGCGCGCCCGGCAGACGCGGAATCGTTGAACGCCCGCGCGTCGACCGTCGCACCGTCGAGCAGCATCATGTAGACGCCGGCCAGCCGTTTTGCCGTTTCGGGCACCACGAGCGGCTCGAGCAGTTCGGCGATCCATTCGACCATTGTGCGGCGGTAGCGGATCGCGACGTCGGAGATCGGCGCATAAGCGGTCCCGAATTCGGCCAACGCGCGCTCGAACAGGCAGCCGGCAAATTCCGGCGTATTGAACCAGGCCTCATACCAGTCGAAGATCGTCTTGACGCGCTCGACCGGGTCGCGCACGTGCTGCAGTTGCGCGTCGATGCTGCCGACGATCAGGTCGTAACGCTGAACCAGCACTTCGCGGATGAGTTCGTCCTTGCTCGGAAAATGCCGATAGAGCGTCATTCGGGCAACGCCGGAATCGTCGATGATCCAGTCGACACCGACAGGATGGAAACCGTGCCTGGAGAACAGTTCGGTCGCTTTGTCTACCACCTGCTGGCGTTTGTTGGCTCTCACGACCGGGTCCTCCTCCTCGAGGCTTCATACCGTGTAGACCGATTATTCTAACATTGTCCCGTCCACTTACGCCTGCCCTTCCGGCTCGCCTGAAAAAGGAACCGACACACCTCCCCTCATCCGGCAAACTGAATTGCAAGTTGCCTTGACTATTGGATAGACCGATATGTATCATTTGAACCGAGAAAATAAGGATCGATATTTTCTGCTGTTGCATTGATGTGGCAATGCCGAAAAGAGAGCCTGAGAGAGACTTGGCTGTGTGCCGACGTTGACGAATTGCATTCGCCTCGCCGTGCACCACGCCGAGTGCGCGCTCGCGGGGTGGGATAGCGCGAAGCAGTACGGCGCAAACGACACGTGGGGAAAGCAAAAATGGTTCGCCGTTTACTGGCGCGGGGGCTGCTGTTGCTGCTGGCCGCGTGCGCGCAGGATCCGTCCATTACCAGCAAAACGGTCCGGATCTGCGATGACACGGGTTGTTCCGATCGCCCTAAAGATCAGGTCTCCTATCAAAAAAGGCGCGATTCGGACGACCACGAAGATCCGCGCATCGTGTCGCTGAAGCAGGCCGCGAAGACCCAGCCGAAGGCCGCCTACGACCTCGGCCTGCGTTATTTCCGCGGCGACGGCGTGCGCCAGGACAGCTATCAGGCACTCAAGTGGATGCGCGACGCCGCCGAGCGCGGCGACCTGAACGCGCAGAAGGCGCTCGGAAGTTTCTACCTGTTCGGCCTCGAGGAGATGGGCTCGGATTCGCGCGAAGCGGACAAGTGGCTGTCGATCGCGGCGGGCCGCGGCGACAAGGAATCGAAAAAGCTGCTCGAACTCGCCCGCAAGGCGAAGCAGGAAGACGAGGACGACTGGAAATGGCGCACGCAATGGCGTGACGTCTATTACGGCTACTGGTACTCGGGCTATCCGTACTACGGCGTCTGGCAGCAGACGTACTGGTACTACTGACCGGGCCGAAAGCAACGGGGGCCGCCGCGGGGAGACCACCATCGCGCGCCACGCCGGGGGGCTTATCGACGTTCGCACGAACACATAAGCCGAACAACGACTCTATCGATCGATAACGACATGAAGACCAACCTTTCCCAACGTCTCACTCGAGATGCGCTGGTTTCAGCGCTTTGCGCGTCCGTCGCCGGCTGCGGCGGCATGGTGACGCCCGGCGGCCAGAACGCCGGCGTGACCGGTGCCGCCGCGGGCGGCACGAGCGCCGGTGCCGATTCGCAACTGCAGCGCTGTGCGTCGCCGCTCGGCACGATCGCCGTCGACGACGGCCGCAACGCCGACTGGTGGGGCCCGTTCGGCAGTGCGACCAAGGTGACGAGCATCGATCCGCTGCTGCGGCTGGCCGTGCAGCAGTCGAACTGCTTCGTGATCACGTCGCTCGGCAACCAGAAGACCGACGCGCGCCTGTCGCGCATCACGCAGTTGCAGCGCAACTCGGGCGAATACCGCGCGGGCTCGAAGCAGCAGAGAGGCCAGCGCGTCGCGGCCGACTACTACATGGAACCGCAGATCGTGATCAACGATTCGCCGATCGGCGGCATCGGCAGCATGATCGGCGGGCTGATCGGCAACGGCGCGGTCGCGGCGGTGGCCGGCCATCTGCAGACGAAGGCGTCGGTCGTGACGCTGACGCTGTTCGACGTGCGCTCGGCCGTGCAGATCGCGGCGGCCGAAGGCAGCTCGACGGCGACCAACTACGGCGCGGCGCTGGGCGGCCTCGGCGGCGGCGTGGGCGGCGGCCTGGCCGGTTTCTCGACGACGCCGGAAGGCAAGGCGACGGTCGTCGCGTTCATCGACGCGTGGAACAAGATGGTCGTCGCGCTGCGCAGCTACAAGGCGCAAGACGTCAAGGGCGGCCTCGGCCGCGGCGGCCAGTTGCAGGTCAACTGACGTCCCCGGCCCGGTGGTGCTTGCCACCGGCCGATTTCCGGTACATGACTTGTCCGCGCGTACCGGCTCCGTTCGTCCTTTTCGTTTCGAGGTGATCCTGATGAAAGCCGCTACATTGATTGCACTGACCTGTCTGGCGCTGACCGCTTGCGGCGGCGGCGACGACAATGCCTCGCCCGCCGCATCCGGCGGCGGGACGAGCGACAACGGCGGCAGCGGTGGCGCCGGCGGTAGCGGCAGCGGAGGGACCGGTGGCTCGGGCGGCAGCACGCTGACGTGGCGCTACGATGCGCAGACGCCCGCGGCCGACGGCCCGGGCTTCCTGACGCTCCTCAACAGCGAGGGCGCGAAGGGCTACCGCTATCTCGGCGACTACTACTATGACGCGGCCAGCGGCGGCACGCGCTCGATCTTCGTGAACGACGGCACCGCCCAGACCTACACGTATCAACTGCAATCGCCGCCGGCCGACTGGGCAGGCTTCCTCGGCCAGGCCAACGGCCAGGGCGCGAACGGCTATCGCTACGAAGGACCGTACGGTTACGGTTATCTCTATCGCAAGGACGGCGGTTCGTCGGCGACCTACACGTACACGACGACGGGCCTGCCGGCCGATCCGAACGCATTCCTCACGCAGGCAAATGCGCAGGGCCAGTCGGGCTACTGGTTCTTCAGCGCGATGGTCGTCGGATCGGTGCAGGCGAACGTCTACATGAAGAACAACGCGTCGAACGCGACCTATACGTACGATGCGCTGACCCCGGCGGCGAGCATCAACGACTTCATCGCGCAGTCCAACAGCGAAGGTGCGAAGGGCTATCGCGCGAAGGGCGGGCAAGTGTTCGGCAGCACGATGTCGTGGATCTACGTGAAGGACCAGATGCAGTCGTCGACCTTCACGTACCAGTCGGCCGCGACTCAGTCGACCGGCGCGAACTTCGTGCAGCAGGCGAACGATTACGGCGCGCAGGGCAATGCGTATCTCGGTGAACTGGCGTTCAGCGCGCCGCCGCCGGCGGCGATGCAGCAGGCGCCTTTCTATTTCAAGGCCGGAAACTGCACGGGTTTCCTGTGCACGACGCTGAATCCGCTCACGCAGAACTGAGCGGACGCTGCCGACCCGGCGCGCATCGCGCGGGCCGGCCCTTGCCGGGTGTTCCGCGCGGGTCGAACCGCGTACCTCGGATGCGCCGCCCCGGCCTGCCGGAGCGACAGCAGGCTCCGCTCAAGCTGAAGGCAATGCCAGCTTCGCCTCGCGGCTGCATTCGGCCTGAAAGACACGGGCCGGCCCGGCACCGCGTATGCGCGCACCTGCGTTGACCGTCATGTCGCCGATGCCAGGGAGTCAGACCGACACCGGTCACGTGACACGCACGCCGAACCCCGTTCCGTTCAGCCCGTCGACGTATGCGAAATGCCCGCCAACACTGGCTGGGAGAACTGCATGCGCTGACGGCATACGGGCCCGCCGCGCTGGTCGGCCTGCACGTCCTCGGCGCGCTGGCGCACCGTCTGATCCATACGAAGAACATTCTTCCGCGCATCCTCCCATGGCCGACGCGTTCAGGCCGGCATCGGGGTCAGGCCGACGATATCGGGTGAAGCGGGAAACATGGCGCGCTGTAACGGGCGCGTTGCGGCCTCGTGGCTGCAAGGACGGCGGCAAACATCGGACCAGCGGCCGGCCAGCGTTTCGTCGCTCGAAGCGGCCGCCGGACGAACACACAGCGCTGTCCGTTGATCCTCATCAACGCCGCGGCGTTCGCGCGCTTTGACGGCGAACCGTGCATGACCAATATGGAGGTATCGAAACCGGGTTGCGTGCTTGCAGTCGCAGCGAGCCGCAAGCCGCAAGCCGCGGGTTGTTCCGTTCCCGCCGTGGAGTTTGAAATGCCGTTGCTCGGGCCGCGTAGCGCAGTAGCCGTCATCCTCCAGGAACACGTGCAGTTGTCCGTCGTTATCGACGGCATGCGACGCTTCGTCCATCTGCTTGTTGCCGGTGCCCCCGTTCCGGGCCTCATCGTGTTTCGGGCGATGCTTTACTATATTCGGGAATACCCGCAGCAGATACATCATCCCAAAGAGGATCGCTACCTGTTCAGGCCATTGCGGGAGCGAACCAGCGAGTTCGACAGCGTCCTTGATGAACTCGAGGCTCAGCACGATCAAGGCGACATGAAGTTGAGAAATCTCGAGCATGCGCTGACCCGGTATGAGTTGAAGGGGGCCTCCGCACTTCACACGCTGGGCGCGCTGATGGACGATTATGCGGAGTTCCATGCGGACCATCGGTGCCTGGAAGAAACACTGATCTTGCCGGCCGCCAAACGTCTGTTGACGACGGATGACTGGGCCGAGATCGATGCCGCCTTTGCAGCGAATCGCGACCCGTTCGACGGCGAGAAACCGGAAGAGGATCTGGAAAGACTGTTCTCGATGATCGTCCATGCCATCCCGGATCACGAAGCCAGCTAGCCTCGTTCGGTTGCATCGGTCGATGGACGGCCGGTCATGTCGTGCGTGTTCCATTCCCGAAGACTTCGATCCGGCGAAGCAAACGCACTGACCCAGGCACGGTTTCCAGGCAGCCACCGGCTGATTCCTCATCCTCCCCCGTTGCACCGCGATGACGAACGCGCTTGACGAAGGTCAAGCCGGTAAAAGCCGGACGGGCGAAAAATCGCCGTACGGACGATCGCCGGTTGCCATCGGGAGGCATTCATGAGCACCCGCACCTCACCCCGCCAGGCAGTTCTCGCTCCCCAACGGGTACTGATCGCCATCGACGGCTCGATCGCATCCGATCACGCCCTCGCGTATGCCAGAAGCTTCGTGCCGTCGAATGCATCGGTCCACATCGTGAGCGTTGCCGACAATCCGCGCACACTCGTCCCGCGCGGATCGAAATCGATGGCGTTTCTCGAATCGGCGCGCGACGAATTGCTGACAGATGCCGCCGACGCCCTGTCGCGCGCCAAAAGCGCCATGCAGCGCGACGACATCGCCGTCGACACGGAAGTCATCGACCTGTCCACGCATGGCGCAGATATCGTGCATGTGCTGGCCGACAGTGCGCAAGCGTGGCAAGCCGAACTCCTGATCGTCGGCGCACGTCAGCATCATGGCTTGCTCGGATGGATCGAAGGAACGGTTTCCGGCCCGCTCGGCAAACTCGTCGGCTGCCCGCTGCTCATCGTTCCCGAGGGGTTTGCGCCGGTTGCCGAACACCTGCCGCGGCGCATGCTGTTTGCTGTCGACGGCAGTCCGGTTGCGTTCCACGCGTTGCGAACCGGATTGACGTTCGCGAGGCCCACCACCGAATTGCGTGCGATATACGTCCTCGATCGCCCGGTGTCGTTGGGTGATTTCGTCCCGGTCGAGACGCTGGAAGCGGCATTGATCGGCGAAGGCAATCAAGCGCTGCAAAAAGCCATGACCCTGCTCGATGGCGTGGCCGGACAAGCGCAATCGGAACTGATCCGAACGGATCGAAAAGGCGCGGACGTTTCGCACATCATCGCGCGCGACGCCATCGACTGGAATGCGGACATGATCGTCATGGGCACCCATGGACGGCGAGGTGCGGCGGGCTGGGTGGTTGGCAGCGTGGCCGCACGCGTTGCGCGGATCACGAAAACGCCGCTTCTTCTCGTAAACGCACGTCGCGCGTGACGCGTTTCGTTGTCGCGCCTCCGTTCCCACCGCGTGGAACAGCGCCTCCTCCTGCGCGCAATGCAGGCGCACGATGGCTTCGAGCCCGTACAGCACACGCTGCATCGCCTGCACCTGCATGACGTCCGGCCCGTCGTGCGGCGTGTCCGCGACCCTCCAACGGCACGCCGCCCGCCAGCGCCCAGACCATGCCGCCGACGAAACTGTCGCCGGCACCGACCGTGCTGCATACCGCGGCCGGCCTGCCGTCACGACGCGTCGCGACCGCCCGGCGCACGCTCCGGCACGCGCGTCAAGCGAGGGACCGCTCGAAACGTATTCCCGCGCGAGTGACGCAGATCAAGGGGAAACCCGGTAATCGTCGGATATAAACGAGTCCGAAGCGGCGACGCACCCGGGGCGGCGCCATCCAGTATTCCCGTATTCGACGAGGCACCTCCATGCGCGCTGCCGCGCCTCCCGTTCGCTTTCACCCTGCCGTCGCGCGACGCCTGCGTGCCGTTGCGCTGGCCGCGGGCATGGGGCTGCTGTCGGGATGCGTGTCGCTCGCGCCACCGGACGCACGTCCCGCCGCACCGATTCCCGCATCCTTTCCGGATCCGTCCGCCGACGCGACACCGGCGGCGCAAGTGCCCGAGTGGCAGGCCTATTTCGTCGACGCGCGCCTTCGCGCGCTGATCGGGCAGGCGCTCGCCAATAATCGGGATCTGCGCGCGGCGGTCGCGCGCGTCGAGCAGGCACGTGCGGTCCACGGCATCCGCCGTGCCGATCAATGGCCGACGATCGGCGCGGGCGCGGCCTATGCGCGGTTTCGCACGCCGGGCGGCTTGCTCTCGCCGGCGCCCGTCATCGGCCAGGTCTACGAAGTCCAGCTGGCCGAAACGCAGTGGGAGCTCGATTTCTGGGGCCGCGTGCGCAGCCTGAAGGACGCGGCGCTCCAGCGCTACCTCGCGAGCGACGCGGCCCGCCAGGCAGTGACACTGAGCGTCGTCACCGGGGTGGCGGACGCCTATCTGACCCTGTGCGAGATCGACGAACGCATCGCGCTGACCCGCGCGACGGTCGACACGCGGCGCGAGTCGCTGCGGATTTTCCGGCTGCGTCACGCGGCCGGCGCGATCTCGCGCCTCGACCTCACGCAATCGGACATTCTGCTGCAGCAGGCGGAATCGCTCGGCGTCCAGTTGCAGCAGGCCCGCGCCGCGGCGGCCGATGCACTGGCACTGCTCGTCGGTGCGCCGCCGGATGCGGCCGACACGCCGCTCGCGCTCGACGACGGCGCGGTGATGCCTTCGCTCGCCCCCGGGCTGCCGTCGTCGCTGCTGACCCGGCGTCCGGACGTGATCGCGGCGGAGCACGAACTGCAGGCAACCCGCGCGAACATCGGCGCGGCGCGTGCTGCCTTCTTCCCGCGCATCGCGTTGACGAGCTCGATCGGTTCGGGAAGCAGCGCACTGCATGCGCTGCTGTCGTCCGGGTCGGGCGTGTGGTCGGTGATTCCGAACGTCACGCTGCCGCTCGTCGACGGTGGCCGCAACCGGTCGAATCTCGCGCTCGCGCGCGCGCAACGCGACGAGGCGCTCGCCCAGTACGAGAAGACGCTGCAGCGTGCGTTCCGCGACGTGTCCGATGCGCTCGCCGCGCGCCACTGGCTCGCAGACCAGGTCGCGATCGAGCGTGCCACGTTGGCCTCGCAGGCCGAGCGGGCGCGCCTGGCGAAGCTGCGCTACGACAGCGGCGCCACCCGCTTCCTCGAAGTGCTCGATGCGCAGCGGGACCTGATGAACGCCGAGCAGCAACTGGTCATGACCCGCCGTGCGCTGCTGTCGAGCCGCGTCGCGCTGTACGGCGCGCTGGGCGGCGGGACGATCGACACCGGCAGGACTGGCGCGGCACCGCCCCCCCTTTCGACAGACTCGGCTTCCCAACCATGAAAATCATCCAGCGCCCTCTTCTGATCGGTGTCGGTGCGGCCGTGCTCGCGATCGGCCTCGCGTACTACGGCTGGACGCGCTGGCGCGACGGACAGGCGGATGCGGGCCTCGTCAGCGGCAACGGCCGCATCGAGGCGACCGAAATCGACGTCGCGACCAAGCTGCCCGGGCGCGTCACCGCCATGCTCGTCGACGAAGGCGATTTCGTGACGGCCGGCCAGCCGCTCGCACGCATGGACGTCGTCGTCCTGCAGGCGCAGCTCGACGAAGCGCAAGCCCGGGCACAACAGGCGGTCAACACCGCGGCGAGCATCGACGCGCAGGTGGCGCAGCGCCGCAGTGACAAGGCCGCGGCCGCGGCCGTCGTCGTGCAGCGGGAAAGCGAGCTGGATGCGGCCACGCGGCGGCTCGCGCGGTCCGAGACGCTGTCGCGCGACGGTGCGTCGTCGATGCAGGAACTGGACGACGATCGCGCGCGTGCCGGCAGCCTGCGGGCGACCGTGAATGCCGCGCGGGCCCAGGTCGAAGCCGCGCAGGCCGCCATCGATGCCACGCGGGCCCAGCTCGTCGCGGCGCGTTCGGCCGTGACGGCCGCGCAGGCGACCGTTGCGCGCGTGCGGGCCGATATCGCGGACAGCGAACTGACGTCGCCGCGCGCCGGGCGCGTCCAGTATCGGATCGCCGAATCGGGCGAGGTCCTGCCGGCAGGCGGCAAGGTGCTCAACGTCGTCGACCTGTCCGACGTGTACATGACGTTCTTCCTGCCCGAAGCGGTCGTGGGCCGGGTGCCGCTCGGCGCCGACGTGCGGATCGTGCTCGATGCGGCGCCGGAATACGTGATTCCGGCACGCGTGTCCTACGTGTCGAGCACCGCGCAGTTCACGCCGAAGACGGTCGAGACGGCCACCGAGCGGCAGAAGCTGATGTTTCGCGTCAAGGCACGCATCGACCGCGATCTGTTGCAGCGCCACCTGAAACTCGTCAAGACCGGGTTGCCGGGCGTCGCGTGGCTGAAGACCGACCCGCACGCAGGCTGGCCGGATCGTCTCGCGATCCGGGTGCCGCAATGAAATCGACGACGCCTGCCGATACGGATGCCGGCTCGATCGACGGCCTGCCGGCGCCGGCCGATCCGGGCACGGTCGCCCGGCTGTCCGGCGTGTCGCTGCGCTACGGCGACAAATACGCGCTCGCCGACGTGACGCTCGAGATCCCGGCCGGCCGCATGATCGGGCTGATCGGGCCGGACGGTGTCGGCAAGTCGAGCCTGCTCGCGCTCGTTGCCGGCGCGCGTGCGATCCAGCAGGGGCGTGTATGGACGCTCGACGGCGATCTGTCGTCGCGCCGCCATCGCGCGCGCGTATGCCGGCGCGTCGCCTACATGCCGCAAGGCCTCGGCCGGAACCTGTACGCGACGCTGTCGGTCGAGGAAAACCTGCAGTTCTTCGCGAGACTGTTCGGCCACGACGCGGCGGAGCGGCGCCGCCGGATCGACGCGCTGACGCACAGCACCGGCCTGCATCCGTTCCTGGATCGCCCTGCCGGCAAACTGTCCGGCGGCATGAAGCAGAAGCTCGGCCTGTGCTGTGCGCTGATCCACGATCCCGATCTGCTGATCCTGGACGAACCGACGACCGGCGTCGACCCGCTCTCGCGCGCGCAGTTCTGGGAGCTGATCGGACGCATTCGCGCCGCGCGCCCGGCGATGAGCGTGCTGGTCGCCACCGCGTACATGGACGAGGCCCGGCGTTTCGACCGGCTGATCGCGATGGACGCCGGCCGCGTGCTGGCGACGGGCAGCCCCGGCGAACTGCTCGCCCGCACGGGTTGCGACACGCTGGAAGCCGCGTTCATCGCGTTGCTCCCGGAGGATCGCCGGCACGGACACCAGCCGGTCCGGATCGAGCCGTACCAGCCCGATCCGGGCGCCGGCTACGCGATCGAGGCCGATGCGCTGACGATGCGGTTCGGCGATTTCGTCGCGGTCGACCACGTGAGCCTGCAGATTCGCCGCGGCGAGATCTTCGGCTTTCTCGGCTCCAACGGCTGCGGCAAGTCGACGACCATGAAGATGCTCACGGGGCTGCTCCCCGCCTCCGAAGGCACCGCGACGCTGTTCGGCCGGCCGGTCGCCGCGAACGACATCGACACGCGCAGGCGCGTCGGCTACATGTCGCAGGGATTCTCGCTCTACGGCGAACTGACCGTCCGGCAGAACCTCGTGCTGCACGCGCGCCTGTTCGGCGTGGCGGAACCGGACGTACCCGCACGGGTGGCCGAAATGGTCGCGCGCTTCGGGCTCGCCGACGCACTCGACTCGCTGCCCGAGCGCCTGCCGCTCGGCATGCGGCAGCGGCTGTCCCTCGCGGTGGCGATGGTGCACAAGCCCGAGCTGCTGATCCTGGACGAGCCGACGTCGGGCGTGGACCCCGTCGCGCGGGACGACTTCTGGCGGCTGATGATCGAGCTCGCGCGCAACGATCGCGTGACCATCTTCATCTCGACGCACTTCATGAACGAGGCCGCCCGTTGCGACCGCATCTCGCTGATGCATGCGGGCCGCGTGCTCGCGAGCGCCGCGCCCGCGGAACTGGTTCGCCTGCGCGGCGCCGCCACGCTCGAGGACGCGTTCATCGGCTACCTGAGCGACGCACAACGTGCGGACGGCACGGACGGCACGCCGGCCGATGCGTCGTCCGACGCCGGCTGGCTCGCCGCGCCGCCCGCGGCGGCCGGCGCCGGCAGCGGCGCCGCATGGTTCAGCCCGGCGCGCGCCGGCAGCTATCTGTGGCGCGAAGTGCTCGAACTGCGACGCGACCCGCTGCGCGCGACGCTGGCGCTGTTCGGTTCGCTCGTGCTGATGTGCGTGATCAGCATCGGGATCAGTCTCGACGTCGACAACCTGACGTTCGCGGTACTGGATCGCGATCAGTCGATCCTGAGCCAGGACTATGCGCAGAACCTCGCCGGTTCCCGCTACTTCGTGCCGCGTGCGCCGCTCGCGGACGACCGCGACCTCGAGCGCCGCATGCGTAACGGCCGGCTGTCGCTCGCGATCGAGATCCCGCCCGGTTTCGCGCGCGACGTCGCGCGCGGCCGGCCCGTGGAAATCGGCGCGTGGGTCGACGGCGCGATGCCGATGCGTGCGGAGACGATCCGCGGCTACGTGGCCGGCATGCACGAAAACTGGCTGCGCGACCAGGCGAAGCGCCGCCTCGGCGTGTCGCTCGTCCCGGCCGTCGACATCGCGATCCGCTATCGCTACAACCCCGACGTCAAGAGCCTGCCGGCGATGATTCCGGCGATCATGCCGATGCTGCTGCTGATGCTGCCCGCGATGCTGACGGCGCTCGCCGTCGTGCGGGAACGGGAGCTCGGGTCGATCGTCAACCTGTACGTGACGCCCGTCACGCGGGCCGAATTCCTGCTCGGCAAGCAGGCGCCGTACGTGATGCTGGCGATGCTGAATTTCCTGCTGATGGTCGTGCTGGCCGACGTCGTGTTCGGCGTGCGGATCAAGGGAAGTTTCGCGACGCTGGCGGCCGCGGTGCTGATCTTCAATGTCGTGGCCACCGCCATCGGGCTGTTCGCGTCGACGTTTACCCGCAGCCAGATCGCCGCGATCTTCATGACGATCGTCGGCACGCTGATCCCCGTCGTGCAGTTCTCGGGGCTGCTCACGCCGCTGTCGTCGCTCGAGGGCAGCGGCAAGTGGATCGGCACGGTCTATCCGGCCACCTACATGCTCGCGATCAGCCGCGGCGTGTACAACAAGGCGCTCGGCCCGGCCGACCTGTCGTCCCAGTTCTGGCCGATGCTTGCGGCCGTGCCGGTCATCCTGGTCATGACCGGCGTCCTGCTCCGCAAGCAGGAGCGCTGACCATGTCGCGCCTGCTCGCCATCTTCCGGCTCGGCGTCAAGGAACTCTGGAGCCTCGCTCGCGACCCGATCCTGCTCGCGCTCATCGTCTACACGTTCAGCGCGTCGATCTACGTCGCCGCCACCGCGCGTCCGGAAACGCTGCACAAGGTGCCGATCGCGATCGTCGACGAAGATGCGTCGCCGCTGTCGGCGCGCATCGCGGCGGCGTTCTTTCCGCCGCAGTTCGCGCCGCCCCCGATCGTCGACGCCGGCTCGGCCGATCGCGGCCTGGACAACGGCGACTACACGTTCTCGCTCGACATTCCGCCGGATTTCCAGCGCGACGTGCTGGCCGGCCGCCATGCGACGGTCCAGCTCAACGTCGATGCGACGCGCATGACGCAGGCGTTCACCGGCGGCGGCTACGTCCAGCAGATCGTGTCGGGCGAGATCGACGCATTCGTGCGGCGCCAGCGCGGCACGCCGTTGCCGCCCGTCGGTCTCGCGATGCGGATGCGTTTCAATCCGAATCTCGACGAAGTCTGGTTCGGCGCGCTGATGGAGCTGATCAACAACGTGACGATGCTGTCGATGATCCTCACCGGCGCCGCGCTGATTCGCGAGCGCGAGCACGGCACGATCGAGCATCTGCTCGTCATGCCGGTGACCGCCGCGGAGATCATGCTCGCGAAGGTCTGGTCGATGGGGCTCGTCGTCGCGGCCGCTGCCGTCGCGTCGCTGACGTTCGTCGTGGGCGGCGCGCTGCACGTGCCGATTCCCGGGTCCGTGCCGCTGTTCGTGGCCGGCATGGCGTTGCACCTGTTCGCGACGACGTCGATGGGGATCTATCTCGCGACGCTCGTGCGCAGCATGCCGCAGTTCGGGATGCTGCTCGTGCTCGTGCTGCTGCCGCTGCAACTGCTGTCGGGCGGGCTGACGCCGCGCGAGAGCATGCCGCTCGCCGTGCAGGACATCATGCTGGCCGCGCCGACCACCCATTTCGTCGAGCTCGCGCAACGGATCCTGTACCGGGGCGCCGGGCTCGATGCGGTCTGGATGCAGTTCGCGGCGCTGTTCGCGATCGGCTGCGTGCTGTTCCTGCTGTCGCTGAGGCGATTCCGCGAGACGATTGGTCAGATGACTTGATTGCCCCTCGATCACGCGAGGCCGGGATTTGTCCGTTGATACAGATCAACCGGGGCGGAGCCCGGCACGCGATCATGACGCCATGCGTTGCGCATGGCCGCGGCAGCCGCGGTTGCGGCGCAACCGTGCCGCCGGTGGCCGTTTTCCGGGAGAACGTCATGACTCGACAGCACTACCGAAGCGTTCTTGCGACGCTCTTCGTGTTCATCGCGCTCGCGTCGCTGCTCGGCGTCGTGCATGCGATGCTGATCGACGAGCGGGTCGTCACGTACGCGCTCATGACGCTGGTTTCGGGCATCGTCGCGTTCGTCGCGCAGCCGAATCCGGCCCCCGGCGAGCGATAGCGAAACAGCCGGATTCGTCGCATTCGACCTCATGACCGGCATGCTGCGCTGCGCGCACAAGCCGCTCGTCGACGACAGCGCGAAGCTGCGGGTGATGGCCCCGGCCGTGACGACGATCGCGAACGGCATCGGCGGCGCACCGGATCACTATCCTCCCGCCGCCGGGACCGAAGCCTGACCGTCATCAAACCGCGCGCCGCCCGGAAACCTCGGCCGGCCACGGAATCCCGCAATTCCTGATTTCGGTCAACCGTCGCGCGCGCGTTCGCGCTGTAATCGCCTTATCGTTCCGTCGACTCCGCGCGAGGCGATCCATGAAACTGACTTTTCTCGGCGCGACCGAAACCGTGACCGGCTCGAAGTATCGGGTCGAGCACGGCGGCCGGCGCGTCCTGGTCGATTGCGGCCTGTTCCAGGGTACGAAGAACCTGCGGCTGCGCAACTGGCGAGCGCTGCCGCTCGCGCCCGACACGCTGGACGCGGTCGTGCTCACGCACGCGCATATCGATCACGCCGGCTATCTTCCGGTCCTGGTGCGCGAAGGATTTCGCGGGCCCGTCTACTGCACGGCGGCCACGGCCGAACTCTGCGACATCATGCTGCGCGACAGCGCGCGGCTGCAGGAAGAGGAAGCCGACTTCGCGAACCGGCACGGTTATTCGAAGCATCGTCCGGCGCAACCGCTGTACACGCTGGACGACGCGCAGCGCGCGCTGAGCCTGCTCAAGCCCGTCGCGTTCGACGAATGCACCGCGCTGGGCGGCGACCTGGCGTTCCGTCTGCTGCCGGCCGGGCATATCCTGGGCGCGGCGAGCGTCGTGATGCACTGGGATCACAAGGTGCTCGCGTTCTCCGGCGACCTCGGCCGGTATCACGATCCGATCATGCAGCCGCCGCGGCCGCCCGCGCATGCGGACTACCTGGTGGTCGAATCGACCTACGGCGACCGGCTGCACCCGACGTCGGATCCCGAGAACGAACTCGCCGCGCTGTTCGACACGACCTTCGCGCGCGGCGGGCTCGTCGTGATGCCCTGCTTCACCGTCGGCCGCGCGCAGGAAATCCTGCACTACATCGCGCGGCTGAAGGCGTCCGGCCGCATGGCGCGCGTCCCGGTGTTCCTCGACAGCCCGATAGCGACGGACGTGACCGAGATCTATCGCCACCATGTCCTCGAACACCGGCTGACCGTTTCCGAAGCGAACGCGCTCGGCCACGCGGCCACGATGATCCGGTCGGTCGAGCAGTCGAAGGCGATTGCCGAACACCATGGCCCGATGGTCATCATCGCCGGCAGCGGCATGGCAACGGGCGGGCGCGTGCTGCATCACCTGTCCCGCTATGCGCCGGATGCGCGCAACACGATCGCGCTGGTCGGCTACCAGGCCGCCGGCACGCGCGGCGCGGCGCTCGCCGCGCACGAGCCGACGCTGAAGATTCACGGCGAATACGTCCGCGTGCGTGCGCAGGTCGAGTCGATCACGACGCTCTCGGCCCATGCCGACTACGAAGAGGTGCTCAAGTGGCTCGGCACGATGCAGTGCGCGCCGGTCCGGACCTTCATCACGCATGGCGAACCCGCTGCCGCGGATGCCTTGCGCCGGCGCATCACGGAGACGCTGCATTGGCCGTGCGAGGTGCCGATCTACGAGCAATGCGCCGATCTTGACGAAGTCGAAACCGGCGGCACGCAGGAACCCGCCGCGCTGTCGTCCTGACTCACGGCGATGCAGGCGAATCGCCGGGCGCGGGGGGGGGGGGGGGGGGCGCCCCCCCCCGGCGCCCCCCCCCCCCCCCCCCCCCACCCCCCCCAGCGAAAAAACAGGGAACGCCGGGGGGGTGGGGGGGGGCCCGCCCGGGG
>NZ_QTPQ01000064.1:0-32269 GCF_003853425.1 Burkholderia sp. Bp9140
GCGCACATCACGGTGAACAAGAACGCGATCCCGAACGATCCGGAAAAGCCGTTCGTGACGAGCGGCATCCGCCTGGGCTCGCCGGCGATGACGACGCGTGGCTTCGGTCCGGCGGAAGCGGAGAAGGTCGGCAACCTGATCGCCGACGTGCTGGAAGCGCCGGAAGATGCGGCGACGATCGAGCGCGTGCGCGGGCTCGTCGCGGAGTTGACGCAGCGTTTCCCGGTCTACGGCTAAGGCGCTGCAATCGGGTTCGACTGGGTTCGACTGCCGACGCGGTTGAACTTCTTGCAGTCCGAAGCGATGTAAAAAAATCCGGCTCGCAGTTTATGCGAGCCGGATTTTTTGCGCTGGCTGCGAGCCGGTGTCGCTTCACACCGACGGATCGACGTTCGCCTCGAGTTCGCGAATACGCTCGTCGTTGCGCGTGTCCTTGAGCACCGGCGGCCCCGCGAACGAATTGCGCACGCCGAAGCCGTACCAGATCACCATCAGCACGCCCACGAACACAACCAGCACGTAGAGCACCTTCTCGTTCGGCGGCTGGATGCCGACGTACGCAAGCACGCAGGCGCCCACCAGCGCGAGCAACGCACACGGTTTCGACCAGATGCCCAACTGGAACGGGCCCTTTTCGGTCCACGTGCGCCCTTCGGCCAACATCCCCGAGCCGATCGGCATCGCATACGAGATGAACAGGAACACCGCGCTGCCCGCGCTCAGGACCGAGAACGCGTCGCCGTACAACGTGACGACGATCGCGAGCACCGCGCACGTCCAGATCGCGGGGCCGGGCGTGCGATGGTTGTGATTCACGCTGCGCAGCAGCTTCGATGCCGGCAGCCCGCCGTCGCGTGCAAACGCATACATCATGCGCGACGTCGACATGATCGCGGCGAGCCCGCACACGTAGTTGATGAAGAACATCGCGAGTTCGAGGCAGACGCGCAGGGTCTTCGGGATCGGCGCGAGGATGGCCTCGAAGAAGCCGGTACCCTGTTTCATCGCGGCGGTCAGGTCCGGCATCACCAGCACGAACGTGCACACCATCACGTAGCCGAACACCGCGGACCAGAACACCGAGCCGATGATGCCGCGCGGCACGTTCTTCGCCGCGTCGTGCGTCTCCTCCGACGTGTGCGCGGACGCGTCGAAGCCCGTGATCGTGTAGGTCACCAGCAGCAGGCCGGACAGGAACGCGAACGGCGTGGCCTGTTTCGGCCATGCGCCGCCGTCGACGCCCGTGAAGTTGGTGAAGGTGACGAGGCGGTGCAGGTCGAACGCGACCGGCGAGTAGACCAGCAGCGACACGACCAGCGCGATCGTCACGACGAAGATCAGGTAGCCGGACAGGTCGGTGATCTTGCTCGCGATCTTGATGCCGCGTGCGTTCAGGATCGCCTGCGAGACGGTGATGAGCGCGATGAACGCGGTCTGGTGCCACCAGGTCAGGCTGTCCGGACTGACGCCGAACATCGGGGCGATCAGCGTCTTGAAGAACGGATCGTAGGTGCCGAAATTGATCGCGGCGATCACGAAGATCAGGCCGATCAGGTTGAGCCACGCCGTCATCCACCCCCATTTCTTCCCGCCGAGGATGGCGCCCCAGTGATAGAGGCCGCCGGCGGTCGGAAACGCGGACGCGATCTGCGACATCGACACCGCGACGATCAGCGCGAACAGTGAGCCGAGCGGCCAGCCGAGGCCGATCGATGCGCCGCCGGCCGCGGAAAACGCGAGCTGAAACGCGGTGATGCCGCCCGACAGAATGCAGATTACGGAAAACGATACGGCGAAGTTCGAGAAGCCGTTCATGCGTCTCGAGAGCTCCTGCGCGTATCCCATCTTGTGGAGGAGGCTTACGTCACTGTCGGTGCCTGAATCAGGCCGGATTTTCGCATCCATGTTTGCTCCGTCACGAATGTCCTGCATGGCAGGACCGTCATCGCTGCCCGGGCCCGGCGCTGGCGCCCGCTCCTGGAATTCGTCGGCGGCACGCGATGTCATGCAGGGATGACAGTCGCTTTCCGGTCCGATGCGGGAACGGTATGAAGCCAAATATCGCGACGCTATCGGATTTCGGCAATGCGGATGAAATGCCGGATGCATGCACCGTTCGGGGGCATCGCCTGCCGGTTTGCATTTTTGTAAGAAATCCGGACGAATCAGGGATGACCCGTGCTGGCCGACCTGCGATGGGCGGAGAAAAAGCGCGCTGCGCTCCCGGCATGGCATCGATCCGCGTGGCGAGGCGGGATGCCGGACAGACCGATGCCAGGAGGCCGACGGATGGATGTGGAACAGCGCGGCATCGAGTTCAACCCGAACGATGCGCGCCGCCCAGGTGGCTCTTCACGCGTCGCCCGACGCAAACAGCGCTTCCCACCCCAGAAACGCCCCGAGCGGAATGATGTCCCAATCGATGAGCCCGGCCTTCGCCAGCGGAAATTCGCGCAGCGCCTCGCGCGCACTCTCCACCGACGCGCATTCGGCAATGATCGCGACGCCCGGGCGGTCCTGCCGGAGATAGATGTCGCGGACGACCCCGCGCTTCACCAGTTCCCACCCGTAGCGCACTTCGTCCAGCAGATGCGGTTGATACGCGGCCGGACTGGCGCCGGGCAGCGGTACATCGAGGCACAGCAGTTTCACGTCGATCTCCTGTTGCGGCGCGGAGCAGGCCGGCGCTCCGCGTGCCGATGCGTGCTTGCGTCGATTGCGCGCGTTACGCGGACGCCTTGAACCGCGCGGCCAGCTCGGCGACGCGCTGCCCGAGATGCGCGGCGGTTTCGAGGTCGCTGGCGATCGGCGACAGTTCCGGCGACACGTCGTCGGACTGCGCCATCGCGCCGAGCCAGCCGCCGATCCGGTTGCGTTCGTTTGCCGCGGTGCCGGCGAACAGGTCGAGCCCGACCCAGATCATCCCGTGCTGCGCCGCGAACAGCGCCATCGTCATCAACGAATTGAGCTTGTCGCCGTGCTGTGCGCCGGAGTTCGTGAAGCCGGCCGCGATCTTGTCGCGCCACGTCTGCGGAATCCACGCGGGGCGCGTCGAGTCCTCCATGAATTTCTTGAGCCGCGAGCTGACCGAGCCGTTGTACGTGGGCGATCCGAAGATGATCGCGTCACTGGCGGCGAACGTGTCCCACGGTATCTCGCCGTCGGCGACCGCGACGAGCCGGACTTCGGCCCCCGGTACCCGGCGAACGCCTTGCGCGACGGCTTGCGCCTGCTTTTCAGTGTGTCCGTAGCCACTGTCGAAAACGATGGTTGCCAGCATGCGAGGTCCTTTGCAATCCGTTGAACGATGACGCATTGTCGGCAGCGCAGGCCGCAACCGGAAGTTGTGTCCGGGTTGAGTCGCCTTCAACTCGAGGTTGATAATCGACGCAGCGGGAAGACGTACTGTTCGACGTGGACACCGATGGAGGATGCCTTGGATCTGTCACAACGCACGCGCGCCATTCTGTCGTTCGTTCATGCGGCCGATGGCGGCAGTTTCGCGGCGGCGGGCCGCATGCTGGGCATCACGTCGGCGGCCGTCAGCAAGAACGTCGCCGGCCTGGAGAAAGCGCTGGGCGTCCGGCTGATGAATCGCACGACGCGCACGCTGAAGCTCACTGAAGAAGGCAGCGCGTTTCTTCGGCAGGCGCGTATCGCGCTGGACGCGCTCGATGCGGCCGTCGACGGCATCGTCGCGCAGCGCCTCGGCCCGCAAGGCCGCGTGCGCATCTCGACCAGCTCGGCGTTCGGGCGCGAGCAGTTGCAGCCGGTGCTGCCCGGATTGTTGTCCCGGTATCCCGGCTTGCTCGTGGAGGCGGATTTCGACGACCGCATCGTCGACGTCGTGCGCGACGGCTACGACATCGTCATACGCGGCGGCAACATTCACGACTCGGCGCTGGTGTCGCGCCCGATCTTCCGCATGAATACCGTGCTGGTCGCGTCACCGCGGTATCTGGCCGAACATGGCGTGCCGCGCACGCCCGACGCGCTCGGTGCGCATCGGCTGATCGCGCGACGGTTTCTCGGCGGAGCAGTCGCGACGTGGAACTTCAAGGCGCGCGGCGACGGCATCGTCACGCTGGATCCCGGCGAGTCGGCCCCGCTGACCTTCTCGGCGCCGGAGGCGGTGCTTCAGGCGGCATGCGACGGCCTGGGCATCGCGCAAGTCGGCGTGCATCTCGCGTGGACGCATTTGCGTGCCGGCGCGTTGAAGGTGGTGCTGCGCCGCCATCACCTGCCGGGCAACTACGAGATGGCGATGCAGTATCCGCATCGCGCATTGAAGGCGTCGCGCGTGCAGGCGACCGTCGATTACCTGCTCGAGGCGTTTGCCGCGGAGGAGAGTCTGCACGTGCCGCTGAAGGCGCTGGACGCGTACGGCGCGTGATGGCTGACGCGCACTTCGTTCGAGGGGGGCGCCACCCGCGCGACCGCGCGTCGACGTGTCGGCTTCGTGTGCGAACGCGGGTGGTGCTTCATGGCGTGCGTGTCGTGCTCAGGCCGTCGCGGTTCGCCGCGCCGTCAGCCGATTCCACAGCATCCCGGAGCGGCTCCCGCTTCGGCAATAGGCGAGCACGGGCTTTGGCAGCGCATCGACCAGCGCGCCGAACGCGTCGACTTCCGCATCGCCGATCCGATCGCGTTCGACCGGCAGATAGCGCGCGTCGAGGCCGAGTTCGCGCGCGGCGGCAGCGATCTCGTCGAATGCCGGTTGATCGGCGCCTTCGCCGTCCGGCCGGTTGCAGATCACCGCGCGAAAGCCGGCATGGCGGATCGCCTTCAGGTCAGCCGGTGTGATCTGCCGCGACGCGGTGAAGCCGGTCGCTGCCGCGGCCCGGCATTGCTCGAGCGCGCGTGCGAAACACGCGACCGCGAAATCGACGTCCTGCTCGGTCGTGAAACGGCCGAAGCTGATGCGTACCGTGCGGGCCGCGGCTTGCGCATCGAGGCCGATCGCGGTCAGCACGTGGGACGGCGCGCCGCTGGTCGAGTTGCACGCGGAGGTCGACGACACGGCGAGCGAATCGCCGAGCATGAACGGGAAGAAGCCCGGCGCGTTCACCGTGAGGCTCAACGTGTGCGGGATGCGGCGTGCCGCTGCCGCGTTGTGCGTGATGTCGCCGAGCGCGAGCAGCGCATCCTTCAGGCGTGCGCTGAGTGCCGCGATCCGCACGGCTTCGCGCTCGAGTTTTTCGGCGGCCAGCTCGCAGGCGGTGCCCATCCCGACGATCTGATGCGTCGCGAGCGTGCCCGAGCGCAGGCCGCGTTCGTGTCCGCCGCCGTGAATCTGCGGTGCGATGCGATCGGCGATGTCGCGGCGCACGAACAGCGCGCCGATGCCCTTCGGACCATAGACCTTGTGCGCGGACATCGACAGCAGGTCGATGCCGAGCGCGCGCACGTCGATCGGCGTCTTGCCGAGCGCCTGCGCGGCGTCGACGTGCAGCAGCGCGCCGGCCGCGTGCACGATGCGCGAGATCGCGCCGATGTCGGTCAGCGTGCCGAGCTCGTTGTTGACGAGCATCAGCGACACGAGGCCCGTATCGGGGCCGATGGCCGCCGCCACGGCGTCGACGGTGATTTCGCCGTCGGTCGTGGGCGACAGGCAGGTCGTGGTCATCCCGCGCGTCGACAGGTGCGCCATCGTGTCGAGGATGGCCTTGTGTTCGAGGCGGCTCGTGATCAGGTGGCGCTTGCCGGTCGCGGTCTCCGCGTAGCCCTTCAGCGCGAGGTTGTTCGATTCGGTGGCGCCCGACGTCCAGACGATCTCGTCGGCTTCCGCGCCGATCAGCGCGGCGACCTGCGCGCGTGCGTGCTCGACTTTTTCCTTCGCCAGCCGGCCGGCGGCGTGCGAACTCGACGCGGGATTGCCGAAGATGCCGTCGGCACCGAGGCAGGCCGTCATCGCTTCGATCACGCGGGGATCCGCAGGGGTGGTGGCTGCGTAGTCGAGGTAGTGCAGCGGGGGGGTATCGCTCATGTCCTTCTCTGGCTCTTTCTCTTCGGAATGGGAGAAATGATACGAGGGGGAGCGGGGAAAAAGGATCCAAAATGCGCTGATAGTTCGCCGGTGCGTGGAAAAATATTCCCCTGATGGCGGTTTGAATGAAATCGGATCCTTTCGTCATCGAAGGGCGACCGAAACCGGTCCGCCGATGTCTATGAGGGATTCCCCCCGTGACGCGCGCATTCGCCCGATTCGGCCCCTGCCGCCGCGCGTTCCGCGCTGTCCGCTGACGCCTCCCGCACCGCGCCGTCGATTATTTGCATTTCGCGAATGGCGCGTTCGCCGGTTGTTCCATACCCGATCTGCATCCGCGCACCTATCGTTCGGGCGTCGGCTGATTGAATTCGACGCCTGCAACCGGAAAGGCGGCCGCCACTTCCTCGCGACTCGCGTCGCATCGCACATACAAGACAACGGACCTGGCCCCTGCACGGTTGCTCCGGCGCGTGCAGGCGGACCCATCCACGGAGACGGACATGAAAGCAAACGAGTGGGATACCTCCTATGAATGGAAGGCGGTGACGCTGCTGGCGCTCGGTTTCGGGCTGGTCGGCCTCGACCGCTGGCTCATCGCGCCGCTGTTCCCTTCGATCATGAAGGACCTCAACCTGACCGCGCAGGACGTCGGCAACTGCATCGGCGTGCTCGGCCTGTCGTGGGGCATTTTCGCGGCGCTGATGGGCGGCATTTCCGACAAGGTCGGCCGCCGCAAGGTCCTGATCCCCGCCATCGTCGCGTTCTCGCTGCTGTCCGGCTTCTCGGGGCTCGCCGGCGGGCTGCTCGGCCTGATCGCGATCCGCGGGCTGATGGGCGTTGCCGAAGGCTCGTTCTGCCCGACCAGCTTCGCGGCGACCGCCGACGCGTCGCACCCGCGGCGGCGCGGCCTGAACCTCGGGCTGCAGCAAAGCGGCTTCGCGCTGTTCGGGCTGGCGCTGTCGCCGATCATCGCGACCCAGTTGCTCAACGTCGTGTCATGGCGCTGGGTGTTCGCGCTCGTGGCCCTTCCCGGGCTGATCCTCGGCGCGATCATGTTCTTCGTGATCCGCGAGCCGAAGCGCACGAAGGCGGTCGCGTCGGAACACGCGCCGGCCTCGCTCGGGCATGTGCTCAAGAGCCGCAACATCCTCGTCGCGATGGCGGCGCTCTGTTGCGCGATGACCGGCGTGTTCGTGCTCGGCGCGCTGCTGCCGCTGTACCTGACGGACTACCTGTCGCTCGGCACGCAGAAGATGGGTCTCGTGGTGTCGGCGATCGGCTTCGGCGGCTTTTTCGGGCAGTTCGGGCTGCCGGGCCTGTCCGACCTGGTGGGCCGCCGCATCGCGAGCATCGTGGGCTTCGCCGGCACGGCGGTGATGCTCTACATTTTCCGCGGCCTCGGCCCGCAGCCGGTCGCGCTGTTCGTCGTCCTGTTCGTCGCGTCGTTCTTCACGCTCGGGCTGGTGTCGCTGCTGTCGGGCCCGGTGGCGACCGAAGCCGCGCCGGTCGGCCTCGTGTCGACGTCGATCGGCGTGGTGGTCGGTGTCGGCGAGATCTTCGGCGGCGGCATCGCGCCGGCGATGGGCGGCTACGTCGCCGCGCACTTCGGGATCCAGAACATTCTGTGGCTGCCGATGGGTGCGGTGCTGCTCGGCATCGTGGTCAGCATGCTGCTGCGGGAAACCGCGCCGGCCGTGCTGCAGCGTCGCGTGGGCGTGCAGCCGGAGCTGACGGCGGGCGAGCAGCCGTAACGTGCCGCTCGGTCGTACCCGCGCCCGGCGCCCGGCGGGATTGACACCTGTCGGGTGACAGTGTGACGCCTGGTGCATGATTCAACCGGCCGGCAGGTGCGGTTAGACTGGCAGTTTCGCTTTCGGGAAAGGCGCGGTATGGACCGGTTTCTGAGCATCGAGGCATTCGTCAGGGTCGCGGAGGCGAGCAGTTTCGCGGAAGCGGCGCGACAGCTTGGGGTCACCAGTTCGGTCGTGACGAACCGGATCCAGCAGCTGGAGAAGTTCGTCAACGCGCCGCTGTTCCATCGCAGCACGCGCCACGTGCGGCTGTCCGAGGTGGGCGAGACTTTCTACCGCGAATGCGCGGAGGTGGTGGGGCGCGTCAACGAGCTGACCGACCAGATGCGCGAACTGCGCGCGACGCCGACCGGGCGGCTGCGCATCCAGATGCTGCCCGGTTTCGCGCTCGATCACTTCGGCGTGCCGCTCGCCGAATTCCATCGGCGCTACCCGGGCATCCAGCTCGACATCATCGTCAATGACCGTGTCGTGGACCCTGTCGAAGAAGGGTTCGACATCGCGTTCCAGATCTTCCCGCCGATTTCCGAGTCGCTGATCGAGCGGCGGCTGTTCGTGGTCCGGCGCCTCTTCTGCGCGTCGCCCGCCTACCTCGAAGCGCATGGTGCGCCACAGCATCCGCGCGAATTGCTGCAGCACACCACGGCGCTGTATTCGGGTTATCCATCGCGCAACCGCTGGACGATGACGCGCGGCGACGAAGTCGTCGAAATGGAGTTGCCCGGCATGATCCGCTCGAACTCCGTGCACCTGTTGCGCGAATATGCGCTGACGGGCGGCGGCGTCGTGTGCCTGCCCACGCTGGTCGCGAGCGACGCGCTCGTCGCGGGCCGGCTGGTGCCCATTCTCACCGACTTCCAGATCGCGCCGCTGAGCTTCGCCGCCGTCTATCCCGCAACGCAGCGGCAGGCGTTGAAGGTGAAGGCGCTGGTCGAATTCCTCGCCGAATACATCGGCGACGAGTCGCCATGGGACCGTCCGCTGCTGGAGCGCGGCTGGGTCCGCTGAGCCGGGCGATTATTCGCGAAACGCAAATGCCGTAGTCGCGGTCCGTTGCCTTGTTGAGGGGCGCCCTTGCCCCTAGAGTTGAATCCAACAAGCGGTTCAACTCAGGAGACAGCAATGACCGACACGGCATTCCACACCGTCTTTGGCTCGCTCGACGGCTACAGCAAGGGCGAGATCGAAATCACCAGCGGCAGCGCACGGCACTACGCCTTCTCGAACGTGTTCGAGGTGGCATCGAAGTCGGCCCCCTATGAAAAGGTCGTCGCCGGCAAGAACCTCGAATACGTGATCGAAGTGCTGCGAACCGACGGCCTGTCGCCGTGGTTTGCGTGCGCGCACGACGAGTTCGCGATACAGATGGATGGCGAAGTCCGCATCGAATTCATCAAGCTCGACAACCCGCCGACCACCGGCCGCGGCACCGTGAGCGCCGGCATGCAGCCGGCGGGCCGCGAGATGGGCTACGTCGTCCTGCGCAAGGGGCACCAGGCGCTGCTGCCGGCCGGCTGCGCGTATCGCTTCGCTGCCGGCAAGCCGGGCGTCGCGCTCGTGCAGACCGTGCTCGGCGAGCTGTCCGTCGAGAAGTGGGCCGATATCTGCCTGCACTGATCGAACCGATCGCCCCAATCGACTATTCCAGGAGACACGTTATGGCCACCCTCGAGACCCTCGACCTTTCCTCCGGCTTTGCCGCCGATCTGGTGCACGCCACGCAAGCCGATGCCGTCACCGGTTACCGCGGCTTCCAGCTCGGCGCGTTCGCGTTCCAGCGCGACGAATACTTCGTGAAGATCAGCTGGCCGGCGAAAGGCCAGACCCGCACGCATGCGATACCCGCGGACGCGTTCCTGCGCGCGATGATGCGCGACGTCGCGTGGGGCTTCTTCTACGGCTGGGTGAATTTCGATCACGTGTTCGGCACGCGCAATCACTACGGCAAGGTGGACGTCTATGCGGGCACGTTCAACGGGATCCTGAAGGACGCCGGCGTCGACTACACCGAGACGTTCGACACGCCGACGATCATGGCGACCTTCAAGGCCATGCTGCACGACTGGACCAACGAAGGCTTCGATCCGTTCGCGGCGCCCGAGGAAACCGGCACGGCATTCGGTCGCAAGCATGGCGAGAACGGCGCGGCGATCGAACGCACGCGCATCGCGACGCGCCGCATGCCGGGCCTCGACGGCGACTCGCCGCTGCGCGACGAACTGCCGGTCAACCGCGCGTTCGTCGACGTCGGCCAGGACGAGCCCGAAGTGCATGTCGAGCCCGGCTTCGAAGGCGAGCTGCACGCGTTCAACCTGTTCAAGTACCTGTCGCGTTCGGACGTGACGTGGAATCCGTCGGTCACCTCCGTGTGCGAGCGTAGCCTGTTCTGCCCGACCACCGAGGAATTCATCCTGCCGGTGTTCCACGGCAACGACCGCGTCGAATGGTTCCTGCAACTGTCCGACGAAATCGTGTGGGACATCGGCGACAAGAACACCGGTGCGCCGCGCGCGCGCATCACGATGCGGGCCGGCGACATTTGCGCGATGCCCGCCGACATCCGGCACCAGGGCTACTCGACGAAGCGCTCGATGCTGCTGGTCTGGGAAAACGCGACGCCGGACCTTCCGCAACGATACGAGCACGGCGAGCTTGCGCCCTATCCGATCGAGTTCTAAGCAGCGCATGCGCGCAATATCGAGGACGATTCATGCAAACCCAACTCTTCATCGACGGGCGCTTCGTTGACGCCGTCGACCGCGGCACGATCGACGTGCTCAATCCGCACGACGGCTCGCTGATCACGAAGATCGCCGCCGCCACCGCGGCGGACGTGGACCTGGCCGTCGATGCCGCGACCCGTGCGTTCCCGGCGTGGTCGGCGATGCCGGCGGCCGAACGCGGCCGGCTGCTGCTGCGTCTCGCCGACGCGATCGAAGCCAACGCGGAGGAACTCGCGCAGCTCGAATCGCTGGACACCGGCCACCCGATCCGCGATTCGCGCGCGCTCGACGTGCCGCGCACGGCCGGCTGCTTCCGCTACTTCGGCGGGATGGCCGACAAGCTGCAGGGCTCGGTGATTCCGGTCGAAACCGGCTTCCTGAACTACGTGCAGCGCGCGCCGATCGGCGTCGTCGGCCAGATCGTGCCGTGGAATTTCCCGCTGATGTTCACGAGCTGGAAGATGGGCCCGGCGCTGGCCGCGGGCAACACGGTCGTGCTCAAGCCGTCGGAAATCACGCCGCTGTCGACGCTGCGTATCGTCGAACTGATGGCCGAGGTCGGGTTCCCGGCCGGTGTCGTCAATATCGTCCCCGGCTACGGGCATACGGCCGGCCAGCGGCTCGCCGAACATCCCGGTGTCGGGAAGATCGCGTTCACCGGCTCGACGGCGACGGGCCGCCGGATCGTCGAGGCCTCGCAGGGCAACCTGAAGCGTGTGCAGCTGGAACTGGGCGGCAAGGGCGCGAACATCGTGTTCGACGACGCGAACCTCGATGCGGCCATCAACGGCGCCGCATGGGCGATCTTCCACAACCAGGGGCAGGCGTGCATCGCGGGTTCGCGTCTCGTGCTGCATGAACGTATCGCGGATGAATTCCTCGAGCGTTTCGTGTCGCTGGCCTCGTCGATCCGCGTCGGCAACCCGCTGGATCCGGACACCGAGATGGGCCCGCTCACGTCGAGGCAGCACCTCGACCGCGTGCTGTCGTTCGTCGACGTCGCGCGCGAGCAGGGCGGCCGTGTGCTCGCCGGCGGCAGCGCGCCGCAGGATGCGGCGCTTGCCAACGGCTACTACGTGCGCCCGACGGTGATCGAGGCGAAGAGCGCCGCCGACCGCGTCGCGCAGGAGGAAGTGTTCGGCCCGTTCGTCACCGTGCTGCGCTTCGGCAGCGACGAGGAAGCGCTGTCGATCGCCAACGCGACCGAATACGGGCTCGGCAGCGGACTCTGGACCAACGATCTGTCCCGTGCGCACCGGATGGCGTCGCGGATCGACGCGGGCATGTGCTGGATCAACTGTTACAAGCGCGTCAATCCGGGCAGCCCGTTCGGCGGCATCGGGAAGTCGGGCTACGGCCGCGAGATGGGCTTCGAGGCGATGCACGACTACACGGAAGCGCGCTCGGTGTGGGTCAACGTCGACGGCAAGGTGCCGCCGCACTTCAAGCGCTGAGGCCGAGATGGAGCGCTTCGTCTATCAGGGAACGCCGTCGCGCGTCGTGTTCGAATGGGGTGCGCTCGAACGGCTGCCGGACGAGTTGTCCGCGCTCGGCGCGCACCGCGCGCTGATTCTGTCGACGCCCGAGCAGCAGCCGCTCGCGGAGCGCGTCAGGGACGTGCTCGGCGAGCGGGCGGCCGGCGTATGCGCGCAGGCCGTGATGCACGTGCCGGTCGAGGTGGCACGTGCCGCGCGCGAGATGGCCGCCGAACTGGGCGCGGACTGTTGCATCGCGATCGGCGGCGGCTCGACGATCGGGCTCGGCAAGGCGATCGCGCTCGAGTCGTCGCTGCCGATCCTCGCCGTGCCGACGACTTACGCGGGCTCGGAGATGACGCCGATCTTCGGGCTCACGGAAGGCCGGCTGAAGCGCACCGGGCGCGATGCGCGCGTGCTGCCGCGTACGGTGCTCTACGACCCCTCCCTGACCGTGTCGCTGCCGCCGGGGATTTCGGCGGCGTCCGGCGTCAACGCGATGGCGCATGCGGTCGAAGCGCTCTATGCGGAAGATGCGAACCCGGTGATCAGCCTGATGGCCGAGGAGTCGATCCGTGCGCTCGGCGAGGCGCTGCCCGCGATCGTGCGCGCGCCCGACGACCGCGAGATGCGCAGCCGCGCGTTGTACGGCGCATGGCTTGCCGGCACATGTCTCGGTGCGGTCGGCATGGCGTTGCACCACAAGCTCTGTCATACGCTCGGCGGTACCTTCAATCTGCCGCATGCGCAGACACACGCCGCGATGTTGCCGCATACCGCGCACTACAACCATGCGGCGGCACCCGACGCGCTGCGTCGTGTCGCGCGGGCGCTGGGCGGCACCGACGCGGCCGACGCCGGCCCGTTATTGTTCCGGTTGAATCGGCGGCTCGGCCTGTCGGCGGCGCTTGCCGACGTCGGCATGCCGGAAGCGGGCCTCGACGAAGCCGCCGACCTCGCCTGCCGGAATCCCTACGCGAATCCGCGGCCGATCGAACGCGCGCCGATTCGCGAGTTGCTTCAGCATGCGTGGGAAGGGCGCGAGCCGCAGTGAGCGGCCGGCCGCCTCCAAGGAGACGAACGTGACGAATGATCATCATGACGGCGACACCCGGCTGACCGAGCAGGTCGTCGCCAGCTTCGACGGTACGCCGAACCCGCGCTTGCGCGTGCTGATGCAGAGCCTCGTGCGGCATCTGCATGCGTTTGTCCGCGAAACGGAGCTGACCGAGGCCGAGTGGATGGCCGCAATCCGCTTCCTGACCGAAACCGGGCAGATGTGCGATGACGTCGTGCGCCAGGAATTCATCCTGCTGTCGGACACGCTGGGCGTATCGATGCTGGTCGATGCGATCAACCATCGCTTCGCCACGGGCGCGACGGAAACGACCGTATTCGGGCCGTTCTACATCGAGGGCATGCCCGACCGTGCGTATGGCGAGAACATGGCGTTCACGCCCGGCACGCCGGCCATCGTGCATGGCCGCGTGCTCGCCACCGACGGCGCGCCGGTGCCGGGCGCCGTGCTGGACGTGTGGCAGACCGCGGACAACGGCATGTATTCCGGTCAGGACAAGGCACAGCCGCACGGCAATCTGCGCGGCCGCTACCGGACCGATGCCGAAGGCCGGTATGCGATCACGACGATTCTGCCGGTCAGCTATCCGATTCCGACCGACGGCCCGGTCGGGAAGATGCTCGATGCCACCGGACGCCATCCGTGGCGGCCCGCGCACCTGCATTTCATGATCGACGCGCCGGGCTGCCGCAAGCTCGTCACGCATCTGTTCGACGAGGAGGACGCGTATCTGAAGTCGGATGCCGTCTTCGGCGTGAAGCCGTCGTTGATGGTTGCCTATCGTCCGCGTGCCGCGGGTGACGAGCTGGCGCGCCGGTTCGGGTTGAGCGGCGCGTACCGCGAAGCGGCGTATGACTTCGTGCTCGACCGGAGCTGACCGACATGGCGCGATTCTTTGCGGTGTTTGCGACGGACCAGCCCGGGATGCGCGAGGTGCGCGACCGCGTGCGGTCCACGCATCGGAGCTACCTGCGTTCCGCCGCGCAGCACGGCGTGTATGTGCGGCTCGGCGGGCCGACGCTCGATCCGCAGGGCGATGCGATGAACGGCACGCTGCTCGTCGTCGAGGCGGACGACATCGATGCGGTGATGCAGTTCGTCGGCAACGATCCGTACGTGAAGGAAGGGCTGTTCTCGCGGGTCGAGGTGCGTCCGTGGGACTGGAGCCTCGGCAATCCCGAGCGGAGAGTGTGAGTCATGGGGGCCACGCAACTCTGTCGCTTCTCCGATGTGCCCGACGGCGGGGCACGGGTCGTCGACGAAGCGTGCATCGGGCGGCCCGTCGTCGTCGTGCGGCGCGGGGAGCAGGTGTGGGCGTACGTGAACCGTTGTCCGCATTTCTCGGTTCCGCTCGATTTCGTGCCGGGCAACGTTTCCTGCTATCGGTCCCAGGTGCTGATGTGTGCGCATCACAGTGCGCTGTTCCGGTTCGACGATGGCGTGTGCATCGACGGACCCTGTTCGGGTGCCGGGCTGGAAGCCGTGGCCGTCGAGGTGGATTCGGCGGCGTGGGTGATTTGTCGGGGCGCTTGAACCGGAAGACGGAATTGCCCGAAGGCATTCGGTAATCGGGTAGTCGGGCAATCGCTTCAGGTTGGATGAAATCGGGAATGAGCAGGATTTCATCCATGCCATTCAATCAGTAAAGCTAAATAAATAGTCGTTTTTCCGACTCGGAAGAAGGCGAAGCCGGGCCGGGGAAGTCGTTGTTTCACGTAGCAACGGTCGAGTACCCGCGAGACAGTGGGCGACCGGTTCGCATTGACAGAAAAAATACGGAGACGCAATGAAACTGAGGTTTGGAGCAATCGCGATGCTTGCCATCGCGCAGGGCGCATACGCGCAGAGCAGCGTGACCCTGTTCGGGCTGATCGACAGCGGCATTTCGTATGTCAGCAACGAGGGCGGAGGGAAGAACGTCAAGTTCGACGACGGCATCTTCACGCCGAACCTGTTCGGCTTGCGCGGCACGGAAGATCTCGGCGGCGGATATCGCGCGACGTTCGCGCTCGTGAACCAGTTCTCGATGGCGAACGGCAGCATCATCGGGACCGGGATCTTCGGGCGTAACGCATACGTGGGCATCGAGAGCGACCGGTTCGGCAGCGTCAGGCTGGGGAATCAGTACGACTTCATGGTGGATTCGCTGTTTGCGAAAGGGAACGCGATCTCGATGGACATCACCGGGTTGTACGGGTTCAGGAACGGCCCGTTCCAGCGTCTTGCGCTGCCGGACAATCCGACCGGCGCGTTCGACTGGGACCGCACGGCAGGCAGCAAGCCGGTCGCGAACTCCGTCAAGTACAGCTCGCCGACAGTTGCGGGATTTTCTGGCGGCGTGATGTATGCGTTTGGCGGCGTGGCCGGTTCGGTCGGCGCGAACAATACCGTGAGCGCCGGGTTGAACTACGAAGTCGGGGCGTTCGGTATCGGCGCGGCCTATACGAACGAGAAGTACGGGCCGGCGCCCGGCACGCCATCGACCAGTGTGCGCAACTGGGGCGTCGGGGCGCACTATGACTTCGGGGCAGTGACCGCGAAGGCGTTGCTGACCACCGTCCACAATTCGTTCAACGACGCCGGCGTGTGGATGGCCGAGGCCGGCGGTGTCTGGCGCATCAGGCCGGACGTCTTTCTCGGCGCGAAGTACATGTACATGAAGGGCAACGAAGCCGTGAACGACAACCATGCACATCAGGTCAGCGTCGCGCTTCAATACCTGTTGTCGAAGCGGACGATGGTGTATGTGTCCGCGGATTATCAACGCGCGAACAGCGGCGCGAACGCGCAGATCAACGGTGTGCTCGATCCGAACGGGGCGTCGAGTTCCGCGAGTCAGGCGGCCGCGCGGATCGGGTTGCATACGATGTTCTGACGGGGGCGGCGTGCGGGCGGAACTTGCGTCAAGGTCCGCCCGGCACCGGGCTACCTCGCTGGTGCGGCAGCCTCCCTGGCTGCGTCCTGTTCCGCCGCCAGCGCCGCATCTGCCGCCTGCGCGCGCTGGATGGCCGGGCGTGCGAGGACGCGATCGATGTACGCGCGAATGAGCGGCGTCTCGGGCACCAGCTTGAACATCGTGGTCCAGTTCAGCGCCGAGCCCCACAGGACATCGACCGCCGTAAAGCGCTCGCCCAGCAGGTAGGGGCCCCTGGCCAGTTGCGCGTCGATCGCGTTGATGACGGTGTCGAAGTCGCCGTAGGGTGACGTCGAGTAGGCGGCGGGCGGACGATTCATCGAGCGGTCGACGATGGCGGGCTCGAAGCACGAACCGTAGAACGTCATCCAGCGCAGGTACGGTCCGCGCAGCGGGTCGCCCGGCGCCGGCGACAGGCCGGCCTCCGGATACAGTTCCGCCGCGTACAGGTAGACGGCAGCCTGCTCGGTGACGATCACGTCGCCGTGACGCAGTGCGGGAACCTTGCCCATCGGATTGATGGCCAGGTAATCGGGTTCGTGGTGTTGGCCGGTGGAGAGATCGAACGCGTGCAGTTCATGGTCGGCGCCCAGTTCCTCGAGCAGCATGCGGGCGCCGGCCGACCGGCTGCGCGGGGAGTGGTACAGGGTCAGGTGACGGTCTTGCGGCATCGCGGGCTCCGGTGTGCGTTCGGGACAAGGATTCCAATGTAGGCCGGTCGCGCGCCGCCGTCTTGGAAAAATCCGCTGCGGCGGTGCATCATCACGCGATCACCGTCAACGGTTCGTCACCATGGCCGACTTGCGTCACGTGACCGACACGCCCAAGGGCGTCGTCGGCCCGAAAGCCTTCAACCAGCGCTTCCGCCTGAATCGCTACTACCCGTGTGCCGAGCTGGCCGGGGTGCTGGATCACCACTGGATCGTCGAATGGGATCTGCGCGACCAGCCGCCCTACACGCAGCGCACGCTGCCGTATCCGTGCGTGAATCTGGTGTTCGATCGGCGGCGGACGGGCATCTTCGGTGTGGTGTCGGGCGCGTTCGAGACGACGTTGGCGGAAGCGGGGCGCGTGATCGGCCTGCGCTTTCGGCCCGGCGCGTTCCGCGCGTTCTTCAGCAAGCCCGTGCATCTGCTCACCGACAAGGTGCTGCCGGTGTCGACATTGCTCGACTGTGGCGATGCGGAAGCCGAGCGCGCAGTGCTCGGTGCCGAGGATGATGCCGCGATGGTGGCGGCGGCCGAGGCGCTGCTGTTGCGCGTGCTGCCGCCGCCCGATCCGCAGGTCGAGCGCATCCATGCCATTCTGCAGATGCTGCAGCAGGACCTCGCGCTCACGCAGGTGCGTGACCTGGCCGAGCGTGCGGGGTTGAGCGAGCGCACGCTGCAGCAGCTCTTTTCCGGCTATGTGGGGGTGACGCCGAAGTGGGTGATCTGTCGATACCGATTGCATGAGGCCGCCGACAAGCTCGCCAGCGGCGAGCCGGTCGATCTCGCGGAACTGGCGCATGCGCTCGGGTATTTCGATCAGGCGCATTTCACGCGCGATTTCCGCAAGCTGGTGGGGAAGGCGCCGGCGGAGTATCGGCGGGAGGATGGGCAGGCGTGAGGCTGCGGTTGCGGCTTCGCGACGGGCAACCGAATATCATTGCCTGCCGCCCGTCGCGCCGCTGCTCGCTTGTCGCGGATTGTTGTAGTCTGGGCAATACGATAGTGTGGCGTGCGGGCCTGCCGCCGAGTTCACAATGAACCTACGATGTGTCGCACAGGCGATCGGTGAACGCGAACGGTTGGCACGTTGCCAATCATTGGGCCCTGTCGATCGATCCGCCAGAAAATCAGGAGTTTGTCGTGTTTCACCGGAAATCCATGTTGGGTCGTCTGAATGTCGTGTGCGTCGTCGCCTTGGCGGTCATGCTGGCCCCAGTCGCGACGCGTGCAGAGACCGACAATGTCGGCGGCACGGCGAGCGCCGCGCCTGCCGTTTCGCCCGACACGTCGCCCATGCGGCCGATTGTCGGCGACGATCCGGTGGCGATTCGGGACGCCCTGGCGAAGCAGCACATCAAGAGCGCGTCCCCGTCCCTGGGCGATCGCGTCCGCGGCCTGATCCCCGGCGGGGCCGACAAGCATGGCCAGAACGCCGACCTGGCCGCGATCGATCTGGATCGCGAGGTGACTTTCGTGGTGCCGGTGTCGTACGGGCTGCGGTATCAGTCGCAGCGGCATCTGTTGAAGGTGAACGTCGATCTGGTCAACGGCGACGGCGAAGGCCGGACCGGCATCCTGCTCAGAAAGGCCATCACCGGGCCGCGAGGGCGAGGGCTCGTGATCGCAGCCGAGGCGAAGGCAAAAGGCTATATCCAGCAGATCGACATCATCGAACTCGATCCCGGAAAAGGCAGGAAGACCACCGTGCGTGGCCGCGCGAGGCTTTCACCCGCTGCGTACGCGCAAACGCACGGCGAGTTCGCGTTCGTTCTTTCCGGGCGCCTGGTCCGGCCGTACCTGACCGAACACGTCGAGCACGCCGAGCCGAGCAACGACGAGCCGACCGACATCACGACGCGGACTTCCCGGCTGTACCTGGATATCGAATCCATTTCGCTGGTGAGTCCGGCGAGTGGTGCGGTGCTGTTGAAGAAGCTGAGTCTGTCGAGGTAGCGGTTTTTTGTGCGGGTCTTTGACCGGTCAAGATACTTCCGCAAGCGGAGTCGCCGCCTTGCTCAACTTCGGAACCGCTACGCTGTCGCCCGCGTGCGCTTGTCTGCGCGACAAAACGAATTGTTCAGGGCCGGCTAAATCCTGGCATGACGCAACCGTAGCGCGTTCGAGATTACAGACGCGGAACTCAGACTCATGGCAAGCGCGGCAATCATCGGGGACAGCAGCAAACCGGTGAACGGATAAAGCACCCCCGCCGCCAGCGGAACGCCAAGTGCGTTGTATACGAACGCGAAGCCAAGATTTTGCTTCATGTTCGCAACCGTTGCCTCGGACAGTTCCCGAGCACGCGCGATACCGCGCAAGTCGCCCTTGACGAGCGTCACCTGAGCGCTGCTCATTGCCACATCCGTACCTGTTCCCATGGCCACGCCGACATCGGCCTTGGCAAGTGCGGGGGCGTCGTTGATGCCGTCCCCAGCCATCGCCACGACATGCCGGGCTTGCTGAAGCCGTGTCACCAGGTTGAGCTTGTCGGCAGGCTTCACCTCGCCATGGAATTCGTCGACGCCAAGTTTCTCCGCCACCGCCTTGGCCGTGACCACGCCATCACCGGTCGCCATCACGACTCGAATACCGTTCTCCTTCAATGTCGAAAGCGCTTCCGGCGTCGTTGTCTTTATCGGGTCGGCGACTGCCAGCAGTCCAGCCAATCTGCCATCGACCGCCAAGTACATGACACTAGCGCCTTGCGCGCGCATGCCGTCTGCCTCCTTCGCCAGCGATTCGACGGATACGGCGTCGGTCTGCATCAGCGCGGTGTTGCCTAGCGCCAGCTTCCTGCCGGCGACCAATCCTCTCACGCCGATACCCGTCGCGGATTCAAAGTTCTCGGCTCGGTCCAAGGCCAAGTTCTTTTCACGGGCAGCCGCGACGATGGCTGCGGCAAGCGGATGCTCGCTACCTTGGTCGAGACTGGCCGCCAGACGAAGCACCTCTCCAGCCGTGTATCCGTTGGCACCCACGGCCCGCTCGAAGGCTGGCCGCCCCTCGGTCAGCGTTCCCGTCTTGTCGACAATGAGCACATCGACCTTGCGCAGATTTTCAATCGCGGCTGCATCTCGAAAGAGAATCCCGGTTGTGGCGCCTTTGCCGCTTGCGACCATGATGGACATTGGCGTCGCAAGGCCCAGCGCGCAGGGACACGCAATGATGAGCACCGCTACCGCATTGATGAGACCGAACACCCAACTGGGCTCCGGCCCAAAGATGCCCCACACGAAGAACGTCAGAAGAGCAGCGCTGACAACTCCGACGACAAACACGCCGGCCACCTTGTCGGCCATGCGCTGCATGGGTGCCCGAGACCGCTGCGCCTGCGCGACCATCTGCACGATTTGCGACAGCACGGTCTGGGAGCCGACCTTTTCCGAGCGGATGACGAGACTGCCTGTCGCGTTCATCGTCGCGCCAATGACGTGGTCGCCAACGCGCTTCGTGACGGGAATGGGTTCGCCAGTAATCATGGACTCGTCCAGCGAACTCGAGCCATCGGTCACCACGCCGTCCGCGGGGACTTTCTCGCCCGGCCGCACGCGCAGCAGGTCGCCCACATGCACATGGGACAACGGAATGTCTTCCTCGGAACCGTCCGGGTTGATGCGTCGGGCGGTCTTGGGTGCGAGCCCGAGAAGCGCCTTGATGGCGGCGGACGTTTGGGAGCGAGCCTTCAGTTCGAGCAACTGCCCGAGAAGCGTCAGTGAAATGATGACCGCCGCCGCTTCAAAATAGACGCTGACTCGGCCGTGTGCGGTGTACGTTTCAGGAAACACGCCGGGGAAGATGGTGGCGACGACACTGTAGATATAGGCCGCCCCTGTCCCGAGCCCGATGAGCGTCCACATGTTCGGGCTGCGGTTCATGAATGAGCGCGCGCACCGCGCGAAAAACGGGAGGCCGGCCCACAGGATGACCGGCGTAGAGATGATGAACTCAACCCAGCTTTCGGTGCCAACGTTCACCAATCCGAGGCGATGGCCAAACATCGCCAGCACGAAAACCACGACGGTCAGCGGCAACGTCCACCAGAATCGGCGTCGGAAATCGACCAGTTCCGGATTCTCGCCTTCGTCGACGCTGGGCAGAATCGGTTCCAGCGTCATGCCGCACTTCGGACACTGCCCGGGATGGTCCTGGCGAATTTCCGGGTGCATCGGGCACGTGTAGAGGGTGCCATCAGGCACTTCTGGTTGCTGCTCAATGGTGGAGGGCTCGACATGCTTCGATGGCGCAGCCTGAAATTTCGTCAAGCAAGCCTGGCTGCAGAACGAGTACCACTTGCCGTTGTGTTCGCAACGAAAGTGTGACCCATCCGGCACTTTCATTCCACAGACGGGGTCGCGCAGCGAATCTCCGGTACGAACGTGTCCGTCATGGCCCTCGTGGTGATGCGCATGTGCGTCGTGTCCGTGCCCGGTGGAATGGTCGTGCTTGTCCGTCTCAGGTACGTGATGTCCGCCCGATGACGAGTGCTCGGAAATCCGTTGACGATAAACTCCGCCTTCGCCGCGTTGACCGCTCATCTTGACGCTCCTTTTCTATCCCGTGCTACGCCATTCGGGTACCTCGCGCGGCGCGTCCGGTCTTGTTTGCATTGATGATGCGACCATACGTCAGCATGACCGAGGCTCGCCGTTCATGTCCTTGATTTCGAGTGCCATTCGCAACTCCATTTGGGTTGAGTTCATTGGGACACGGTTCCAGCGGCCCGCTTCTGTCTTGGGTCAACTGCAATGCGATTGGCCAGCCAGGTTCGCCAGGATGGCGCGGTCCGGACGGTGGTCGTCTTTACATTGGTCCGACAGATACTGGAGTGCGTCCCTTATTTCCACGCATTCTCGGATGCGTGTGTCCAGGTCCTCGACATGCCGCTTGGCCAACTGCTTCCCCTCGCTGCTGGGCCGGTCATGGTCTTCCCACTGGAGCAGACCCCCTGAAACGCCGGATACAGTCACCCACTTGCAATAACGGGTAGGCATATGACTGTATTTTTGACTGACACCAGGCAAGAAGTGATGGAAGTGTTGAAGGGCTAGGTCAAGTGTACGGCTTCGTGCAGGCTCGACCACGCAGCATTGACGTGCATCAACGTTGCGACCGTCCGGCTACTTACGATAGGCAGTGCACCCGTGAGCGGCGGCATGTCGTGGAATATCGAATAGAGGCGCGTCCGTGTCGACAAATTCTGCAGCAATCTCCGCGCGGCGCCGTCTGGCCCGCGCACTTCTGACGGCCGCACTGGCAATGAGCCTGCTTCCTCTCGCTGGATGCGGCTATAACGCCATCCAGACCGAGGACGAGCAGGTCAAGGCGAGTTGGTCAGAAGTGCTCAATCAGTATCAACGGCGTGCCGACCTTGTTCCCAACCTCGTCAACACGGTGAAGGGGTACGCGAACCAGGAAAAGGAAGTGCTCGTCAGCGTGACCGAAGCCCGGGCACAAGTCGGCTCGATTCGCGCCACACCCGAACTCATTGCCGACCCGCAGGCGTTCGCAAAGTTTGAAGCGGCGCAGGGGCAGCTCACGTCATCTCTGTCACGTCTGCTCGTGGTGTCCGAGAACTATCCGCAATTGAAGTCGGATGCGAACTTCCGCGACCTGCAGGCGCAGCTCGAGGGTACGGAAAATCGCATTGCCGTCGCGCGCAATCGATACATTCGCTCCGTCCAGACGTACAACACGACGGTACGTTCGTTCCCGAATAATTTGACTGCAAAGGCCTTTGGCTATCTGGAGCGACCCAACTTCTCGGTCAGCAACGAAGCCGAGATTTCCAAACCGCCGCGGGTCGACTTCGGCTCGACGCCGCCATCTGCAGGCGGGGCATCCAATTGAACGTGTTCCGAGTGGCGATGGCCGTCGTCTTGGCCTCATTTTTCCTGGGAGGAACCGGTGTTCGCGCGGACGTCTCGGTCCCGCCGTTGACGTCGCGAGTAACCGATGAAACCGGAACCCTGACCAGCGACCAGAAGGCTGGCCTTGAGCAGACGTTGAAAGCGTTCGAGGCGAACAAAGGAACGCAGATTTCGGTTCTCGTGGTTCCGACCACGGAGCCGGAAACCATCGAGCAGTATTCGATGCGAGTCGTCGAGCAATGGAAGCTTGGGCGCAAGAATGTCGACGACGGCGCGCTCCTGATTATTGCCAAGAACGACCGGACGCTTCGCATCGAGGTTGGATACGGCCTCGAAGGCGTGCTCACCGACGCGACGAGCAACCGCATCATCAACGAGGCGATAGTTCCACGGTTTCGAAACGGGGATTTCTACGGTGGCATCACCGCCGGCCTCGAGGGCATGATGCGCGTCACCAGCGGGGAGCAGTTGCCTCCGCCGCAGCGACGATCTCGGGCAAGCGACGGCGCCGGACGGTTGCTTCCGGTCCTCTTCCTCCTGACGGTCATGGCCGGTGGCCTGCTGCGTGCCATGCTTGGGAGACTGCCAGGAGCCGTCGTGACCGGCGGCGTCGTTGGGGTACTCGCATGGATTCTGTCGGGGGCGCTTTTTGTCGCCATCGCGGCAGGACTGATGGCGTTGCTCTTCACGTTGCTGGGTGGCGGGACGAGAGCCGCCGGCGGGCGCTTCATCGGCGGTAGCGGCGGGCATTTCGGTCGTGATTCGAATCGCGACATCTTTCGCGGAGGCGGCGGAGGCTTCGGCGGCGGTGGCGCATCGGGACGGTGGTGAGCATGGATCTGAAGCGCCTCTTCCGGCATCTTTTCACGACCCGCTGGCGGGTCGACAAGGCATTTCCACGGCGCACGCTTATCGCTATTGAAGAGGCTGTACGTGCCAGTCATCGCGCGCACGTGGGCCAGGTCAGGTTTGCTGTAGAGGGCGCGCTGCACATCGGCGCCGTGCTGACGGGCACATCTGCGAGGGATCGCGCCATCGAGGTCTTCTCGGACCTCCGGGTCTGGGACACGGAGCACAACAACGGCATTCTTATCTATCTGCTTCTTGCGGACCGCGACGTCGAAATTGTGGTGGACCGAGGCATACACGCCAAGGTGGATGGCAGCGAATGGGCGGCGATTTGCCAGGCCATGGAGGCTCATTTCCGGCAAGGCGATTACCGGTCCGGTGTTCTGCGAGGTATCGAGCAAGTTACCGAGCTGTTGAAAAAACACTTTCCGGCTCACGGTCCGCGGCGCGACGACCTTTCAAGTTCGCCCGTTGTGATGTGAGTCCTTGGCCTCGGCACGGGTTTTCCTGACGCGCCCGGTAAACGGGGCTTGCTGACGTCGCATGGTTTGAGTGACGAACTTTGCGGAGAATTCCGCCCGCTTGTCTTGCAAAAGGCAGGCCCTTGGTCTTTCGGCGCTTGCAGGCGCGCCGGCACCGTTTCCCTTCACCCCCCCCCCCGGTATGCGACAAGCGAAGCTGCCGCTTCGCACAAACGTACAAGACGCCTTTGAGTCGCGACACATATCCTCCATACAAATGCGCCGCCCATATTACCGTCTGACGACGGAGCAGGGTGCGGGCCGGACAGTTCGAGCCGGGTGGCGCGGCTGATCCATTACTTCATTGGCACCGGAGCATGCCGATGGTATCGATCGCGAAATCCAGCAAAGGTGAACAATGATGAGAGAGTCGTTGCGGACCAGGGTGGCAATCCTGGGATCGGGTGGTATCGGCGTCGACCTGATGTTCAAGGTAAAGGCGTCCCGCAATCTATCCCTGGCATTCGTTGTCGGCAGGAACGCCAATAGCGAGGGGTTGGGTATCGTGCGGGAGCATGGCGTGCCGACTTCCAGTGAAGGTCTGGATTTTCTCAGGGACAACGTCGATCAATTCGATATGGTGTTCGACGCGACATCGGCGGCGGCGCATGCAGTCAACAACCCGTTCTTCCTGCAATCCGGAAAGTTCGCGATAGATCTGACACCCGCAAAGCTAGGCCGGCTTTGCGTCCCTTCGATCAATCTGGAACATGTCGGTACGGCGCAAAACGTCAACCTGATCACGTGTGGCGGCCAGGCTAGCCTGCCGCTCGCGTATGCGCTGGCTCGAGCGGTCGACGGGATCGACTACATCGAAGTCGTGTCGACCATCTCGTCGCGCAGCGCCGGCACGGCTACGCGGGAAAACATCAACGAGTACCTGACGACGACGGAATCCGCGCTTGCATCGTTCACGGGGGCGGCGCGCACCAAAGCCATTCTGAATATCAATCCCGCCGAGCCTGGCATCAGCATGCAGACCACGTTGTACTCCACGGCCAGGTATCGGGATTTCGCCCGCGTGGAAGCCGGCATCAACGCGATGATCAAGCGGGTTCAGGCCTATGTGCCGGGCTATGAACTGGTCATGGGGCCGATGGAGAATCGCGGCCAGATTGTCGTCGGTCTGACGGTTCGCGGTAGCGGTGACTATCTGCCGAGCTATGCCGGCAACCTGGACATCATCAATTGCGCAGCCGTCGCGGTGGCGGAGCACAGGTACGCGCTCGCCAGATAAGGACTATCGTGTCAATTTTCATTAGCGATTCAACGTTGCGCGACGGCAACCACGCCATTCGCCATCAATTGACGGCGGAGCAGATCGCCGGATACGCAGCCGCGGCCGACGCGGCCGGAATAGACATCGTCGAGGTCGGGCACGGCAACGGGCTTGGAGCCTCGTCGAGCCTGCTGGGTCACGCCGCCGTCGATGACCGTACGATGCTGGCGATTGCGCGTGAACGTCTGAAATGCAGCCGTCTTGGGGTTCACTTCATTCCGGGATTCGGAAAGGCCTCCGATATCGACATGGCGCTGGACATCGGCGTGGACGTGATTCGGGTCGCGAGCCACTGTACCGAAGCGAATATCACTGCGCGTTTCATCGAGCAGACCAAGGCCGCCGGAAAGGAGGCGTACGGCGTACTGATGATGGCTCACATGGCGTCGCCGGAAGTGCTGCGGCAGCAGGCGCAGCTCATGGAGCGCTACGGCGCCGACGCAATCGTCCTGATGGACAGCGCGGGTTTCTCCAGTCCGGCCATGGTGCGCGACAAGGTGAGGTGTCTGCTCGACTATCTGGATGTCCGCGTGGGATTCCATGCACACAACAACCTCGGGATGGCCATAGCCAATACGCTCGTCGCGGTGGAGGAAGGCGCGACTGTCGTGGACGGCTGCTTCAAGGGGTTCGGAGCCGGTGCAGGCAATGCCCAGCTAGAAATCATGGTGGCAGTACTGGAGCGGCATGGCTACCCGATTTGCACGTCGTTCGACCTGGTTGGGCGCCTGTCCGCGGAAGTATCGGGTTTCCTGTGTCCGGAGACGCCGCATATCGATTCGGCGAATATCGCGAGCGGCCTGTATGGCCTGTTTTCCGGATATGTGCCGCACGTGCGGCGGGCGGCACAGCATTTCGACGTCGACGAATTCGAGCTTTATCGCCGGCTGGCGGATCGCCGGCTCGTTGCCGGGCAGGAGGACGTGATTACCGAGGAAGCGAGCAGGCTGGCGTCTTCGAAACGCATGTCGACGTTGCGGGAATTCACCGACGAGGTGGTCAAATAATGGCGACGTCGAGCGATTTCGAAGCCGGGCAGACGTTGGAGAGCACTGTGACGCGTCAGCAACTGGCGCATCAGCGATTCGAATACTGGGCCGCTGTGTATCCACAACGGACAGCGGTCGTTTGCGGCGAAGCCAGCATGACCTACAGCGAACTCAACGAGCGGGCGAACCGGTTTGCCAGGCTTCTGAGCGAGTTGGGGATCGGTGTGGGAGCGACGGTTGGCGTCTGTTTCTCGCCGCAAATCCACACCCTTACCTGTGTGCTGGCGATTCTGAAGTGCGGTGCCGCGTATGTTCCGCTGGATCCGTCCTATCCGGCAGAGCGCCTGACGGCAATGGTCGGTCAACTGGAAGCGATGAACTTCATCATTGTGTCCCATCAGACACGCGACCGGCTCAAGGATGCCGGCAAACAGTTGCTTACGCTCGACGACGTCCTGGCGCGGTCATTTGTCTATTCGACGGAAAACCTGGACGAGGATGTCGACGGCGGCGATCTCTGCTATGTCGTCTTCACATCCGGAACCACCGGCATTCCGAAGGCCGTCGGCGTCAGGCACAGCGGCTGGAGCAACCTGCTGCAATGGCTGGAATTCGAATATAGGCTCGATAGCCAATCCGCGAATCTGCTGGTCAGTGCATTCGGTTTCGATATCTCGCAACGCAGCCTGATGATGCCGCTTTATGTCGGCGCGGTCCTGTGCCTGATGGGCACCGAGCACTTCGATCCGAAACTGGCCGCGCGGCTGATCAAGCAGCATAGCGTGAGAACACTGCATCTCGCGCCCAGCACGTTATATCTGCTCATGGCGATCGCCGACGCGAACCGGTCGCTCGCTTCGCTGGAATACCTGTTCATCGGTGGTGAGGCGCTGTCGGCACAGAGAATCCGGCAGTGGTCGGTCGGCGCGGGCAAGCATTGCCGGCTCGTTCACCAGTATGGCGTCGCGGAGTGCACCGATGTCGCGACGTCATACGTAATGGGCAATGTCGCCGATTATATCGAGGGCGGCATTCCGATCGGGAAGCCGGTCGCCAATTGCTCATTGCTCGTGCTCGACGAGAAACTCGCCCCGATAGAAGACGATGAGATCGGCGAGATTTTCATCGGGGGGGCGGGCGTTGGCGTAGGGTATGTGAACAATGCTCAACTGACGGCAGAGAAATTCGTTCGCGTCAGGATCGACGGTAGCGACGTGCTGGCCTATCGAACCGGCGACTTCGCACGGCGCACGCCGACCGGCGAGTACATCTGCCTCGGCCGCCGCGATACCCAGGTCAAGATTCGCGGCATGTTGACCAATCTGACGGATATCGAACACGCGATCAAGCGTTCGTTTCCACATATCGTGGAAGCAGTCGTTCTTGCGTTGAGGGGCAGCACAGAAGACGGAAGCCTGCGGCTGGTTGCGTTTCTGCTGCGTGTAGCGGAAGACGTACCCGACACCCTGACACTCAAACGCACGCTTGCGACGAAACTGCCGAGACACATGGTTCCAGAGGATTTCATCGCGGTCGCGCAATATCCACTGACCCGAAACGGAAAAATCGACAAGCAGGCACTGGCAGCACAATGGGAGCGACCGTGACCTGATCGAGCGTCCAGTGTAACGGGATGTAGCGCATTGACTGTGATGTGCTGAATGGATAAGGGAATTGTCAATCTTTATAATAGGAATCCTAAATTATGGAATCTTGTCAGGAAATGTTTCAATCGACGACGGGCCTTGCCCAGAACGCGGTCATTCCGGACGACATCAAGGAGGACGTCGCCAGGTTCGAGCGCGACGGCTTCATCGGACCGATCAGGCTGTACGAGCCGCAGGAAGCGGCTGCGATGCTGCGCGCACTGCGCCAGGGGAATCAGGATCGGACGCACGTGCTATATGACAACGACATGAACTACGATCGTCATTTCGATATTCCCGAGCTGTCGCAGCACATCATGCACCCGACGATCCTGAAATACCTGAAGGGTATTCTGGGGCCGGACATCCTGTGCTGGCGGTCCGAATGGTTCGCCAAGTTTCCCGGTTCGGCGGGCACGGAATGGCATCAGGTTCGCGACTACAGCTACACGGACGGCAATCCGCTGATCGTTCCCACCGCGACCGACTGGAACGCCTTCATCGATCTGACCGTCTGGACGGCCTTTACACCGGCCACGCGTCGGACGGGCTGCATGCGCTTCCTGCCGGGTTCGCACTACAAGTACTACTACGACGAGAAGCGGAAGGTCGAGACTGGCCGGAACAGTCACTACAGCTATACGGAAACCGATACGGGGTTCTTCGGCTACAACTTTTCCGAATTCAAGGTCGATCCGTCGTGGGATCCGGAAAGCGCTGATCCGGTCGACCTGGAAATGGACGCGGGCGAGTGCGTGATTTTTACCGCCTCGTGCGCACATGCATCCCAGCCGAACTCGACCGAACGAGAAACGCGCCTGGCGATAACTAGCCGCTACGTGCCGACGCATGTCCGCGTTTATCCCGATCTGCTTTCATACACCGCACACGGCGAGACGTTCGATCTCGGCAACTATGCGGCAGTCCTTGTCTGCGGCGAGGAAACATACGGTCACAACAAGGTACGAACCGTCAACAATCGCGGCGAGGCGTTTTCGGCGCTCGCGCGTTAAAGAGGAGGAACTGGAAATGATGGACGCCATCCGGAAAATTTACGTCGAGGAGCTCAAGCTGCCTCAGTTCAAGGATTCCGACGATTTCTTCGATGTCGGCGGCCATTCGCTGATCATGGCATCCATTCAGCGTCGACTGAATGACGAACTCAAGCTCGATGTGGCGATGGATATGCTGTTTCGCTATCCGACGCTGGACGCGTTGAAATCGCACATCTTCGCAACGCCGTAACCGGACGCTTGTTACCTCACGGTAATGGAATAAATGTATGGAAACGAAATTCGCCTGTTTTCAGGATGTCGGCGACGACGGCGCACCATCGCTCTCTCAGCGACGCAACCGGCTATATGCGGAGTTTGTCCAGCGAGCGAAGAACATGGTGCTTATCCAGTCGGAGACGAAGGATCTGATCGCGCCGCTCAACACGCTGCTCGATGCAAACGTCCTCTTCTTCAATCGCGTTAGCGATGATCGGTTCGACATCTGTTACGGGCCGTCTTCGGCCGCCGCCAATACGTTGAGCAATTCGATTCCGCGCTGGTCGGACAAGATCGCTGCCCGAATCAAGAAGTCGCTGCGCAGTTCGAGTGGAGCGGTCTGCAAGCTCGAAGTCGACGGCAGTGACGAACATGTCGACGTATTCGTGACGGACTGGAGTTCGTGCACGGGGGCCTGCGCGCTGGCGTTGCACGCTTACCATCCGTTCGTCAGAACCATCCCGTATCACGGGGACAGCGGAAACTATTTCACCGGACGCTATGTGCGCAATCCGCTGACGGGTGATTTGATGTCGGTCTGGGTTGCCGATTGGGTCAAGCCCGACTTCGGCACGGGCGCTGTACTCGTCAACCCGGCACACAACCGGGCGGATCTCGAATTCGCTCGGCGGGTCGGGTTGCCGATCCGGTTCGCGTTGTCGCTGCAGCAGGACGTCGACGAGTATTCCCGTCCCGTTCCGCCGGTGCTGAAGACCGGGTTTGCCATTCGTACCGGTTTTCTGGACGGCAAGTGGGCAGACCAGGTTCATAACGAAACCCTGAACGTACTGTTGCGCAAGGGCGTGGCGATCCAGCACGAAGACAACCGGTTGCCGAGCCAGGTCATCGGGCGGATCGAATTGCTCGCCGAACGCGACGAATCCTGCCAGTTCTGGAACCGCCGCACCGGGGAGTTCGTTCTGGCGAACGGCGATGCGGCCGGCAATCCAGACATCGTTCCGGTACGTCTGACCTGTCATCCGGTGTTTCAGGCGGCCGTCACGGCAGTTCTGTTCAAGCCGGAGTACCTGCAAGTCGATTCGACCACGAGCAAGAATCACTTGATTGTTCTTGCGCCCCTGATCTATGACCTGGCGGGCCTTCAAGGCTTCGTGCCGCTTGAAATTCTCGAACCGGCGGAATACGCGGGCCAGCGGGACATCGACGACGCGATGAAGCTGGCGCTGTTGGTCGGCGAGGTGCCGGGCAAGGTGCTCGTCATTCGAAAGACGCTGCTGGAGCAGGTGGAGAGCTTCAGGAGCGGCGTGAAGGCGGTTCATACCAAGTTGGCGAAGGACGGGGAGGTGCCGCCAGTGGCGGTCTATACGGCGCTGGAAAGAGCCGATCCCGTCGGCGCCTTCAAGGAGCTTTATCACTGGCAAAAACGCATTCTCGGTACGGATTTGCCGGTCCATGCGGACCGCTATCTGTCGGTGCTGGGCACGCTTGGAGTCGAGAGTTTCGCTTAGATCAAGACAGGAGGGGGCATGGAGATTTTTCTTTACGCTTTCAGCGTGATGTACAGCCCGGGGCCCGTCAATGCGCTGGGACTCAATGCGGGTTTGACCGGGCAGATCCGGCGCACGGTCGGCTTTTTCGTCGGTGTCGGTATTGCGATGTTCAGCCTGCTGTTGATTTTCGGCTATACGGGGGAGGCATTGATATCGACGAAGTGGCTGCCCTATATCGCGCTGATCGGCGCGGTCTACACGTTCTATCTAGCGTTCAAGATGATGAAGTCGAATGTCGACACGAGCACGGGCATCAGAGACCGGGGTTCGTTGGGTCCGAACCTCACGTTCCTGAACGGGTTCATTATCCAGGCGCTCAATCCCAAAGGGATGCTGGTGGTGTTGCCGATCACGACCGTGATGTTTCCGTCGGCCAACATCCGCGGCGTGATGATCCTGATCGTATCGGCGCTGATAGCGGTCGGTGGGGCCGGTGCGCCAGGCGTCTACTCGGCGTTAGGGGTCGTCGTCGGCAAAAAAATCAAGAACGACGACTACTTCAATCTATTCAACCGATTGATGGGCATCCTGCTGGTCGCAGCTGGCGCCTTTATGTTTTACGACTTTCTCGAGGGTGTCAAACTGATCTGACCGACATGCATGATGAAACTCACTTCTGATCCTTTCGTTGCCTGGTCGGATGTGCCGCTTGAAACGCTGAACGAGTACATTCAGCGGCAGGTGGTGTCCGGAGATCAACTCATGCTCGCCATGCTTCATATGAAGGCCGGCGCATGGGTGGCGACCCATTCCCATCCCAATGAGCAATTCACGTACATCCTGAGCGGAAAGGTGTTGTTTCGGTACGGAAACGGCCTCGAACACAAGGCGATTGTTTCCGCCGGGGAACTTCTCCATATCCCGGCGGGTGTCCCGCACAACGCAAAATGTCTGGAAGACGCAATCGATCTGGATATCTTTACGCCGCCGAGGGCCGATTGGGATACGGACGGTGGGAACAACTATTTTTTAGCCGGTGACGCGTCGGCCAAACTCGAGATCAAGGGCGTATGAAAACCGCAAGCGGTCAGGGTCGGCGAAGATGGCTGGTTTCATCCGGCTCGGATATCACGGCATCGTCAAGATTGATCTGCTTTCCTTACGGTGGCGGGGGAGCATCCATTTACCGGAAATGGCAATCCGAGCTTGGCGATGCCGTCGATGTGTGCGCGGTACAACTCCCCGGCCGGGAAGGTCGTTTTGGCGAGACTGCATGTACAGACATCGACGAGCTACTGGAGCCGATGCTGGCGGAGATGCGCCCTCTGTTCGATCGACCGGTATTTCTATTCGGCTACAGCATGGGGGCTGCCATTGCGTACAAGCTGGCGGCTTATTGCCGCAAGAAGGGGATTGCGTTCGATCTGAGAGGACTCATTTGCTGCGCGAGAAAAGCGCCGGGCAGACAGCCGGGCCGCGATGCGCTGGCGCACTTGAGCGACGAAGCGTTCTTGCTGCACATCGCCCGTCTGGGGGGCGGGGAGGTTGAGGCGCTTTTCAGGAACAAGGACTTGCGCAGCATCGCCCTTCGATTGCTCAGGGCGGATTTCCTGCTGTCCGAACCTGTCCGCGTTTTTGTGGGCGAGGCGGTTGAACGGCACGTTATCCGCGCGCCTGCATAAATCGCTCTCCGAAC
>NZ_QTPQ01000065.1:0-30334 GCF_003853425.1 Burkholderia sp. Bp9140
TCATGCGGCCTCCGGGGTGTGGGCGGCCGCGTCGGCGAGCAGGGCGTCGAACTTCTCCGGCGTGACCTTGGCGTGCAGCACGCCGTTGACCGTCATCGATGGCGATTGTGCGCACAGCCCGAGGCAGTAGACCGATTCGAGCGCGACGTCGCCCGGCGCGTGTGCAGCGGCGCCATCGCCGTGCGCGGCGTCGAACCGGCAACCCGTGCGCGCTTCCGCGTGCGCGGCCAGTGCTTCGCAGCCCATGCTGCGGCAAGCCTCGGCGCGGCACATCTGGATCGTCACGCGGGCGGGCGGCGCGGTGCGGAAGTGGTGATAGTAGGTGAGCACGCCGTGCACTTCCGCGCGCGACAGGTTCAGCGCCTTCGCGAGCGGTGCGACGCAGCCAGCCGGCACGAAGCCCGCGTCGTCCTGGATCGCGTGCAGGATCGCGACGAGCGAGCGGCCGGCGCGCGCATGGCGCTCGACGAGCGCGTCGGGCGCAGGGGAATTCGGGGACATCGGTTATGCTCCTCCAAAGTCTCATATGCGCTTGTAATGCATATAGTGCGCAATGGGACTTCGTTCTGATTGATTTTAGACAACGATAAGCGGAAGATTTCACAGTCGCAATAGGAAATCGGAGTGCATAATTGATTCGAATCGAATGCGACGCGTATCTGACCGTACGCGACTCGGAGGGCCGCACCGCCAGCCTGTCGGACGTCGCTCCGTTGCTGGCGCTCGTGGCCGATACGGGCAGCATCGCGCAGGCCGCGCAGGCGAAAGGGCTGTCGTATCGGCACGCGTGGGGCATGCTGCGGGCGCTGGAGTCGTGCGTCGGCGGCGAGTTGATCGAAACCGCGCGCGGCAAGGGCTCGACGCTGTCGGAGTTGGGGCAGGCGGTTGTCGACGCGCAGCGCCTCGCGCGCAGCCGTCTCGACGGGAACCTGCGCGCGCTGGCGGCCGAGGTGGCGAGCGACCTGAACCGGCGGCTCGCGCAGCGCGATGGCGCCGTGCGTATCCATGCATCGCACGGCTATGCGGTCGCGACGCTCGTATCCGCGCTCGTCGATGCGCAGGCAGCCGTCGACATCAAGTATCGCGAGAGTGTCGAGGCCGTGCAGGCGCTCGCGCGCGGCGAATGCGAGCTGGCCGGGTTCCATCTGCCGCGCGGCGCGTTCCGCGAGCAGTGCGCGCAGATCTACCGGCCGTGGCTCGACGACACGCGGCACGTGCTGATTCATCTGACGCGTCGCCAGCAGGGGCTGTTCGTGCCGCGCGGCAATCCGAAGCAGGTCCGCGGGCTCGCCGATCTCGCCCGCAACGACATCCGCTTCGTCAACCGGCAGCCGGGGTCGGGTACGCGGATGCTGCTCGATCTCGCGTTGCGCGCGATCGGCATCGATCCCGAGCGGATCGACGGCTATGCGTCGGCCGAACTCACGCATTCGGCGATCGCCGCGTTCGTCGCGAGCGGGATGGCCGATCTCGGCTTCGGCGTGGAGCCCGCCGCCCGTCATTTCGGGCTCGATTTCATCCCGGTCGTCGACGAGGACTATTACTTCGCATGCGAACGCGCGCGACTCGACTCGCGCCCGCTCGCGGGCGTGCTGGCCTTGCTGCGCGATGCGCGCTTCGTCGAGCGCGTCGCGCATCTCGACGGCTACGATCCGGCCGCGTGCGGGACGCTGACCGGCATCGCGACGGGGCTCGCCGGCAGCGCCGGGGCGGGGGTGCCGGACGGCAACGCGCGGTAACGGAGGCGCGCGCGAATCGCGCTGCAGCAGTGGGGGATTTGCGCTACGCTTGCCGCTTGATCAACGTTCCAACAAGCACGCCGTTCAGGCGTCATTCCGCCATGAAACTTTCCGTTCCCCTCTCTGCGGCAGCGTTGACCGCGGGGCTTCTTCTTGTTGCTGTTTCGCCGTTTGCGCTTGCACAGAATTCCCCGGGCGTGCCGGGCGGGATTCTGAGCGACCAGTTCCGCCTGAACGAGCATCCGCAGATGCCGTTCGCGGCGTCAACGCCGTCGCAGAAATTCCAGAGCGGCAAGAAGTCGGCGTTGCGCCGCAAGGGCGATATGGGCGATCCGAACGGTTGCAACCTGAAGTGCCCGCTGGACACCCAGTAAACCCGCGCCGGTGTGCGGCATCGCTGCCGCCGCGACTGCGTTGCCGATAACCGCACGGGGTTGGGCGGCTATCTCCGGGCCCCGCGAAGCTTGCTGCTGCGCGGGGCCCGTGTTTTTGCGGCACGTTGTTGTTCGGTACGAACGCCCGGGGCTGGATCGGCCGAATGTCGAATTCTTGAATCTAGGGTTTACCCTGAATTCAGGAAGAATGCCTTCCTGAAACCTGCCTTATTCTTAAGCACGCGCCTACATAAACTTCGGTTTGTCAGCGATGAACGGGTGTTCACCGCGAAATCAGACAAATCTGGAGGTAGGTCATCATGAAGTCGCTCGTTCAAGCCGTTGTCGTTGCTGCCGCTCTCGCTGCCCCGGTCGTGTCGTTCGCGCAGTCCGGCTCGGCACTCACCCGTGCACAGGTTCGCGCCGAACTGGTTCAACTCCAGCAGGCCGGTTACAACACCGCCCGCGGCGAGGATCCGCACTATCCGGAAGCCATCCAGGCTGCCACTGCCCGCGTCGCCGAGCAGCGCAGCGCACTCGCCCAGGCACAAGGCGCCGACGCCAGCGGTTACGGCGCGCAGGTGCACGGCGCATCGGCGTCGGGCTCGCGCGCGATCGGTGTGCGTCCGGCGAGCGCCGAAGAAATGAAGTCGCTGTATCGCGGTAGCTAAACCTGGGCATCGCCGGTGAGGCCGCGCGGCGGGTGCGATGACGCGTTGCGTCCGCCGCGCGGCGCCGGGCGAGATGCCGTCCGCCGCGGTCAGTCACCGTGCGGGCGATACCGAGCCTCCGTCACCTCCTGCCGCGGGAACACCGGCGGCATTCCGCCCGGCCCGTCCGGGGCCGGGCGCTTTTTCGGAAGGTGCGGGACGTAGGGTTTCGCCGGCAACAAAAAACCCCGCAGACTCGCGTCGTGCGGGGTTCGTGCGTCAAGCGCGGAATTTGGTGGAGGCGGCGGGAATCGAACCCGCGTCCAGAAGCGCTCCACGACTAGTTCTACATGTTTAGTTCAGTCATTTGATTTAACCGCAGCGACGCGGACGAACACGCTGCACTACGGCGATTCGCTAGGTTTTCGACCCTGGCGTCGCGACGCCGACAGGGCTTAACTGACGTAAATGACCTCTGGCGGTATTGCTACCGGTCTTGCGACACTAGCCCGTCAGTGAACTAGGCAGAGGACGGCGGCCGTTAGGCTGCCAGTGCGAACGTATCGTCGTTTGCAGTTACGATTTTCCCATTGATTAACGAGGTGACGGGTCCTCGACATGCCCTAGCCGCTTCACAACCCCTGTCGAAACCAGGTCGCCCCCGCGGATAAGATCAACCATTATAGCCCAACATCGCGCAGCAGTTCGCGCAGTTCCTGCGTGGAGCCGACGAGATGCTGCGCTTGCCAGTCGGCCGGCGCGGCGCCGTCGCCGCAATAACCGTAGGCGGCCGCGACCGTCGACATGCCTGCCGCGCTGCCGGCCTGGATGTCGCGAAGATCGTCGCCGACATAGACGATACGCTCGGGCGCGAGCGTCATTTGTTGGGCCGCATGCAGCAGCGGGGCCGGATGCGGTTTCGGGTGCGGCGTTGTGTCGCCCCCGACGATGCAGGCCGCGCGCGGCGCCAGGCCGAGCAGGTCGGCGAGCGGTGCGGTGAGGCGCATCGCCTTGTTCGTGACGATGCCCCAGCGCACGCCGCGCGCATCGAGTTCGTCGAGCACGTCGCCGATGCCGGGGAAGAGCATCGTGTACACGCAGATGTCCGTCGCGTAATTGGTCAGGAACTCGTCGCGCATCGCTTCGTAGCCGTGCGATTGCGGGTCGATGCCGAACGCGCCGCCGAGCAGGCCGCGCGCACCGGCCGATGCCAGCGGCCGCAGCACGTCGAGCGGTGTTTCGGGCAGGCCGCGCACGCGCTGCATCTTGTTGACGGCGGCAGCCAGGTCGGGCGCCGTATCGGCGAGCGTGCCGTCGAGGTCGAACAGCACCGCGTCGCAGTGCAGCAGGCGCGGCTCGTCGAGTGCGGCTCGCTCGGTCGAAAGGGGAGTCGTCATGCCGGTCGGAAGGTCACGCGCCGCGGCGGCACGCAACGAGATAGTTGATGTCGGTGTCGTTCGACAGCGCGAAGCGCTTGCCGATCGGGTGATAGGTAATGCCCTTGATCTCCACGATGTGCAGATCGGTCCCGCGCACGAAGCTCGCCAGTTCCGAGGGGCGGATGAAGCGCGCGTAGTCGTGGGTGCCCTTCGGCAGCATCTGTGCGATGTATTCCGCGCCGATCACCGCGAACAGGTACGACTTCAGGTTGCGGTTCAGTGTCGAGAAGAACACCCAGCCGCCCGGTTTGACGAGCGTCGCGCACGCGGCGACGACGCCGGCCGGCGACGGCACGTGCTCGAGCATCTCCATGCACGTGACGACGTCATAGGTGCCCGGCTCGCGTTCGGCGATCGCTTCGGCCGCGATCGCCTCGTAGTCGACCGTGATGCCGCTTTCGAGGCTGTGCAGGTCGGCGACGCCGAGCGCTTCGGTCGACAGGTCGATGCCTTTGACCCGCGCGCCGAGCCCGGCCATCGATTCGGACAGGATGCCGCCGCCGCAGCCGATATCGAGCGCGCGCTTGCCGGCGAGGTGCGCGTGCGAGTCGATCCAGCCGAGCCGGACCGGGTTCAGGTCGTGCAAGGGTTTGAATTCGGCATTCGGATCCCACCACCGATGGGCGAGGTCGCTGAATTTCTGGAGTTCGTGCGGATCGGCGTTGGTCATGTCGGCAAACGGGCTACGGGAGGAGGGCGGTGCAACGGCGCGTCAGCCCCGAGTATATAAGATGCGGACGAGCGGCGAAGCGGCGAGCGCCCGGACGGGGCGTCAATGAAAAAGCCCCGCCGGAGCGGGGCTTTGAAGCAGTCGAAAACCGCGGCTTACTGCGCCGGAACGGTCGTCTTCTGGACTTCTTGCGTACCGACCACTTCGACTTCCACGCGGCGGTCCGGTGCGAGGCAGGCGATCAGTTGCTTGCGGTTCTTCTGGTTGCAGCCGGTCGTGACCGGGTTGCGCTTGCCCTTGCCTTCCGTGTAGATCTTGTTGGCCGGGACACCCTTGCTGACCAGGTACGACTTGACGGCTTGCGCACGGCGCAGCGACAGACGGTCGTTGTACTTGTCCGAACCGATGCGGTCCGTGTAGCCCGTTGCGACGACCACTTCCGTGTTCATGCCCTGGATCTTCGAAGCCAGTTCGTCCAGCTTCTGCTTGCCCAGCGGCTTGAGCGTTGCCTTGTCGAAGTCGAACAGGGCGTCGGCCTGGTACGTGATCTTCTGGCTCGTGATGGCCGGAGCGGCAGCCGGAGCGACCGGCGGCTGCGGTGCCTGGGCGACCAGTGCGCCATCGCACTTTGCGTTGGCGGTGGCCGGCGTCCAGAACGCGTCACGCCAGCAGAGCTCGTTCGTGCCGTTCATCCACACCCATTCGCCCGTGCCGTTCACCCAGTTGTCGTTGACGGCTTGACGCGACGCCGGCACCGACTGTGCCGAAGCGGATGCAGCCATAACTGCGGTAGCTGCAATGAACGCGAGCTTTGAAAGTTTATTCATATTTCTCCTCTCGAAATTGAGATTACCGCAGGTTTACTGCGAGCCTGTTGACGGTGACAAGTCATACATTGCTCGAAGTATAACATTGGTGCGGCACAAAAAACGCGGCACCGCTCTGTGTAGACTTCGAGCAGCGTCTAACTTTCAGTGCGTTGGCATTTTGCCATATCGTTCCCTTCCTACGAAAAAAAATCCTCCCCACCCCAAGATCGCTTCAACTTTGTGGTGCATGCGCAACACCGGCCTGCCGTAACTTTTAGAGATTGTCAAGGGTGTGTCGGCGAAATTGAGCGAAAGGCCGCAAGTGTTTACTCGCGTGCGTGAAACGGATGCGCTCGGATCCCGGGGCCATCTGAAAGGGCGCGATCGCCGCCAGTATCGGTGCCGCCGCCGTGGCCGCGATTTTTGCTGTTTACATATAGAGGGGGGCGGCGAATTGGCGGCTGATGGGCGCATGTTAGAATCTCGCGTTGCGTTGCGCATGCAGCGCCCACGCGAAAGGCGTTCGCCGTCTTCGCTCCGAAACGATACGGATACATGGATCAATTCGCCAAAGAGACCCTGCCCACCTCCCTCGAGGAGGAAATGCGCCGTTCGTATCTCGATTACGCGATGAGCGTGATCGTCGGACGTGCCCTTCCGGATGTCCGCGATGGCCTGAAGCCCGTGCACCGGCGCGTACTGTTCGCGATGCACGAACTGAACAACGACTGGAACCGCGCGTACAAGAAATCGGCGCGTATCGTCGGTGACGTGATCGGTAAGTACCACCCTCACGGCGATACCGCGGTGTACGACACGATCGTGCGGATGGCGCAGGACTTCTCGCTGCGCTACATGCTGATCGACGGACAGGGCAACTTCGGCTCGATCGATGGCGACAACGCCGCGGCGATGCGTTACACCGAAATTCGCATGGCGAAGATCGGTCACGAGCTGCTCGCCGACATCGACAAGGAAACGGTCGACTTCGAGCCGAACTACGATGGCAACGAGATGCAGCCGTCGGTCCTGCCGTCGCGCATTCCGAACCTGCTGATCAACGGCTCGTCGGGCATCGCGGTCGGCATGGCGACCAACATCCCGCCGCACAACCTGAACGAAGTCGTCGACGCTTGTCAGCACCTGCTGAACAACCCGGAAGCGACGATCGACGAGCTGATCGAGATCATCCCGGCGCCGGACTTCCCGACGGCCGGCATCATCTACGGCGTCGCCGGCGTGCGCGACGGCTATCGCACCGGCCGCGGCCGCGTCGTGATGCGCGCGGCCACGCACTTCGAGGAGATCGACCGCGGCCAGCGGATGGCGATCATCGTCGACGAGCTGCCGTACCAGGTGAACAAGCGCTCGCTGCTCGAGCGCATCGCCGAGCTCGTCAACGAGAAGAAGCTCGAAGGCATCTCCGACATCCGCGACGAGTCCGACAAGAGCGGCATGCGCGTCGTGATCGAGCTGAAGCGCGGCGAAGTGCCCGAAGTGGTGCTGAACAACCTGTACAAGGCGACGCAGCTGCAGGACACGTTCGGCATGAACATGGTCGCGCTGGTCGACGGCCAGCCGAAGCTGCTGAACCTGAAGGAAATCGTGCAGTGCTTCCTGTCGCATCGACGCGAAGTACTGACGCGCCGCACGATCTACGAACTGCGCAAGGCCCGCGAACGCGGCCACGTGCTCGAAGGTCTCGCGGTCGCGCTCGCGAACATCGACGAGTTCATCGCGATCATCAAGGCTGCGCCGACGCCGCCGATCGCGAAGCAGGAACTGATGGCGAAGCCGTGGGATTCGTCGCTCGTGCGCGAGATGCTGACGCGCGCGGAAACCGAGAACGCAGCGGCGGGCGGGCGCTCCGCGTACCGTCCGGAAGGCCTGAACTCGGCGTTCGGGATGCAGGTCGACGGGCTGTACCGGCTGTCCGACACCCAGGCCCAGGAAATCCTGCAGATGCGCCTGCAGCGCCTGACTGGTCTCGAGCAGGACAAGATCATCGGCGAGTACCGCGAAGTGATGGCGCAGATCGCCGACCTGCTGGACATCCTCGCGCGCCCCGAGCGGATCACGACGATGATCGGCGAGGAGCTGACGACGGTGAAGGCCGAATTCGGCGACGCACGCCGCTCGAAGATCGAGCTGAACGCGACCGAGCTGAACACGGAAGACCTGATCACGCCGCAGGACATGGTCGTCACGATGTCGCACGCGGGTTACGTGAAGTCGCAGCCGTTGTCCGAGTATCGCGCGCAGAAGCGCGGCGGTCGCGGCAAGCAGGCGACGCAGATGAAGGAAGACGACTGGATCGAGACGCTGTTCATCGCGAACACGCACGATTACATCCTGTGCTTCTCGAACCGCGGCCGCGTTTACTGGGTCAAGGTCTACGAAGTGCCGCAGGGCTCGCGCAACTCGCGCGGCCGTCCGATCGTCAACATGTTCCCGCTGCAGGATGGCGAGAAGATCAACGTCGTGCTGCCGGTCAAGGAGTTCTCGGCCGACAAGTTCGTGTTCATGGCGACGTCGCTCGGCACCGTGAAGAAGACGCCGCTCGAGGCATTCAGCCGTCCGATGAAGAAGGGCATCATCGCGGTCGGTCTCGACGACGGCGACTACCTGATCGGCGCCTCGATCACCGACGGCGCGCACGACGTGATGCTGTTCTCCGACGCCGGCAAGGCCGTGCGCTTCGACGAGAACGACGTGCGCCCGATGGGGCGCGAAGCGCGCGGCGTGCGCGGCATGCAGCTCGAGGACGGGCAGCAGGTCATCGCGCTGCTGGTCGCGGGCAGCGAAGAGCAGACGGTGCTCACCGCGACCGAGAACGGCTACGGCAAGCGCACGCCGATCACCGAGTACACGCGTCACGGCCGCGGCACGAAGGGGATGATCGCGATCCAGACGTCGGAGCGCAACGGCAAGGTCGTGGCCGCGACGCTCGTCGACGCCGAGGACCAGATCATGCTGATCACGACGGCCGGCGTGTTGATTCGTACCCGCGTGTCCGAGATTCGCGAGATGGGGCGCGCTACGCAAGGTGTTACACTCATCAGTCTCGATGAGGGTACCAAGCTCTCCGGCCTGCAGCAGATCGCGGAAGCCGAGGAGGGCGATGGCGAGGCCGACGAGGCGTCGGACGGCGAAGCCTGAAGAACGGATGAGACTCGAGCCGCCGCGGGCGCCAGGCGCCGCGGTCGGCGAGCAACCATTCATATTTCCAAAAGGGAGTGATGATGCAAAAGCAATTCAAGCAACTGGTTCTGCTGGCTGCACTGGTGCCGACGTTCGCGATGGCGCAAGCGCTGTCGAATTCCGCACCGGCTGCGACCGCGGCAGCTGCGCCGATCGACGCCGACAAGAAGGCGGCGATCAAGGATCTGCTCGACGCGATCGACGCGCCGAAGCTCGTGTCGGCTATCGGCAACAGCGCCGAGATGCAGGCAAAGCAGCTCGTGCCGGCGATCCTGTCGGACGCGCTGTCGGAAAACAAGACGCTGAACGACAAGCAGAAGCAGGCCGCCGTGCCGGCGCTGCAGAAGAATGCCGTGCCGAAGCTGGTTGACGGCGCGGGCAAGGTGTTCGGCACGCAGCAGTTCCAGAACGACGCGATGTCGGCGCAGTACGACGCGTACGCGAAGTACTACAGCACGTCGGAGATCAAGGATCTGACGACGTTCTACAAGAGCCCGACGGGCCGCAAGTTCATCCAGGTTCAGGATCAGGTTGGCCGCGACGTGGTCAACGGCCTGATGCAGAAGTACATGCCGCAAGCGATCCAGGCGACGCGCGCGCAGGCTGACAAGGAAGTCGCGGCAGTCAAGCCGGGCAAGTAAGCCGTCCGGGCATGCCGCCCGGCCGTTCGGCCGGGTTTGGCGGGAGCCTGATGACAGTGCGATAATGGCCGTTTGCGCGCGAGCGCAAGCGGCCATTCCTTTTCTGGCGCGGTTCTTTCTGCCGGCGGCAAGCCGGTCGCGTCCCTCCCGAGGTTTTCACGATGCGCGTCTTTAATTTCTCCGCCGGTCCTGCGGCGCTCCCCGAGGAAGTGCTGCGGCAGGCCGCCGATGAAATGCTCGACTGGCACGGCAGCGGCATGAGCGTGATGGAGATGAGCCATCGCGGCAAGGAATTCATGTCGATCCACGAGGCGGCGCTGGCCGACCTGCGCGAGCTGCTCGACGTGCCGGCCAGCCACCGGATCCTGTTCCTGCAGGGTGGCGGCATTGCCGAGAACGCGATCGTGCCGATGAACCTGCTCGGTTCGCGCAAGACCGCCGACTTCGTCGTGACGGGCTCGTGGTCGCAGAAGTCGTTCAACGAAGCGAAGAAATACGGCACGCCGCATCTGGCCGCCTCCGGCAAGACGGCGGACGGTTTCACGCGCGCGCCCGCCCGCGCCGACTGGCAATTGTCGGCCGATCCGGCCTACGTGCATCTGTGCACGAACGAGACGATCGACGGCGTCGAGACGTTCGAGATTCCCGACCTCGGCGACGTGCCGCTCGTCGCGGACGTGTCGTCGCACATCCTGTCGCGCCCGATGGACGTCGCGAAGTACGGCGTGCTGTTCGGCGGCGCGCAGAAGAACATCGGGATGGCGGGCGTGACGGTCGTGATCGTGCGCGAGGATCTGCTCGATCGCGCGCTGTCGATCTGTCCGTCCGCGTTCGAATGGAAGACCGTCGCCGAGAACAACTCGCTGTACAACACGCCGCCCACCTATGCGATCTACATCGCGGGTCTCGTGTTCCAGTGGCTGAAGCGGCTGGGCGGCCTCGAGGCGATCGAGGCCCGCAATATCGAGAAGGCGAAGCTGCTCTACGACACGATCGATGCGAGCAGCTTCTATCTGAACAAGGTCGAGCCGGCGGTGCGTTCGCGAATGAACGTGCCCTTTTTCCTGGCCGACGAAACGCGCAATGAAGACTTCCTTGCCGGCGCAAAGGCGCGCGGGCTGCTGCAGCTGAAGGGCCACAAGTCCGTCGGCGGCATGCGGGCGTCGATCTACAACGCGGTGCCGCTCGCGGGCGTGAAAGCGCTCGTCGAGTACATGAAGGATTTCGAACAGCGCGGCGCCTGACGGCGACACTGTTCAAACAGCACGGCAAAACGCATGGACGACGAACTGAATTCCCGCCTGAAACCGCTGCGCGACCGCATCGATGCGATCGACGCGCAGCTGATCGCGCTTCTCAACCAGCGCGCGGCGGTGGCGCTCGAGGTGGGCGAGGTCAAGAAGCAATTCAACGCGCCGGTGTTCCGGCCGGAGCGCGAGCTGCAGGTGATCGCGCGCCTGCAGGACATGAGCGCGGGGCCGCTCGCGAGCGAGCACATCAGCGCCATCTGGCGCGAGATCATGGCCGCGAGCCGTGCGCTCGAGCAGACGATCCACGTCGCGTTCCTCGGGCCGGTCGGCACGTACAGTGAACAGGCGATGTTCGAGTATTTCGGCCAGTCGATCGAAGGGCTGCCATGCCCGTCGATCGACGAGGTGTTCCGCTCGGTCGAGGCAGGCGCGTCCGCATTCGGCATCGCGCCCGTCGAGAACTCGACCGAAGGCGCGGTGTCGCGCACGCTCGACCTGCTGCTGCAGACCCAGTTGCTGATCAGCGGCGAGCTCGCGCTGCCGATCCATCACAACCTGCTCACGCAGAGCGGCACGCTCGATGGCCTGACGCGTGTCTGCGCGCATGCGCAGGCGCTCGCGCAATGCCAGCAGTGGCTTGCCGCGAACGCGCCGCAGCTCGAGCGGCAAGCGGTGTCGAGCAACGCGGAAGCCGCGCGTCTCGCGGCGGCCGACCCGAGCGTTGCGGCGATCGCGGGCGACCGCGCGGCCGCACACTACGGGCTGCAGATCGCGTTCTCGCTGATTCAGGACGATCCGCATAACCGCACGCGCTTCGTGATCATCGGCAAGCAGCCGTCCGGGCAGAGCGGTCACGACCAGACCTCGCTGATCGTATCGGTGAAGAACGAGCCGGGCGCCGTGTTCAAGCTGCTCGAACCGCTCGCGCGGCACGGCGTGTCGATGACGCGCTTCGAGTCGCGTCCGGCGCGCGTCGGCACGTGGGAGTATTACTTCTACATCGACATCGAAGGGCATCGGGACGAGGCGGCCGTGGCCGCCGCGCTTGCGGAGCTCGGCCAGAAGGCCGCGTTCCTGAAGATACTCGGTTCGTATCCGCGCGCGCGCTGACGCGCGGCGGCCCGTCGCCTGCACCGTGAGGCGGCGCGGCGAAGCGGGCAGGGGCAGGCCGGCCGGCACTGCCGTAGGCGGGTTCGGGCGGTATCCGGCGCGGGTCGCGCCGGGTGCGGGCCCGTTGCCCGGGATCTGGACTTCCGCGCGCGGGGCATCGTTCCGCGCGCGTCACTTGGCTCTTGTCGTGTCAGGCTTTGCATTCAACAAACTGGTCATCTTCGGCGTCGGCCTGATCGGCGGATCGCTGGCGCGCGCACTGCGCGAGCGCGCGCCGGGCGGCGCGGGCGAAGTCGTCGGCGTCGGCCGTTCGCGTGCCTCGGTCGAGCGCGCGCTCACACTCGGCGTGATCGATCGTGCAGCGGCGCTCGACGACGATGCGCAGCTGCGCGACGCGCTTGCCGGCGCCGATCTCGTGCTGCTGGCCGCACCCGTCGCGCAAACGGGCCCGTTGCTCGCGCGCATCGCGCCGTGGCTCGACGCCGCGACGATCGTCACCGACGCGGGCAGCACCAAGTCCGACGTCGTTGCGGCGGCACGTGAAGTGCTCGGCGCGCGGATCCCGCAGTTCGTGCCGGGCCACCCGATCGCCGGGCGCGAGTCGAGCGGCGTCGAAGCTGCGCTGCCGGATCTGTACGTCGGCCGCAACGTCGTGCTGTGCCCGCTGCCGGAGAATGCGCCCGCATCGGTCGCGCGGATCGACGCGATGTGGCGGGCCACCGGCGCCGACGTGCGCACGATGAGTACCGAGCAGCACGATCGCGTGTTCGCGTCGATCAGTCATCTGCCGCACGTGCTGTCGTTCGCGCTCGTCGAGCAGATCCTCGGCGAGGCGGATGCCGAACTGAAATTCTCGTACGCGGCGGGCGGCTTCCGCGACTTCACGCGGATCGCGGCGTCGAGCCCGGAAATGTGGCGCGACGTGTGCGTCGCGAATCGCGCCGCGCTGCTCGACGAGCTCGACGGCTACACGCGCGTGCTCGCACGGCTGCGTGCGGCGATCGACGCCGGCGACGGCGCGGCGCTCGAAGCCGTGTTCACGCGCTCGCGCGCCGCACGCAAGGCATGGCAGGAGCGCGGCGCGCAGCCCGCTGCCGAACCGGTCAAGAAATAACAGGACGATTCCCATGGACTATCTCGATCTCGGCCCGTATTCCAGCGCTTCGGGCACCGTGCGCCTGCCCGGCTCGAAAAGCATCTCGAACCGCGTGCTGCTGCTCGCGGCGCTTGCCGAAGGCGACACGACGATCACCAACCTGCTGGATTCCGACGACACGCGCGTGATGCTCGATGCGCTCGGCAAGCTCGGCGTGAGGCTCGCGCGCGAGGGCGACACCTGTGTCGTCACCGGCACGCGCGGCGCGTTCACGGCGAAGACTGCCGACCTGTTCCTCGGCAATGCGGGCACGGCGGTGCGGCCGTTGACGGCGGCGCTTGCGGTCAACGGCGGCGACTATCGTGTGCACGGCGTGCCGCGCATGCACGAGCGGCCGATCGGCGACCTCGTCGATGGCCTGCGGCAGATCGGCGCGCAGATCGACTACGAGCAGAACGAAGGCTTTCCGCCGCTGCGGATCAAGCCAGCGGCCATCACGGTCGACGCGCCGATCCGCGTGCGCGGTGACGTGTCGAGCCAGTTCCTCACCGCGTTGCTGATGACGCTGCCGCTCGTGAAGGCGAAGGATGGCAGGATCGTCGTCGAAGTCGACGGCGAGCTGATTTCGAAGCCGTACATCGACATCACGATCCGGCTGATGGAGCGCTTCGGCGTGACCGTCGAGCGCGACGGCTGGCAGCGCTTCGTCGTGCCGGCCGGCGTCCGCTACCGTTCGCCGGGGCGCATCATGGTCGAGGGCGATGCGTCGTCGGCCTCGTACTTCCTCGCGGCCGGCGCGCTCGGCGGCGGTCCGCTGCGCGTCGAGGGCGTGGGGCGCGCGAGCATCCAGGGCGACGTTGGCTTCGCGAATGCACTGATGCAGATGGGCGCGAACGTCTCGATGGGCGACGACTGGATCGAGGTGCGCGGCATCGGCCACGACCACGGCAAGCTCGACCCGATCGACATGGACTTCAACCTGATTCCCGACGCGGCGATGACGATCGCGGTCGCGGCGCTGTTCGCGAGCGGCACCAGTACGCTGCGCAACATCGCGAGCTGGCGCGTGAAGGAAACCGATCGTATCGCCGCGATGGCGACCGAACTGCGCAAGGTCGGCGCGACCGTCGAGGAAGGCGCCGACTATCTGATCGTCACGCCGCCGGAAAAGCTCACGCCGAACGCGGCGATCGACACGTACGACGATCACCGGATGGCGATGTGCTTCTCGCTCGTCAGCCTGGGCGGCGTGCCCGTGCGGATCAACGATCCGAAGTGCGTCGGCAAGACGTTCCCCGACTATTTCGACCGCTTCGCCGCGCTCGCCAAAGCCTGACCCGACTGACCCGATGAAATCGACCCGACCCTTTCACCCGACTCCCGTCATCACGATCGACGGTCCGACCGCTTCCGGCAAGGGGACCGTCGCGGCGCTCGTCGCCGCGCATCTCGGCTTCCACCTGCTCGACAGCGGCGCGCTGTACCGTCTCGCGGCGCTCGCGAGCGTGCGCTACGGCATCGCGGCGGAGGACATCGACGCGCTCGTGAAGCTGATCGACGATCTTCACATCACGTTCCGCGAGGGCTGCGCGCAGCTCGACGGCGTTGACGTGTCGAACGACATCCGCGCCGAAGCGGTCGGCAACCGCGCGTCGGCGATTGCCGTGCACGGGCCGGTGCGCACCGCGCTCGTCGCGCGCCAGCGCGCGTTCCGCAAGACGCCGGGCCTCGTCGCCGACGGGCGCGACATGGGCACCGTGATCTTCCCGGACGCCGTGCTGAAGGTGTTCCTGACGGCCAGCGCCGAGGCGCGCGCGGCCAGACGGCATAAGCAATTGATGCAAAAAGGTTTTTCTGCTAATATAGATGACTTGCTCCGGGATCTTCGTGAACGTGACGCGCGCGACAGCAATCGCGCGGCCGCGCCGCTGAAGCCCGCGGCAGATGCCAGGCTGCTCGATACGTCGGCGCTTTCGGTCGACGAGGCTGTCGACCAGGTGCTGCAGTGGTACCGGGCGCTCGGCCAGCCCGCCTGAGAAGGCGGGCAGCAGTAGGTGCTTCGCGCGTGAGCGCGGAGCGTGTTTCGAACCCTTAACCCCGTGTGGATTTCGATCTGGCCCTTTCAGCCTGCCATTCCGGCCGGCGTGGCACAGCGAACCATGCACAATCAGATTTTTATGTCCGACCTGCAAACCTCCACCCCGAATACCGAATCCTTTGCGGCTCTGTTCGAAGAGTCGCTGACCCGCCAAGACATGCGCGCCGGCGAAGTGATTTCCGCCGAAGTCGTGCGCGTCGACCACAACTTCGTGGTCGTCAATGCAGGCCTGAAGTCCGAGGCTTACATTCCGATCGAGGAATTCCTGAACGATCAGGGCGAGGTTGAGGTGCAGTCGGGCGATTTCGTGTCCGTCGCGATCGACGCACTCGAAAACGGCTACGGCGACACGATCCTGTCGCGCGACAAGGCGAAGCGCCTTGCATCGTGGCTGTCGCTGGAAAAGGCCCTCGACAACAACGAACTCGTCACCGGCACGATCACCGGCAAGGTGAAGGGCGGCATGACCGTGATGGTCAACGGCATCCGCGCGTTCCTGCCGGGTTCGCTGGTCGACACGCGTCCGGTCAAGGACACGACCCCGTACGAAGGCAAGACGCTCGAGTTCCGCGTGATCAAGCTCGATCGCAAGCGTAACAACGTCGTGCTGTCGCGTCGTGCGGTGATCGAAGCAACCCAGGGCGAAGAGCGCGCGAAGCTGCTCGAGACGCTGAAGGAAGGCGCGATCGTCAACGGCGTGGTCAAGAACATCACCGACTACGGCGCGTTCGTCGACCTCGGCGGCATCGACGGCCTGCTGCACATCACCGACATCGCATGGCGTCGTGTGCGTCACCCGAGCGAAGTCCTGTCGGTTGGCCAGGAAGTCACCGCGAAGATCCTCAAGTTCGACCAGGAAAAGAACCGCGTCTCGCTGGGCATCAAGCAACTGGGCGACGATCCGTGGGAAGGCATCTCGCGCCGTTACCCGTCGGGCACGCGCCTGTTCGGCAAGGTCACGAACATCACCGACTACGGCGCGTTCGTCGAAGTGGAATCGGGCATCGAAGGCCTCGTCCACGTGTCGGAAATGGACTGGACCAACAAGAACGTTGCGCCGTCGAAGGTTGTCCAGCTGGGCGACGAAGTCGAAGTCATGGTCCTCGAGATCGACGAAGACCGTCGTCGTATCAGCCTCGGCATGAAGCAGTGCAAGCCGAATCCGTGGGATGACTTCAGCCGCAACTTCAAGAAGGGCGACAAGATCACGGGCGCAATCAAGTCGATCACCGACTTCGGCGTGTTCATCGGTCTGCCGGGCGGCATCGACGGCCTGGTCCACCTGTCGGACCTGTCGTGGAGCGAAGCCGGCGAAGAAGCCGTTCGCAAGTACAAGAAGGGCGACGAAGTCGAAGCGATCGTGCTCGGCATCGACGTCGAGAAGGAGCGTATTTCGCTCGGCATCAAGCAGCTCGAAGGCGACCCGTTCAGCAACTACGTTGCAATGAACGACAAGGGTTCGATCGTCGACGGCGTGGTGAAGTCGGTCGATGCGAAGGGCGCTGTCGTCACGCTGACGGGCGACATCGAAGGCTACCTGCGTGCATCGGAAATCTCGCAGGATCGCGTCGAAGACGCACGCAACGTGCTGAAGGAAGGCGACAAGGTCAACGCGATGGTGATCAACATCGATCGCAAGTCGCGTGGCATCAACCTGTCGATCAAGGCGAAGGATTCGGCTGAACAACAGGAAGCGATCCGCGGCCTGCAGTCGGACACCAGCGCTGCCGCGACCGGTACGACCAACCTCGGCGCGCTGCTGAAGGCGAAGCTCGACGGCCAGAACCAGTAAGCCTCACGAGGTCTGCTGAAGTATGACCAAATCCGAGTTGGTCGCACAGCTGGCACTGCGATTTCCGCAACTTGTCCTCAAGGATGCGGATTTCGCGGTGAAAACGATGCTCGATGCGATGTCCGACGCCCTGTCGAAAGGGCATCGCATCGAAATTCGGGGTTTCGGCAGCTTCGGCCTCAACCGTCGCCCGGCGCGCGTCGGACGCAACCCGAAGTCGGGGGAGAAAGTGCAGGTGCCCGAGAAGTTCGTGCCTCACTTCAAGCCCGGCAAGGAATTGCGTGAACGCGTCGACGGCCGCGCCGGCGAGCCGCTGAAGGCTGATGATCCGGACGATGAGCATTGAGCGTCGTTCGGGTTGCCCGGAAACTGTCCGGCGAAGGCTGAAGAAAAAAGCGCCCCTTGCGGGCGCTTTTTTCATTTCCGGCGGCCGCGTGGCAACGCGCATCCGCAGGATGTGCAGTGACGCGGAATCGCTTCCTTTACAATACGGGTCGATTCGGCGCCGCGAAGGGGAGTCGCGCGCCAACGGCAAACCTCAACAAAGAGAGGGCTACATGAAGTTTATCGTCTGGCTGATCCGGGTATTGGTGTTCGTGCTGCTGCTGGTGCTCGCACTGGCCAATACGCAAACCGCGACGCTGAATTTCCTTGCCGGCTACGCATGGCAAGCGCCGCTGATCCTGATCGGCCTCGCGTTCTTCGTCGTGGGGCTGGTCGCCGGCCTGCTGTCCGCGCTGCCGGCGATCCTCCGTCTGCGCCTCGAGAACGGGCGCCTGAAGCGCGACCTGCGCGCGGCGCGCGAAACCCCGGCCGTCGTCGATCAGCCGCCGATGCCGCCCGTCATTTAATACGGATGCCGCGCGATCCTCGCGCGGTTTTCGTCTCTGCTTCGATATTTCGCATGGATCTGGATTTCTGGTGGTTGCTCGCAATTCCGGTGGCGTTCGCGCTCGGCTGGGCGGCGTCACGCTATGACCTGAAGAACCTCCTGTCGGAGAGCGCCAACTTGCCGCGATCGTATTTCCGCGGCCTGAACTTTCTGTTGAACGAACAACCGGACAAGGCGATCGACGCGTTCATCGAGGTCGCGAAGCTCGATCCCGAGACGGTCGAGCTGCACTTCGCGCTCGGCAACCTGTTTCGTCGCCGCGGTGAAACGGACCGTGCGATCCGCGTGCACCAGAATCTGCTGAGCCGCACGGACCTGCCGGTGAACGAGCGCGACCACGCGCTGTATGAACTCGGCCAGGATTTCCTGAAAGCCGGCCTGCTCGATCGTGCCGAAGAGGCCTTCCACCGGCTCGCCGACGGCGACTACGCGCTGGGCGCGCAGCGGGCGCTGCTGACGATCTACGAGATCGAGAAGGACTGGAACAAGTCGATCGATACCGCGAAGCGCATCGAGTCGATGAGCGACAAGCCGCTCGGCACCGAAATCGCGCAGTTCCACTGCGAACTCGCGCAGGACGCGCTGCAACGCAAGAACACCCCGGCAGCGGCCGAACAGCTGAAGCTCGCGCTTGCCGCGAACCCGCAGAACGTCCGCGCGACGATCCTGTCCGGCGATGCCGCGGAGGCGGCGGGCGATCACGCGGCCGCGATCGAGCACTGGAAGCGCGTTGAAGGGCAGAATCCGGCTTATCTGCCGCTCGTCGCCGACAAGCTGATGAAGGCCCATGCCGCGCTCGGCAAGTCGGTCGACGGCGCCGAGTTGCTGATGGGCTATGTCGAGCGTTATCCGTCGAACGACCTGCTCGACATCGCGTATCAGCACATCGCCGGGCTGAGCGGCCAGGAAGCGGCGCATACGCTCGCGCGCACGCAGATGGAGAAGTCGCCGAACCTGTCCGGCATGCTCCACCTGCTCGACGCGCAGATCGCGGCTGCCGACGAGCCGCGCCGTAAGGAACTTGAAATGATGCGCACGCTGATCAAGCAGCGCACCAAAAATCTGCCACGCTATACGTGCCAGAATTGCGGTTTCCGGGCACGGCTCTTCTACTGGCAGTGCCCCGGATGCAGCGGCTGGGAAACCTATGCGCCGCGCCGCGTCGAACCTGCGATGCCGGGCTGATTCCGGCATGCGGCGCCGACGCGCTGCGGTTGCCGCCGGGTCCGGCCCGGCGGCCAAGTTAGTCAATTACCGGGACGTACCGGAACATCTATGAAAATCACCATCATCGGCACCGGCTATGTCGGTCTAGTCACGGGTTCCTGTCTCGCCGAGATCGGCCACGACGTCTTTTGCCTGGATGTCGATCCGCGCAAGATCGAGATCCTGAACAACGGCGGGATGCCGATTCACGAACCGGGCCTGCTTGACATCATTGCACGCAATCGCGCGGCAGGACGCCTGCGCTTCTCGACCGACATCGAGGCGAGCGTCGCGCACGGCGAGATCCAGTTCATCGCGGTCGGCACGCCGCCCGACGAGGACGGCTCGGCCGATCTGCAATACGTGCTCGAGGCCGCGCGCAACATCGGCCGTCACATGACGGGGTTCAAGGTGATCGTCGACAAGTCGACGGTGCCGGTCGGCACCGCGCAGCGCGTGCGCGCCGTGGTCGACGAGGCGCTCGGCGCCCGCGGGCTCGCGGGCAGCGTCGCACATCGCTTCTCGGTCGTGTCGAATCCGGAATTCCTGAAGGAAGGGGCGGCAGTCGAGGACTTCATGCGCCCGGACCGGATCATCATCGGCGTCGACGACGACGAGACGGGCACGGTGGCGCGCGAGAAGATGAAGAAACTCTACGCGCCGTTCAACCGCAATCACGAGCGCACGATCTACATGGACGTGCGTTCGGCGGAATTCGCGAAGTATGCGGCGAATGCGATGCTCGCGACGCGTATCTCGTTCATGAACGAGATGTCGAATCTCGCCGACAAGGTCGGTGCCGACATCGAAGCCGTGCGCCGCGGGATCGGTTCCGATCCGCGCATCGGCTATCACTTCCTGTACGCGGGCGTTGGCTACGGCGGCTCGTGCTTCCCGAAGGACGTGCAGGCGCTGATCCGCACCGCGGCCGAAAACGGCCAGCCGCTGCGTATCCTGGAGGCCGTCGAAGCGGCCAATTCCGCGCAGAAGGACGTGCTGATCGGCAAGATCGAACAGCGCTTCGGCGCGGACCTGACCGGCCGTGAATTTGCGGTCTGGGGCCTCGCGTTCAAGCCGAATACGGACGACATGCGCGAGGCGCCGAGCCGTCGGCTGATCGCCGCGCTGCTCGGGCGCGGCGCGACCGTGCGCGCGTACGATCCGGTCGCGATCGACGAGGCGCGCCGCGTGTTCGCGCTCGATCTCGGCGAAGGGTCCGACGCGCTTGCGCGCCTGCACTTCGTCGAGACGCAGGACGCGGCCGTGACGGCTGCGGACGCGCTCGTGATCGTCACCGAATGGAAGGAATTCAGGAGCCCGGATTTCACGCGCCTGAAGGCCGAACTGAAGGCGCCGGTGATCTTCGACGGGCGCAACCTGTACGAGCCGGACGCGATGGCCGAACTCGGCATCGACTACCACGCGATCGGGCGTCCGCATGTCGATCCCCAGTCCCTCTCCCGTGGATGAACGCACGATGACTACCCTTCGCGAAGTGGTGCCGGTCCCGCGCGCGCAGCTTGCGCGTTCGCGCGTGCTCGTTGTCGGTGACGTGATGCTCGATCGCTACTGGTTCGGCAACGTCGACCGCATTTCGCCGGAAGCGCCGGTTCCCGTCGTGCACGTGCAGCGTCAGGAAGAGCGCCTCGGCGGCGCGGCCAACGTCGCACGCAACGCCGTGACGCTTGGCGGTCAGGCCGGGCTGCTGTGCGTGGTCGGCTGTGACGAACCGGGCGAGCGGATCGTCGAGTTGCTCGACAGCAGCGGCGTGACGCCTCATCTCGAGCGCGATGCTTCCCTGCCGACGACCATCAAGCTGCGCGTGCTCGCGCGCCAGCAGCAGCTGCTGCGCGTCGACTTCGAGGCGGTGCCGACGCACGAGGTGCTGCTCGCCGGGCTCGCGCGTTTCGATGCGCTGCTGCCGCAGCACGACGTCGTGCTGATGTCGGATTACGCGAAAGGCGGTCTGACGCACGTGACGACGATGATCGAAAAGGCGCGTGCGGCCGGCAGGCCGGTGCTCGTCGACCCGAAGGGCGACGACTGGGCTCGCTATCGCGGCGCATCCCTGATCACGCCGAACCGCGCCGAGTTGCGCGAAGTCGTCGGTCAGTGGAAATCGGAAGACGACCTTCGCGCGCGTGTCGCCAAGCTGCGCGCGGATCTCGATCTCGATGCGCTGCTGCTCACGCGTTCGGAAGAGGGGATGACGCTGTTTTCCGAAGCGGGCGAACTGCACGCACCGGCGCTCGCGCGCGAGGTGTTTGACGTGTCCGGCGCGGGCGATACCGTGATCGCGACGGTCGCGACGATGCTCGGTGCAGGCGTGCCGCTCGTCGATGCCGTCGTGCTCGCGAACCGTGCGGCGGGCATCGTGGTCGGCAAGCTCGGTACGGCCACGGTAGACTACGACGAACTGTTTCACTGAGCGCACCCGGCGGCGCGCCGAGCGCGTCGCACGGATGTCTTGTAATTTTTCAGGCAGAACGACCATGACCATCATCGTCACCGGCGCGGCCGGTTTTATCGGCGCGAACATCGTCAAGGCGCTCAACGAGCGCGGCGAGTCGCGCATCATCGCGGTCGACAATCTGACGCGCGCGGACAAGTTCCGCAACCTCGTCGATTGCGAGATCGACGACTATCTCGACAAGACGGAATTCGTCGAGCGCTTCACGCGCGGCGATTTCGGCAAGGTACGCGCGGTGTTCCACGAAGGCGCCTGTTCGGACACGATGGAAACCGACGGCCGCTACATGATGGACAACAACTTCCGCTACAGCCGCGCGGTGCTCGATGCGTGCCTCGCGCAGGGCGCGCAGTTCCTGTATGCGTCGTCGGCCGCGATCTACGGCGGCTCGACGCGTTTCGTCGAGGAGCGCGAGGTCGAGGCGCCGCTGAACGTCTACGGTTATTCGAAGTTCCTGTTCGACCAGGTGATCCGCCGCGTGCTGCCGAGCGCGAAGAGCCAGATCGCCGGGTTCCGCTACTTCAACGTGTACGGTCCGCGCGAGACGCACAAGGGCCGCATGGCATCGGTCGCGTTCCACAACTTCAACCAGTTCCGCGCGGAAGGCAAGGTCAAGCTGTTCGGCGAGTACAACGGCTATGCGCCGGGCGAGCAGACGCGCGACTTCGTGTCGGTCGAGGACGTCGCGAAGGTGAACCTGTTCTTCTTCGATCATCCCGAGAAGTCGGGCATCTTCAACCTCGGCACCGGCCGTGCACAACCGTTCAACGACATCGCATCGACGGTCGTGAACACGCTGCGCGCGCTCGACAACCTGCCGCCGCTGACGCTCGCGCAGCAGGTCGAGCAAGGGCTGATCGAATACGTGCCGTTCCCCGACGCGCTGCGCGGCAAGTACCAGTGCTTCACGCAGGCCGACCAGACGAAACTGCGTGCTGCCGGCTACGATGCGCCGTTCCTGACGGTGCAGGAAGGTGTCGACCGCTACGTGCGTTGGCTGTCCGGCCAGGTTTAAACGCACGCGTTGCATCGCTAGACTGGGTCTCACGGTCGGCAGCCGCCGACCGTTTTCATCGGAGATCCAGCACATGATCAGGAAATGGTTTGCCGCCGCCGCGATGTTCGGCGCGATCGCGTCGGCCTGGGCGGCCGTCGATGTCAACACCGCGAACGAGGATGCACTCGTCGGCATCAAGGGCATCGGTCCCGCGCGGGCAAAGGCGATTCTCGACGAGCGCGGCGCGCGCGGTCCGTTCAGGAATGCAGAAGATCTCGCATCGCGCGTGAAAGGCATGGGCGGCCACACGGTCGAGCGCCTTCAGCAGGAGGGGTTGACGATCGGCGCGGCAGGCTCGGGTGCGACGGCACCGGCCGCGGGCAAGCCCGCTGCGGCGAAACCTGCCGCGGCGCCTGCGCGCACCGCGCAGAAGTAACGCACACGAGACAAAAGGCTCCTTCAGTCGCCGTCGTTGCGACGGCTTCCCGCGGCATGCCGCGGGTTTTTTGCGTGCATGCTGTATGTGCACAATCGTGAATCGTGACGCACGCCTATTCCATCGTCGCGATGGGGTTGCCGGCGCGAGTCCCCGTGCTGGTTTACAATCAATTGATTGATCGGCCTCGCACTCACGATATCTCCATGGCTTACAAAACTATCGAAGACACGATCGGCAACACGCCGCTCGTGCAACTGGTCCGCCTGCCGGACGACGAGATTCGCGCACGCAACAACGTGGTGCTCGCGAAGCTGGAAGGCAACAATCCGGCCGGTTCCGTGAAGGATCGCCCGGCGCTGTCGATGATCAGCAAGGCCGAGGTGCGCGGTCGCATCAAGCCGGGCGATACGCTGATCGAGGCGACGAGCGGCAACACGGGCATCGCGCTCGCGATGGCCGCGGCGATCCGTGGCTACAAGATGGTGCTGATCATGCCGGAGGACCTGTCGGTCGAGCGTCGTCAGAGCATGGCCGCTTATGGCGCCGAAATCATCCTGACGCCGGTAAAGGGTGGGATGGAACTGGCGCGCGACCTCGCGGAGCAGATGCAGCGCGAAGGCAAGGGCGTGATCCTCGATCAGTTCGGCAACCCCGACAATCCCGTCTCGCACTACGAAGGAACCGGCCCGGAGATCTGGCGCGATACCGAAGGGCGCGTCACGCACTTCGTGTCGGCGATGGGCACGACGGGCACGATCATGGGTACGTCGCGCTATCTGAAGGAACAGAATCCGGCGATCGAGATCATCGGCGCGCAGCCGGAAGAGGGGTCGCGCATTCCGGGCATTCGCAAGTGGCCGGAAGCGTATATGCCGACAATCTTCGATCGCAGCCGCATCGATCGTGTCGAGAACGTGAGCCAGGCCGCTGCGGAAACGATGGCGCGCAGGCTCGCGGCCGTCGAGGGCATCTTTGCCGGCATCTCGTCGGGCGGCGCATGCGACGTCGCCATGCGCATCGCACGCCAGGTCGAGAACGCGACGATCGTGTTCATCGTCTGCGACCGCGGTGACCGCTACCTGTCGACTGGCGTGTTTCCCGCCTGAGCCCGATCGGCATCCGCAGAAGCACGCGATACAAAGGCGCCGCGCAAGCGGCGCTTTTTCCTTGTGCGTGCCGTGCTTACTGCGCCGGCGCCTCCGTATCCGCCGCAGGCAGTGGCAGCGCGCCGCTCGCTTCCATCTGCGCTTTCACGGCTTCGCCGAGCTGGTACACGGTGAGTGCATAGAAGAAGCTGCGGTTGTAGCGCGTCAGCACGTAGAAATTCTTCAGGCCGAGCAGGTATTCGGTCGCGCGACCCGGCGACGGCAGGTCGACCACGGTGACCGGCGTGCCGGCTTCGGTGGTGATGTTGACCATCGGCTCGTTGAGCGTCATGCCGGCGCGCAGCAGTTGCGACAGCGCCCAGTGCGGTTCGGGCTGACCGTCCGCTGCTGCCTGTGCGATGCCGAGGCTGCCCGTGTCGGGCGTGATGCGCCAGACCACCGGGCGATCGGTTTCCCAGCCGTGCTGCTTCAGGTAGTTCGCGACGCTGCCGATCGCATCGGCAGGACTGCTGCGCAGATCGACATGGCCGCCGTCGTAGTCGACCGCATACTCGCGGATGCTGCTCGGCAGGAACTGCGGGATGCCGATCGCGCCCGTGTACGAGCCGAGCACGGTGGTCGGGTCGAGCTGGTTGTCGCGGGTCCAGACCAGGAAGTCCTCGAGATTCTTGCGGAACGTTGCCTGGCGGCTGTCGCGATTCGGCGTGTCCGGATAGTCGAACGTGAGCGTCGTCAGCGTATCGAGCACGCGGAAGTTGCCCATGTAGCGGCCATAGATCGTTTCGACACCGATGATGCCGACGATCACCTCGGGCGGCACGCCGAATTCCTCGGATGCGCGCTGCAGCGTCGCCTGGTTCGCCTTCCAGAATTTCACGCCCGCGTTGATGCGGATCGGTTCGATGAAGCGCGAACGATAGACGCGCCAGTTCTTCACCGACGGCGTCGGCGCCGGCTTCACGAGCTTGACGGCGGTGGCCGAGTAGCTGGTGCGCGAGAACAGCGCATGCAGGCTCGCGGAATCGAAGCCGTTGCGGCTCACCATCTCGTCGATGAACGCATCGACCTTCGCGTTGTTCGAGTAACGCTGGGGAACGATTTCCTCTTCGAAGGTCTGACCTTGCGGCGCCGGCTGCTGCGGTTGCGCCTGCGCGACGAGCGTGCCGGACGACTTCGCAGGCTGCGTCTGCGCGACGACGGGCGCGGCGGCCAGCGTAGCGGCGACGGCAGCGGCAACGAGCGGAACGCGAACGCGGAACAGTGCGGAGAGAAGGGCGGCAGGCTTGCTGGAATTCATGTCGAAGCGGGCGGACAGGGCGATGAGGTTCGGCGCAGTATACCCGACGCATCCTGCGTGCCGGGGCGAGGCAGCGCACCGATGTGGTAAGTTAGCGGCGAATTCGCGGCAGACGATGGACATCATTGATGGAGACCTGCGGCGCACCCTGCGTCGTGGATGACAGCTTATGGCAACCGCCTTCTATACGCACCCCGACTGCATGCTGCACGAGATGGGGGAATGGCATCCGGAATGCCCGGCCCGACTGTCGGCGATCCAGGATCAGCTGATCGCGAGCCGCATCGACGACCTGATCGTGCACGAAACCGCTCCGTTCGCGAGCGAGGTGGCGCTGGGCCGCGTGCATACGCAGGCCCATATCGACTACATCCGCAGCATGATGCCCGTCGACGGCTACGTCGAGATCGATCCCGACACGCTGATGAACCGCGACACGTGGCGCGCTGCGCTGCGTGCGGCCGGCGCCGCGATCGCGGCGACCGATGCGGTGATCGAGGGCCGTTACGCGAATGCGTTCTGCAGTATTCGGCCGCCCGGCCATCACGCGGAACCCGCGCGTGCGATGGGCTTTTGCTTCTTCAACAACGTGGCGATCGCCGCGCGGCATGCGCTCGACGTCCACGGTATCGAGCGCGTCGCGATCATCGATTTCGACGTGCACCACGGCAACGGCACCGAAGCCGCGTTCGCGAACGACGAGCGCGTGCTGATGTGCAGCTTCTTCCAGCATCCGCTGTATCCGTTCTCGGGCGTCGATCACCAGGCGCCGAACATGGTCAACCTGCCGATGCCTGCGCGCAGCAACGGGATGGCGATCCGCGAGGCGGTCGACATGTTCTGGCTGCCGCGTCTCGACGCGTTCAAGCCGCAAATGCTGTTCGTGTCGGCCGGTTTCGACGCGCATCGCGAGGACGATATCGGCAACCTCGGTCTCGTCGAGGCCGATTTCGAATGGCTGACCGCGCAGGTCGTCGACGTCGCGCGCCGGCATGCGCAGGGCCGCATCGTCAGCTGTCTCGAGGGCGGCTACAACCTGTCTGCGCTCGGCCGCAGCGTCGTCGCGCACTTGCGCGTGCTGGCCGGCATCTGACCGGCAGCGGGGCGGCGCGGCTTCAGCGCGCCGGCACGCGCGCGCGAATCCACGCGATCAACGCATCGATCACACGGTCGCGCTCGAGATCGTTCATCGTTTCGTGAAAGCCGCCTTCGTATAGCGTCAGCGTACGATCGGGTGAGCCGACGCGGGCGCCGAATGCGCGGCTTCCGTCGGGCTCGGTCAGCTTGTCCTCGGTGCCGTGATAGACGAGCACCGGCACGCGCAGCGCGCCGCGCCCGCGCTCGATGCGCGCCATCGCATCGAGGATTTCGGCACCGGTGCGTGCCGGCACCGCGCCGTGGTGCACAAGCGGATCGGCGCGGTTGGCCGCGACGACGGCCGGATCGCGCGACAGCAGCGCGGCATCGATCCTGATTGCAGGAAAGGTCGGCCATACGCGGCTGATGAATCGGCTCATCGCGAGCATCCAGCGCGGCACGTCGCGTCCCGGCGCGAGCGCCGGGCTCGACAGCACGAGGCCTGCCAGCGCATGGCCGCGGGCCGGCACGCGTTCGATCGCATACAGCGCCGCGACCGCGCCGCCCATGCTGTGCCCCATCAGGAAGAGCGGCGTAGCGCCGCGGGCGGCTTCGGCGACGAGCGCATCCACATCGTTCAGATAGCCGTCGAAACGCTCGACCCACGCGCGTTTTCCGGGCGACTGGCCGTGCCCGCGCAGGTCGATCGCCAGCACGTCGATGCCGGCCGCGTTCAGTCGGGCCGCGAGCGCCGCGTAGCGGCCCGCATGCTCGGCGAGGCCGTGCACGAGCGCGATCGTGGCGCGCGGCGGCACCGTGCCGCCGCCGGCCGGCCAGCGGTACGACGCCAGCTCGAGCCCGTCCGCGGTACGCAGCCGGCCCATCCGCGGGGCGGGCAGCGACGCCGGCTCCGGTGCGGCGGTGGCGGGCGCGGCGGCCGGCGTGGTGGTGGCGGTCATCTGGCGTGTCCCCTGTTCGTTGGCGTAGGTGTTCCGGATCATAGTCGCGACACGCCCGCGGCGCGCCCGCAGCGCCCCTCTAATTTCGTCTGGTTATGAAAAGATCGAAATCGATTATTAAGTGGAATGAGGCGTTTGCGGTAAAATCGCCGGCTATTCCAGATGCATCGGCGGCCGACTGGCGGGCCTCGCCAGCCGGCCGCCGTTTTGTTTACATGATCGAATTACGCAATCTGTCGCAGCGTTTCCCCGGGCCGACCGGCTGGGTCGACGCGTTGCACAACGTCAATCTGACGATCCCGCAGGGCGAGGTGTTCGGCATCATCGGCCGAAGCGGCGCCGGCAAGAGCACGCTCGTGCGCACCATCAACCTGCTCACGCGGCCGACCGAAGGCAACGTCGTTGTCGGCGGACGCGACCTCACGCTGCTGCCGTCCGGCGCGCTGCGCGAAGCGCGCCGCGAAATCGGCATGATCTTCCAGCACTTCAACCTGCTGTCGTCGCGCACGGTGTTCGACAACGTCGCGCTGCCGCTCGAACTGGCCGGCGCGAGCCGCGCCGACATCGAGGCGGCCGTGCTGCCGCTGCTCGACCTCGTCGGGCTGTCCGCGCAGAAGGATCGCTATCCGGCGCAGATCAGCGGCGGCCAGAAGCAGCGCGTCGGCATCGCCCGCGCGCTCGCGAGCAAGCCGAAGGTGCTGCTGTCGGACGAAGCGACGTCGGCGCTCGACCCCGAGACCACGCGCTCGATCCTCGACCTGCTGAAGCGCATCAACCGCGAACTCGGCCTGACGATCGTGCTGATCACGCACCAGATGGAAGTGATCAAGCAGGTGTGCGATCGCGTGGCGGTGCTCGACGCGGGCCGCGTGGTCGAGGAGGGCCGCGTGATCGACGTGTTCCTGCAGCCGCATCACGAAGTGACGCGCGCGCTGATCGGCGACGTGATCGCGCAGGAACTGCCGCCCGCGCTGAAGGCACGCGTGGCCGAGCGGCTGAAGACGGGCAGCGGGCATTTGCTGCGGCTTGCGTTCACCGGCTCGGGTGTCGACCAGCCGATCCTGTCGGAGACGATCCGCCGGTACGAACTCGATTTCAACATCCTGCACGGCCAGATCGACGAGATCCAGGGGCAGGCGTTCGGGTCGCTAGCGGTGCTCGCGGGCGGCGAACCGGGCAAGGTCGGGCAGGCGCTTGCGTTCCTGCGCGAACAAGGCGTGGTGGTAGAGGAGCTTTCGTATGTTGAGTGAGATGTTCGATATGTTCGTGCAGTCGTTCTGGGAGACGCTGATCATGGTCGGCATCTCGGGAGCGGTCGGCGCGCTCGTCGGGCTGCCGCTCGGCGTGCTGCTGTACCTGACCGACCGCCAGGGCGTGCTGCAGAACCTCGGTGTGAATCGCGTGCTCGGCGGCATCGTGAACGCGGTGCGCTCGACGCCGTTCATCATCCTGCTGGTCGCGGTCATTCCGTTTACGCGGCTCGTCACGGGGTCGTCGATCGGCACGGCCGCGGCGGTCGTGCCGTTGACGCTCGCGGCCGCGCCGTTCGTCGCGCGGCTGGTCGAGACCGCGCTGCGCGAAGTCGACCGCGGGCTGATCGAGGCCGCGCAGTCGATGGGCGCGACGACGTCGCAGATCGTGTTCAAGGTGCTGCTGCCCGAATCGCTGCCGGGCGTCGTCGCAGGCCTGACGATCACGTTCGTGTCGCTCGTCGGCTATTCGGCGATGGCCGGTGCGATTGGCGGCGGCGGGCTCGGCGATCTGGGGATCCGCTACGGCTACCAGCGCTATCTGCCGGAAGTGATGTGGACGGTCGTCGCGATCCTGATCGTGTTCGTGCAGATCGTGCAATCGTTCGGCGACTGGCTCGTGCGCCGGCTGAGCCACAAGTAAAAACGACATTCATCCGTTGGGGGAGACGATGCAACGACGCTTCATGCTGAAGTTCGCGGCCGCATTCGGCGCGGCCGCGCTGTTCGCGAGCGCACATGCGCAGGCCGAAACCATCAAGGTGGGCGTGACGGGCGGCCCGCACGCGCAGATCATGGACGTGGTGAAGAAGGTCGCGGCCAGGAGCGGCCTCGACATCCGCGTGGTCGAATTCTCCGATTACGTGCAGCCGAACGCGGCGCTCGCGTCCGGCGATCTCGACGCGAACAGCTACCAGCACGATCCGTATCTGCAGGCGCAGGTGAAGGATCGCGGCTACAAGCTGATCAAGGTCGCCGATACCGTCACGTTCCCGATGGGCATCTATTCGAAGCGGGTGACGTCGCTGGCCGAGCTCAAGCCAGGCGCACGCATCGCGGTGCCGAACGACCCGACCAACGGCGGCCGCGCGCTGCTGTTGCTGCAGAAGCAGGGGCTGCTGAAGCTGCGTGCGGATGCGGGGCTGAAGGCGACGCCGCTCGACATCGCCGACAATCCGCGCAAGCTGAAGATCGTCGAGCTCGATGCGGCGCAGATTCCGCGCTCACTCGGCGACGTCGACGCGGCGGCGATCAACACCAACTACGCGATGGAAGCGGGGTTGAAGCCCAAACAGGACGCGATCGCGATCGAGGGCCCGAACGGCCCGTACGCGAACATTCTCGCGATTCGCGAGGCCGACCGGAACAAGCCGTGGGTCGCGAAGCTGGTCGCGGCCTACCATTCCACGGAAGTGAAGCAGTTCATCGAACAGAAGTTCGGCGGCGCGGTCATCGCTGCCTGGTAACACGATGTACAGGGCGCGCCCGGCGACGATTAGAGTCGATGATCGAAAACCCGGGCTTTGCGTCCGGGTTTTTTCTCTTTTAAAATAGAACGACCGTTCGCTATTGCCGGCGCGCCGACGAGGAGCGCTATCCTCGATAGCCGCGATGGATGGGTCCGCTTGGCCGCGCAGTCATGAGGCCTCGCTATAGAATGGCCTCTGGTCGTATTCGTAACTTTGGAGCGTGTGCATGAAAATCCTGGTGCCAGTGAAAAGAGTGGTCGATTACAACGTGAAGGTCCGCGTGAAGTCGGACAACACGGGCGT
>NZ_QTPQ01000066.1:0-30252 GCF_003853425.1 Burkholderia sp. Bp9140
CCGAATTTCCGCAGGATTTCCTTACCCTGGTACTCGTGAATCTTCATGCGTGATTCCCTTCAGTCTGAGAGTTGGATTGGTTCGCAGATGGCGTCGGCGTTGCCCTGTTTGGACGATTAAACTAATCAGGCTCACCACCTCGAGGGCATCTGCATTCAGCAAAGAGCTGCACGTCGGGACCTTCACGCAATAGTCATTCAAACCGCTAAAGTGCGTGGGTCGTCTCTCCTCATGCTACTCCGAGAGCCGTTGTATCTCGTCCAGAAATCTGAAACGCCGACACGGCCGCCTCCAACGTACTTGCTTGCTCCTCGAGCGATCGAGTCGCGGCTGCCGCTTGCTCGACCAGCGCGGCATTCTGTTGGGTGACGTGATCCATCTGCACAACTGCGCGGCTGACTTGCTCGATACCATGACTTTGCTCATTCGAAGCAGTAGCAATTTCGCCAATAATGTCAGATACGTGTTTGATTGCCTGTTTCACTTCCAACATCGTTGTGCCAACCGACGCTGCCTGCTGCGCGGTGTCACGGATCAAGCCGACCGACGTCCCGATCATTTCCTTAATTTCCTTCGCCGCTGCACCAGCACGTTGTGCCAGGCTCCGGACCTCACTCGCTACCACAGCGAATCCGCGTCCCTGCTCGCCCGCGCGTGCAGCCTCCACAGCAGCGTTGAGCGCGAGGATGTTGGTCTGAAAGGCAATGCCCTCAATGACGCCGGATATCTCCGAGATCTTCCCGGAGCTCGCACTGATTCTCCCAATCCCCGCTACCATTCCTTGCACTTCCTCGTTCCCAGCCTCGGCGAAATCGTTGGCTTGTACCGCGAGCATACTTGCGCGTCGCGCGTTTTCCGCAGTTTGTTTCACTGTTTCTGTCAACTCTGTCATGCTCGCGGCCGTTTGCTCGATGGACGCCGAATTGTCTTCTGTACGTGCGGACAAATCCAGATTACCGGCGGCAATTTCGCGTGACGCTCCTTTAATATGCTCAGCAGCCACCTGGATACGCCGAACAGTTCCTCCAAGCTGATGGTCCATTCGTGACAGACATTCCAGCAAATAACCCAATTCGTTGCGAGATGCAATCGTAACGCTGTTTCCGAGCCGTCCATCTGCAATCTCATTTGCGACACCGACTGCCGTGCCAAGCGGGTCAAGCATCGTTCGTACACCATAGAGCGAGCACGCGACGGCCATCAATACACTAATCGAGGCCAGGACAACAATAATGCCGCGAAAATGACGAAAATCTGATTCGGCAGAATCAACAAAATTATTTGAAGTCGATGCGATTGACAGGACCTCCGACTGCAGCGAGTTGTTAAGGTCTGTGGCCGCGACGATGAAATCGGGGATAGCGAGCCGGACAGCATTCATGTCGCCACCTTCAAGCAATCTTCCTATACGGCGCACTATTTCTACAAATCGACCGAGGCTATCTGAGGCTTTCCGATTAATATCGCGCCTCGGCAGACTGGCGTGTCGTTGAGAATAGTGCTCCCATGCCTGCTCCATTTCCACTTCATCTGCGCGGATCCGATCGCCGACCCGCTTGATTTCCTCCTGATCTGCATTTGAGTCAATTGTCGTAACTCTAATTACAATATCGAGTTGCGACTTGAAAACTTGAGAAAGCTCCTTATCCGAAGTCGAACTTTCCTCGTACTGCTGCGTCAGAAACAACTTCATCTTTGAAAGCCCGCATACTCCCGACGCGCCAATCGCGAATATGAATAAAAGAAATGCGCCAGCAGATAGTGCCATTTCAAGCTTGATGCTGCGTGTCACGCGACCCATCGCGCCCCCGATATCGCATTAACGAAATTGATGATCACCGTCTCCGGCAAATAATTACTTGGTCGACCTTATCAATAACATGGTTCTTTGAAACGCATCTCCCAAAATAACCAAACCCGACGGCTGTATTTATTGAAAATTTCGAAAATTCACAACCTCACCACAAACTATCTCTCATTCGGCAATCACAGATAGTGCAGCGACCCAGCACGCCATCAAACGCTCATCACCGGACGTTCAACCTCAGGCGGAAACACATACCACGCTCCGTCATCATGAAGGAAAAAATAAATCGCCAACACGCCTGCTGGTCGCAATGCTTCGACGCATACATAGCGTCGCCGATTCGAGGGCATACGACCAAATCGTGTTACCCGAATCGGCATAGCTGGCGTCTGCCCGAGCCATTTTTCGACCAGCGTACGCAAAGACGTATCCACCGCACCCATCAACTTCTCCTTCAACGTTGCTATGCCTGATGCAGCCAAACAATCTGCCAGTTTGAGGACAAGAAATCGTATTCCATCTGGATCTGAATTTGCTTTTTGTGGCGAGTCGTTTGAAGCGTTCATAGAAAGCAAATCGGCCACATCAGGAATACTCAACGGCGCTACCTCAATACGTATGCGTCAATGCGCACAAGAAGGATTGTCGTGCGTATGATCTACCTTACCGAGTCACGGCGCAGGTTCCCGTGGACCGCGTAGGCCTCCTTCCGCAGCTAAATTCTGATTGGGGTGAGCCTAGATTGCGCAGCTGTGCAGCAGCCTTTGCTTCGCGAATCGCGCGATCAAAGGTGATTTCCGTCGCGACATGGAGACGATCGACATGCACCAGCCATGTGTTGGACTGCCAACGCCAGCGGATACGTCGCTCCTCCAATAGATAAGCAAACCACCGCCAGACCGACGCATCCTCCGCATTTGCGGCCAATGCAGCCTCGTGGCGCGTTCGTTGCATTGAATCCATATACCCAAAATCGTTGTTAAGACAATCACTGCAGAGCGTCGGCGAAGTCCGGCACCAGTGTGAAGAGGTCGCCGACGAGGCCGTAGTCGGCCACGCTGAAGATCGGTGCTTCGGGATCCTTGTTGATCGCGACGATCACTTTCGAATCCTTCATGCCGGCCAGGTGCTGGATCGCACCCGAGATACCGACCGCGATGTACAGCTGCGGCGCGACGATCTTGCCGGTCTGGCCGACCTGATAGTCGTTCGGCACGTAGCCGGCGTCGACTGCCGCGCGCGATGCGCCGAGCGCTGCGGACAGCTTGTCGGCCAGCGGCTCCAGCACCTTCGTGTAGTTCTCGCCGCTGCCCAGACCGCGGCCGCCCGACACGATGATGCTCGCCGACGTCAGTTCCGGACGGTCCAGCTTCGTCACTTCACGGCTCACGAACTGCGACTTGCCGGCGTCGGCTGCCGCTTCGATCTTGTCGACCGATGCGCTGCCGCCTTCCGCCGCCACCGGATCGAAACCCGTCGCACGCACCGTGATCACCTTGATCGAGTCGCTCGACTGCACCGTCGCGATCGCGTTGCCCGCGTAGATCGGACGCTCGAACGTATCGGCCGAATCAACCGCCGTGATGTCCGAGATCTGTGCGACGTCCAGCTTCGCGGCGATGCGCGGCGCGATGTTCTTGCCGTAGGCCGTCGCCGGCGCGAGGATGTGCGAGTAGTCCTTCGCGATGTTCAGCGCGGTCGCCTCGACGTTTTCCGCGAGGCCTTCGGCCAGTTGCGGCGCGTCGGCCAGCAGCACCTTCGAAACGCCTGCGATTTTCGCTGCCGCATCGGCCGCCGCTTGCGCGTTGTGGCCCGCGACCAGCACGTGGATGTCGCCGCCGACGAATTTGCCAACTTCGGCCGCCGCCGCCACCGTGTTCAGCGTCGCGGCCTTGATCGACGCGTTGTCGTGTTCTGCAATCACCAGAATCGTCATTTCTTTCCGCTCCCTCTTACAGCACCTTGGCTTCGGTCTTCAGCTTCTCGACCAGCGTCTTCACGTCCGGCACCTTCACGCCGGCCGCGCGCTTCGGCGGCTCGACCACCTTCAGCGTCTTCAGACGCGGCGCGACGTCCACACCGAGGTCTTCCGGCTTCACGGTTTCCAGCGGCTTCTTCTTCGCCTTCATGATGTTCGGCAGCGTCACGTAGCGCGGCTCGTTCAGGCGCAGGTCGGTCGTGACCACCGCCGGCAGCGTCAGCGACAGCGTTTCCGCGCCGCCGTCGACTTCCCGCGCAACCGTGGCCTTGCCGTCGGCGATCGTCACCTTCGACGCGAACGTCGCTTGCGGGAGACCTGCGAGCGCCGCCAGCATCTGGCCCGTCTGGTTCGAATCGTCGTCGATCGCCTGCTTGCCGAGGATCACCAGCTGCGGCTGCTCCTTGTCGACCAGCGCCTTCAGGATCTTCGCGACGCCCAGCGGCTCGACGCCGTCGTTCGATTCGACGAGGATCGCGCGATCCGCGCCGATCGCCAGCGCCGTGCGCAGCGTTTCCTGCGCTTGCGTGACGCCCACCGACACCGCGATCACTTCGGTCGCGACGCCTGCTTCCTTCAGACGCACGGCTTCTTCAACGGCGATTTCGTCGAACGGATTCATCGACATCTTCACGTTCGCGATGTCAACGCCCGTGTTGTCCGAGTTCACGCGGACCTTCACGTTGTAATCAACCACTCTTTTCACCGGCACCAGCACTTTCATCTGCTTGCTCTCTCAATTCATCAGGTCGTTTGCCAATTCTTCAGAATTCGACGATCCACTCGGTCGTGCTTATCGATGGTTGTACGACTAGCCGTATCTGTAAGCTAGATATTGGGAAACGCCGCCTCATCCTGCGTCGCGGAACCGCCATATATCAAGGCAATCTCGAGCGCCTGAACTTGCGGCAAAACATGAGCCGCGTAGAACTTCGCGCTCGCGAGTTTGCCTCGAAGAAACTGTGCATCCCCCTTCCCAGCCTCAAGCATTCGAGACGACACAAGTGCGGCACGAGCCATCTGCCATCCGCCAGCAACAATGCCGATCATCCGCAGGAAGGGCACCCCTCCGGCAAGTACTTCAAGTGGCCGAACGGGATACGCTTCTGAGATCCAATCTGTCGCACGTCGCACTGCGGCAATACCTTCAAAAAGCGTCGCCCCAATACTGCTGAACGTCGGTTCCTGCCGAAGTTCGCCTACCGTCTGAACGACTTGTGCCAGCCAGTCGTGCAGTCTTGCACCACCATCACGAACGATTTTTCGAGTAATTAGGTCGTTTGCCTGAATTCCGGTGGTCCCTTCGTATATCGGGCAAATTAACGCGTCACGCAATGGTTGTGATGCTCCGCTTTCTTCTATGTAGCCAAGTCCGCCGTGGATCTGGATCGATGTCCGGGTCACATCGACTGCCGTTTCGGTCGCCCACCCCTTGAATACTGGGATCATGAGATCGACGAAGTCTCGCCGTTCGTCACGTACTGCCGTATCGGGATGACGATGAGCCAAATCCTGCGCAGCCGCGAGTAGGTAACCCACCGCTCGCATAGCTTCAGTCTGGCTGCGCATCGACAACAGCATTCGCCTGACGTCAGGGTGTTGAACGATTGCCACCGACTCATCACCGCCATCGGCAGGTTTGCCCTGCACTCGCTCTTCGGCGTACGCCAATGCTTGACGATATGCCCGCTCGCTGACTGCGACCGCCTCCATACCGACGTGGAATCTGGCCTCGTTCATCATGACAAACATCGTCTGAAGACCTTTATTCTCCTCGCCGACCATCCAGCCCACTGCACCGTCGCTCTCGCCGCCATAAATCATGGTGCAGGTCGGACTGCCGTGGTTTCCGAGCTTATGTTCGATCCCGGCGCATCGGACATCGTTCCGGGCTGCGGACGGAAGAAATTTAGGCACCAAGAACAGCGAAATACCACGCGCGCCGTCAGGCGCGCCAGCAGTCCGGGCGAGAACGAGGTGGACAATATTCTCAGTCAGATCGTGCTCGCCGAAGCTGATAAATATCTTTTGACCAAACAGGCGATAGGTACCGTCTCCGTTGTTGACCGCGCGCGTACGCAATGCGCCCACATCGGATCCAGCGTGCGGCTCGGTCAGATTCATCGTCGCCGACCAATCTCCGCTGACCAGTTTGGGTACGTAGACGGACTTAAGCGACTCGTCGGCTGCCAACATGAGGGCCTGGACAGCGGAGTCGGTCAAATCGGTGCAGATACAGAAAGCCTTATTCGCTCCCGTGAAAATCTCCCGCACCGCGACACACATGAGGGTCGGCAAACCCTGGCCGCCATACTCGACCGGCATCGAAACCTTGTTCCAGTCCGCCTCGATGAATTCCCGGTAGGCTTCCTTAAAACCCGGTGCCGTCGTCACCCCATCTGGCGACCAATGGGCGCCCTCACGATCGCCGACGGCATTCAACGGCGTCAACACTCCCGATGCAAAATGTGCGGCCTGCGACAGAATGGTCTCGGTCAAATCACTGTCAACCAGGCATTCCGCATTCGGCGTCTGAAACACGCGCTCGATGTCCGACAATTCACGCAAGACGAACCGCATCTCTTCGAGCGGAACAATGTACGAAGCCAATGAACAACTCCAATTAGTAAATACGCAATTGATGCGAAAGTATCTAAGCGTGAGATCGATGCGGGTTACACACCGAGTTTCCGACGCACGAGCGCACCGTAGTTATCGGGGAACAGTCTCGATATCCAGTGCAACGCGGTCGCGCCGTTTCCAACCAAAAGACGTTTGTGGCCGCGCTCAAGACCTGCTACGATTTCACGCGCGCATTCCTCCGGTGTGGTCGTCATTTGCCGCACATTTGCGGCTTTAAGCTTGCGCTCGAACTCGCTTTCGTTGACCGCCTCTGCAACCTTGCTGATATTGGTATTGATGCCGCCTGGATGGACGAGTACGGCTCGTACGCCCGTACCCTCAAGTTCTTGCCACAGCGTCTCGGTCAATCCTCGCACAGCAAATTTGGACATCGTGTACGCCGCCGAACAGGGCGTCGCCACGAGACCAAACACACTAGACACATTGACGATACATCCGTCGCGCTGTTGGAGCAGCTTCGGAAGGAACGCCTTTGTGCCGTAAATTACGCCCCACAGGTTGATTGCGAGTACTCGTTGAATTTCCTCGAACGTCGAGTGTTCAACTGTAGCCAATACCGATGTTCCGGCGTTGTTAATGACGTAGTCCACCTTGCCGAAGTGTGCGACGACTTCATCGGCGTGAAGGTAAACCGATTCCTGATCCGACACATCAAGCACATACGTGCAGACTCGTGTTCCAGTCGGCAATTGAGCAACCGTCTCCGCAAGACCGTCGCAACTGATATCGGACAGGGCAAGTGCCCCGCCGCGATACGCGATCTCCAGCGCCAGAGCGCGTCCGATTCCGGATCCAGCACCGGTTATGACAAAAACCTTATTGTTGATCACAGCGCCTCCAGGCATGTTCAGGACGGATCCGCCACTTTAAGGATCAGTTTCCCCGGGTTCTTCCCGCTAAACGGCAGCGGCAAGAGCCTCGGTGCATGCTCAAATCCGTGCACGATCTCCTCTTCGACATGAATTTTCCCTTCAGCAATCCAGCGCGCGAGTGTTTCGATCCCCTCCTGCAGACGATCGCGATAGAACAACAACAAGATGCCCTGCATATGCAGCATCTTCGTGCAGATATTCATATACTTCTTCGGCCCCGGCACATCGACAGTCGTATAGCCTGAAGCCATAGCACCACAAATGACAATGCGTCCCTTCGGCGCCATATTGTCGAGCATCACGTCCAGCATGTCGCCGCCGACGTTGTCGAAGTACGCATCGACACCATTCGGGCACAACTCGCGCAACTGATTGACGAAATCAGTTCGCTTGTAGTCGATGGCCGCGTCGTAGTGTGCCTTCTCAGTAATCCATCGACACTTTTCGGGGCCGCCTGCGATACCAATAACACGCTTGACCCCCACCGCCTTGCAGATGTCGCCCGCGATGGATCCGGTAGCGCCCGTGGCAGCCGAGATCACGACGGTATCGGTCGGCTGGACCTTCAGCACGTCGGTCACGCCAAAATAGGCAGTCAGCCCACCGACACCCAAGACGCCAAGATTCCAGGTCAATGGATAATCGGCCTTGGGCAGAACTTGCAGGGGCATCGGACCGTCGGCTCGCGCAATCACGTAGTCCTGCCAACTCATGAAACCGGTTACGATGTCACCCACGGCATATGACGGATGGCGCGACGCGACGATTTGACCAATCCCCATTGTGCGCATTGGCTCACCGATACCCACAGGCGGCAAATAGCCGCCGTGCTCGGTAATCCAAATGCGCTGACTCGCGTCATATCCGAAGTACAGCGAGCGCACCAGCACCTCGCCGTCGTTCGGCACTGGAATTGACGCTTCACGATATTCAAAATGCTCTACACCGACCATGCCGTCCGGGCGGCTACGCAACAGCCATTGTCGATTCATTTCAGTCATGTCTCGCTCCATCAATGATTTTTGTTGATGCTAAATAGCCCGCTGTGCGTTTTGCCAGTATCGAGCGCGAATATCTTTCTTCAGTACCTTGCCCACCGTACTCCGCGGCAATTGGCCAACAATCTCGACACTTTTTGGCGATTTGACGGGACCGAGACGATCACGACACAAGGCAATCAGTTCGTCCGGGGAGACATCGCCGCCGGGAATCAGTTCGACGACTGCCTTCACAGCCTCTCCCCAGGTGTCATCCGGTACACCGATCACCGCGCAGTCCTGCACCGCTGGGTGAGACCAGATCACCTGCTCGACTTCGCTCGGATAGACGTTGAAGCCGCCGCTGATAATCATGTCCTTCTTGCGATCAGTGATATGCAGGAAGCCATCATCGTCGATATGTCCAATGTCTCCCGTATGCAGCCAGCCATCCACAATAGTTTCTGCTGTGCGCTCAGGTTGTTTGTAATACCCCTTCATCACCAGATCGCCACGCACGCAAATCTCGCCGCTCGCCCCGATTGGCAACACGTGTCCTTGGTCGTCGAGGACGGCCAAGCCGTTCGACGCACATGGCAAGCCACATGCACTGAGTCTCATGTCCGAAGCGACCTGTCCACCGACAAAGTGGTCGCCTGGCCGCATGAACGCAATCGCGCCAGGCGCCTCCGTCTGGCCGTAGCCCTGAAACATGACGGGCCCGAACGCGGTCAATGCCTTCTTCAGCTTTTCCACCGACATGGGTGCTGCGCCGTACATGAAATAACGCAGCGACGAGAAGTCCCGCTTATCGATGCCGGGAATTTCGAGCAGGCGATAGATGACGGTCGGCGGCAGGAAGAACTCGGTCACACGGTGTTGCTCAATGGCGTCGAGGAGCGCACTCGGGTCCGGCTTTGAGAGGACGACCACTGTGCCTCCACGCGCAGTCGCGGACAGCGACAGGAAGCCCGCACTATGGGTCATCGGGGCCGCTGCCAAATTGACGACCGGTTCACCCGGCGCGTAGTGGACGTTCATCATCGAACTGGTAATCGACACGCCAAGGTTGCGATGCGTTTGCATCACTCCTTTCGGTGCCCCTGTGGTACCACCGGTTGGCATGATCGCCACGACATCGGACATATCGAAGTCGACCTTGGGTGGCGTCGCCGGCTGGTTCTCCAACCATGCGGTAAGCGATTCACACCCGGCAACGTTGCCGTCAATGCAGACGAAATGCTTGAGTTGTGGGCACGAGGCGCGCACCGCGTCAAGAATCGGCGCGAACGCCGCTTGGAAAAACAGGATTTCGGTATCGAAGTTCTGCAACAAGCTCACATTCTCGTCGACACTGCTGCGCGGATTCAGTGGAACCCACGCAAGGCCGGCACGCCACATGCCGAGCACGCACATCCATGCAAGTGGATGATTGCCCGCCATCACCGCCCCTTTTGCCTGCTTCTCCATGCCAGCATCGATCAGACCATGCGCGATACGGCATGTCATCGCGTACGTTTCGTCGTAACTCCATCGACGCCCATCCATCACGTATGCGGTACCGTGCCGGTTCAACATCCAGCCACGGTCAAAGAAGTCAATAATTGCCATCTTTCAGTCATCCAGTTTTCAGTCACTCGCCCGTACCGTTCGCTCAAGCTCGCGCCCAGCCATCCTGCTGGTACAACTGACTCACGAGGTAACCGTAGTGCGTCAGAAGAATATTGTTTTCCCCGTCTTCAATCTGCATCGCACGCGCGTCACGCAGGAGTTTTTCGATCGGGAATTCGCGCGTCAGCCCGACTCCGCCGAATAGTTGCAGCGACTCATTGACTACTGTCAGCATCTCTCCACTACAGAAGGCCTTTCCGGCGGCAGTGAAATACGGATGCGGACGCGGTGAGCATTTGGTGTACTCTGCGACGTGTCGAGCCATTGCACGAATGGCTTCGACCTTGACGCCAATTGCACCGATGCGATATTGCGTGAGCTGATGTTGAGCCAGCAGGGCTCCGCCCTGCCGGCGTTCATGGATGTAATTCAACGCAAGTTCGAATGCGGCACGCGCCAGTCCGGCCGAGATGTGACTCATCGCAGTACCGGCATGGGCCCATGCATACGCGTGCTTCAATTCGTAATCCTCACGCGTTGCGATTGCAAAACGGCGCGGAACTCGCACGTTGTCAAAGTAAATCTCTCCTTGCGGGAGAGCACGCTTTCCAAGCTTTTCCAACGGTTTGCCGCGGGAAATTCCCTTAAGGTCCAGCGGCACGATGATGTTGCATCCGTACGTCGTACCGTCAGGACCGTAGAAACCCTCGCCATAGTCGGCCACGATGTCCAGCAACGCGACCTGCGCAACCGCTCCGTTGGACACCCACGCCGACGTTTGACCGTTAATCACGATCTCGTCCCCGACGAAGCTCGCCTGGAGATTGCCCTTGTTGCCTTGGGAACCTGGGTAACGCTCATCTGCGTAGAGAATCAGACCATCCGACCCGCGGTCCGGCTGGGTTGCCGCCCAGCACCCCAGTTTTGCCGCGCAGATGTCGATCAACTCCTGATTACCGCTCGCCTGCGCCATCAGCATGGGCATTGCGCCAGCGCCCGTGGAAACGGCCAGGCCCGCGTCGCCCCATCCGAGTTCCTCCATCACGATGGCTTCCATACGGGCCGCTGCCGCCGGCTCCAAACCCGCCAAGGCGTCCGGCCCAAGCCCCAGCTTGGCGACCTCCAGATGGAATTGCCAGAATGGCGATCCGGGCAAATACGCCTCATCGGCCGGCATTTTGTCGATTTCACGACCAATGGGGCGCATCACTTCTGCTGCAAAACGATGCAGCGCGGCTTGCGCACCCGCCTCTTCTTCCGACAGACGTGCCTCGAATCCAGAAAGACCGACGGCAGGCAGCGGTACGTGATGGGAGATGCTCATGATTCAGCTCCTGATGACTTGTACAATCGCGTACGGTCGGACAACGGCCGATAGCCGTCGCCGCGCGACGAATGATTTACTTGGCGGATAGCGATTCCAGGATGCCGTCGATCGTGCGAGGCAAATCAAGCTCGGATTCCCTCGTTTGTCCGGTTGCAATCATTGCCTGGACAGATTGGGACATTTCCGGTTGCTGCATGCTCGCGCGCCAAGCCTCGTTTTCGTACGCAAACCCCGCAAACAGCGCATCGGCCATCATCGCAAACGCTCGCTTGCTGACTTCCCGATTAACCGCAATGGTATGCATCGAGCGCTGCGCAATGCGCTTGGCAAGCGTTTCCACGTATGCATGCAGTTCATCGTCGGGAAGAGTGCAATTGACAAAACCATACTGTTGAGCTTCGTCGCCGCTGAAATCGCGCGCACTCAAGGCGATTTCAAGCGCACGTGCTGGCCCACATGTCATCGCTAGCCGCGTGGAACCTCCACCGCACGGCAAGAATCCGCAACTTGCTTCCGGTGCGCAAAAACGTGCGGACTTACTTGCAAACCGCATGCTCATGCCCAGAACCAGTTCGAGCCCCGCGCCGCGGCATACTCCGTCGATCTTGGCAATCGTCACCTGCGGCAGGCTTTGCAGACTGATGCTCAAGGACTGCAGGATGTTGATATCGTCAAATTTTCCCTTTGCGGCTGGGTCATCGGCGGAAGCCAGAAGGTCATTCAGGTCGAAATGCGCGATGAAGAAATCGGAAATCGCGCTTTCGAAGACCACCACTTTGATCGACGGATCGAAATTCAGGCGTCCGACCAAACCGAATAATTCCTTGACCATCTGAATGGTCATAAGGTTGACGGGAGGATTGTTGATCGACACGTGCATAATTGCACCGTCGGTACGAATGGAGAGGATTCCTTCACTCATTTTCGTCTCCTACAGATTCTTTTAGTCATCGCTCGGTTGATGTCGAACGAATTACCGGGACGAACGCATCCGCGTTACGTCACCGCCCCAGAATGGTGATGGATGCAACCGCTTCCTCACCCCCATACATGCCGCCGCCGTTCTCCGCGATGCCGAAGCGCGCGTTTTCCACCTGCCGCGGCCCCGCCTCGCCCCGCAGTTGCAATGCCAGTTCGAACAACTGAGCGATCCCAGTCGCCCCCATCGGATGTCCCTTCGATTCGAGGCCGCCAGATGGGTTGATAGGGATACGCCCCCCCAAAGCAGTCGCACCAGATTCGGCCAGCACGCCACCCGCTCCAACTTCGCAGAAACCGAGTGATTCGCTCTGCAGCAACTCGCCGAACGCCGTCGCATCGTGCACCTCCGCGACCGACATGTCCGCCGAACCGACACCGGCCTCTTCATAGGCCCGTAGCGCGGCGATCCGTGTCAGCGAGCGATCCCATGCGGTGAGCGGGCGATCCGTTCCCGTTCCAACGATCGAGGCGAGGATCCTTAGGGAGCGACTCGCACGGAGTCTTCGCAAGCCCTCCGCATTACTGATGACAGCAGCTGCGGCGCCGTCAGTCATCGGCGCGCACATTGGGACGGTCAGCGGGAAGCCGATGGCGCGCGCCTCGAGCACCTCATCGACGGAAAACTCCCGGCGGAAATGTGCCGAGGGATTGAGTGTCGAATGACGGTGATTTTTAGACGATATCAGCGCAATCTGCCGCTGAGTCGTGCCGAAATCACGCATGTGCGCTCTTGCGATGCTCCCGTAGACTTCCATGAACGCGCTGCGATGACCCACGCCTGCATCGAATTGATTGCCACCAAGCTCGGTCAGGATACGCCGCAACCCGTCGGGATCATGTACGTCGAAGCCACCGTCGAACAAGCCAAGGACCTTGGCCATGTCCGGGAAGTTCATCTTTTCAACACCAACTGCCAACGCTATGTCCGCCATGCCCGACCGAACGTAGCTCACAGCCATGTGGACTGCAGTGGAGCCGCTCGCGCAGGCATTCTCGACGTTCACCATCGGGATACGCTCAAATCCCATCGACCTGAGCGCTACCTGGCCGGCCACGACAACCTGCCCTTCCAGAATGTCCTGGGCAGTATTCGAAAAGAACGCGACTTGGATATCGCGCTGCTCCGCGCCAGCATCAACCAATGCGCCTTCGACAGCTTCGCGCGTCAGATTCTTGACTGAGCGCTCGGGAAACACGCCGAAGCGTGTCATGCTGATGCCGGCAAGATAAACAGGCTCTTTCATCGTTGTTCCCCGGTACTTCACACAACGCGTTGATGCGTTACGCTGGCGAGACCTTGGGCTTGCAGTGCGCCAATCAATTCGCGATGACCGAACACCTCAGACGGGGACCGGAATCCGGCCACGCGCGGCGTGCCACGAATCAGCCGCATCGCACAATACGCCTGCAGTGCACCCGTCATCAGATAACCGCCAGTCCCGTAGATGGTGCAGGCCGATGCAACGTTGTTTCCGCGACCGTGGCACCAATCCATCGAGCGATGGACGTTTCGCGACTCGCGCGGAGGCATCGACGGCGTCATGTTCGCGGCCAGCTTGTCGAGGAGTGGAATCAATTGCTCATCGGGAATCCACTGAAGTTGAACCTTGAAGGCGCGCTCCAGCTCCATAACACGCTTGTAAATGTCCTGATTCGACAGGGCGACGGCCATCTTGCAGTTGCGCACTCGCGGATCGTCATGAAACCAGACCGGATTTGCCGTACCGCCCCAGTGCGTAGCCTTGAGTACCGAGCCGCCCGGAATCTGGATATCTCGAACCTCCACACCGCGATATTCGACCAGCTCGTGGTCAGCAAGATATCGCGCCTTGTTACGAACGATGTCGAAAATGGACTCTGTGGATGCCTGCGTCGGAACGGCAACGCCATAGGCGAACATGTCGAGCGAATCGACACCTTCGGTCTCCAGGCAGAATCGAGCGGTGATCTCACTAACCGCATACATGTATGCTAGCGAAGGGACGAGCACGAGACCGGCCTTCTCGAACTCGGTACCAAAGCGCTCCTTGACGTCCAGCATATAAGCCTGTTCGCCCGTAGTATCGAGGTAGTGAATCCCCGCCCGCAAAGCAGCCTCGATGACGACTGGCCCCTTTCGAGTGAACGGTCCGACCGTGTTGCATACAACGCGGCGCCCCTGGAACAGTTTCGTTAGCGATTCGACATCGTGCTCGACTTCGACAATTTCATACCGTGCATCGTCAATGCCGGGCACCACACGCATCGCTTCTTCGATCCGAGCGCGACTGCGTCCCGCCGCCACAAAGGGAATGCGGGCATCTCGCAAGTACTCGGCAATGAGCCGACCGGTGTAACCGCTCGCGCCGTAAATTACGACGGGGTAGTTGCTGCTCATGTGCTGTCTCCTTGATTTCGTTCTTTGCGCCGGCATCCGGCGCATCATCTTTCACAAGCCCTTGCGCGGGTCCGCCAGACCAACTAAACCACGGCCTGTTGCTTATTCTGGCGGAGTCCCCCTCGCGTCCGCCCCTCCCATCGGGAGGGGGGAACCCATGGTTCGCTGCACGTCCCGTAATGCGTGCGTCAGTCCAAGCGCGCTGAAAATCAATCGATCGAACTGCCGATCCGACAGGAATCTGCCGATCCACCAGAGTGGATCCAGCGGATAGCGCGTTTTCGGCTTTGCTGCAGTCAAGGCGTGACGAACCGCGTCTACGACTGTGCGTGCGTCTTTTGCCTTTCCCTCTAGCCGCGCCATTTCACGCTGAAACGACTCCCAGAGCGGCTCGTACGCGGTCTCTGAGAAGCGTGACACGGGACTCTGCGCTTCAGTTTTCCTGAACATCGACGTTTTAACGAAACCCGGCTCGATCGCGATTACGTCAATACCGTAGATCTTCAACTCACGACGAAAGGCCTGTGTCACCGCTTCAATTGCGTGCTTCGTACCCGCATACGCACCAAAGAATGGGACAGTAATGGCACCGCTTACCGAACCAATATTCACGATCCGGCCAGGCCGATGCGGTGAATCTGCTTTCGCACCAAGTAACGGAAGAAACGCTTGCGTCACTTGAATCACACCTAGCACGTTAACCTCGAACAGCGCGCGAATCTCATCGATAGGTAAATGCATCAGCGGACCACATACGCTGATACCAGCGTTGTTTACAAGTGCACCTAACCCGCGAGCGCCGACGATCGCCTCGACACGACGAGCAGCCGATTGAACTGCTTGTGAATCAGTGACGTCGAAGCACAGTGGTATAAAAGAGGCGCCGAGCTCAGCAGCCAATCGCTCCCCGTCCTCGGGATTGCGAACACTGCCAAACACCTGATAGCCATCCTCGACAAAAGACCGAGCAAGCTCAAGGCCAATCCCACTCGAGACCCCCGTCACTACAACGGAATGAATCACTTCCCCCTCCTTTCAAGCACACGTTCGTCATTTGAGTCGCGCAAATTTTTCGGCTGCGAGCTAGAACGTGTACGAAACGTTGAGGAAGGTCATCACGGGACGGAGCCGCACCTTGGTTTTGCTCACTACTTCCATACCGGAGGCGGTGCGCCCGGTTAGCGTGACATTGGTATCAAGCGGTACGTATGCGAGCATCAAGCCTGCCGACCAGTGCGAGTTGATTCGATAATCCAATCCAGCCTGAAAGACCGGGTTCCACGAACTGGAGGCAGACACCGCCGCAGACCCGCCAGGCCCAAAGCTGTTCTGTACGAACGTGCCATTGGTTACGCGGGCGTTGGAAAACCACGTGTAATTCACGCCAAGCCCGACGAAAGGGCGAAATCGGGTTTGGGGCTCGCCGAAGTGATAGCGAAGCACGAGTTCGGGTGCCCATGTCCGCGCATCTCCAAGCAAACCATAACTATTGAGGGATCCACGGCCCTCTAACTCAGTTCGCCCAGGCCACCCGCCCAATATCGAGACTCCGATGTGATCTGTGAAGTAGTGTTCGACAGTGAATCCCATCGTATCTGCGCTGCGTGCCCCCGCCCCAGAACCGGGTACCGGCGTATCCGTAGCGACTCCGCCAATACTGATGATGCGCAGTGGATCGCTGCCGGTCTGGGGCGCACTATGAACCCATCCAACGCTGACTGTGTTAGTCCCCGCGCTCTGGGCGTGAGCACCGCTTCCGGCCGCTGCAATAAAGATTGAAGCCCCCAGCCGGACCACCCGGACATAGTTCCACCGCATCATCGTCGTCTCCATGTATTTGTCAGCTTTTCCGTGCTTGCAGAGAGCAAGATTCACGGCCGATTCATCCGGCGCTTTGCGCGCTCACGTAAATCGTAAAGACACTCTATTCCGCCGATGGCTAAAGCCGCCCCTCCCACGGAGGGAGGGGACACAGGAGGGCATGGGAGAGATGTGGAGTGAAGTGGAACTGCGAGGAGGCGTCGGCGGCACAACCGCCGCCATCATCGCGCGCTATCCGATGGAGATCGGGGAGGCAGACGAACTTAATGAAGGGCTGTCAGGCAACGGAACTCGCGGTGCTCGCAGTTGCATCTAAGATCCCAAGGAGACGGCCCCGCTTGACGGCATGGCCGCGTGTTCCGGCGTCGAGCTTAGCGAAAATGTTCTTAACGTGCCACTTCACTGTACCAGCACTGATATCAAGCACAACTGCAATTTGCTTATTCGACATGTTTGTCGCGATCAAGCTCAGAATTTCACGTTCTTTCGGGGTCAATAGGGCGTTGGCATAAACGCCATCGTGTTTGGTCGTATCGTGCGTTTCGCTCAGCGCTCGTAGATCTCCAACGGTTCGAGTGGGAAGCAGCTTATCCAACTCGAAGTCAGAACAGTGGGTCACCTCTTTCATACGTTCCATTATGTCGGGGTGGGTTTCGAGTAACGTGCGTATCATGCCGCTGGCTCGCGCAAGGCTAGCCGACTCTTTGAACAGGTTCGATACATCGCTGTTGGTACTGTGCTGCAAGGCGACGGCCCGCAGGAGTCGAATTTCAACGCCGTCGCGTCCAAGATTCATCTCATCGGCAAGACGGGCACTTATATCCAAATGTCTCAATGCCGTCGTCCAATCACAAACGGCAAGCGCCTGGTCTGCCAAGGCACGTGCGGCGTGAATGGCCACCCAAGGCTCGATCGCCGAGCGATTCACCACATCGGGTCCGCGGCAGATCCCATCCAGCTTTGTGCACAGGCGCTCAGCGGTTTCTGGTCGACCAGCTCTTGCGTGCAGTCTGATCTGTTCGCAAATGGATGCAATCTTCAGTCTCGGCATACGGCGCGCTTCGCCTAGATCCTCCAATGCATCGAGATATTCGAAGGCATGGGATTCCGGTCCCTCGTGCTTTGCAAGTCGTGCCAGGGTCAGATAGCCAAGCATGACTGCCTCTGGCACTCCGGTTCTTTCGAGTACGTCGAGCCGATAAGACAGAATAGCCAGCGGCTCCGCCGTCCCACCCATTTCCCAAAGCGCAGCGGCAAGTACTGTTGCCATCATGCAGCATACCGGGCTACGCCGCCCCATATCCTGCTCACATCGCGTCAGAGCCGGCCGTAAATACTGCTCGACCGTGCGGAACTTGCCCTCCCGGAGATACGACAGACCGATACCAAAATCAGCAAAGCCGCTGGAATAATCGGCTGAATCCGTTGGTCTCGCTTGCGCGGCCTGGATCCAGAAGTGCCGAGCTTTTCGCAGATCTCCTTGCTGAAAACTGAGAAACCCCAACACATTTTTGTAGATGCGCCAAGTCTTCTCATCCAACTCCGGCGGAGCTTGAATAATCGACTGATTGACAGATCGAAGGAAGCGCTCTGGTTGATCATCGAAGCTGGCAGCAACGGCAGAAATCAGTGCCGCCTCAAACTTTTCACGTGCATTGTCACCGCAATCGGAGATGATGTAGTTAATGATTCTCTCGGCCTCATCGCTCCTATTTGTCAACGCGAGCGACCACGCAGCAGCGGTCCACAACGCCGGACGCCGCCGAAGTTCACTCGACGGAAGTCTGTCCACCCATTTGAGAACCTCAGATATGTTCCCTCTGAAACCAGTTTGGTAAAGCGTCTTTTCAGCAAGTTCATAGGCGACCTCTTCATGTTCCGCTAACAAGGCGTGGCGGGCTGCCTCCTCATACAGCCCATGCTCACGCAACCATTCGCATGCGCGTTCAGAGATTCCACGCTGCTCCTCCCGAGAAAGCAAGCGGAAGCGTGTCAAAAGAAAGTCACGTGCAAGGCCATGCATCCGCATCCACGGGGCACCTTCCGCTCGCATGAAGACTGGCGTGTCTCGCTCCAGACGTGCAAGCAGATCGGGCACATCGCACTGAGGAAATACTGACGAACAAAGGTCCGGGTGAATAGTGTCGAAGATGGCAACTCGCATCAAAAAATCGTATGCATCCGGCGCAAGCCGGTCGATCAAGTTTTCGACGAAATAACGCTGTACATCACCGGCAGTTGCCGATATTCCACGGATCGCGGCACTGATATCGTGGCTCTTTCTTAACGTCGCAATGACCAACTGGAGACCGAGCGGCCACCCATCCGTCCACTCGTGCAAACGCCCCGCAGCCTCCACACCAATTTCGTCTCCCAAGTGCTTGCCAATCGCGGCGATTGTTTCGTCATAAGTGAAAGCGAGATCATCGCTCGCCAAGCGAGCAACCATGTTAGGGTCGGCAATCTCCGGGACATCCAGGGGCGCACCGGCGCGAATGGAAACGATAACCTGCAGATTGGCCGGCGCATTGCGAATCAGGTAAGCAAGCGCATCATGCATCCGATCTCCCCGAGCGCGTTCGACGTTATCGACCATGAGTACAACGGCGAAAGGAAGGTCGGCAATCTGCGCGAGCACACCCGTGAGCGCTACCACGCCCGACTCTTGGTCGCGAAGCCAACGCAAGAGCATCGGATCCACGCATTTCTGGGTAGTTGCTCGCGTGAGTACGTAGCCAATGGCCCGGGCAAAGCGCATAGCGTCGTCGCATTCATCAGCCGTAAACCATACGACAAATTCGCCCGCCGCTTGAGCATCCCGACGCCATTGCATCAACAAGGACGTCTTTCCAAAGCCCGCAGGTGCTTGAACGCAAATTGCGGACTTGTTTGCCCCCCCAAAATGGCGCAGGCCAAGACGTCCTCGTGAAATCAACGCCTCGCTTATACGCGGAGGCGTTGTCTTTAGGACCAGATGCGGATCCAGTTTCTCGAAGTCCATTCCTTTAGATCATACCGAATGCAGACATCTGATTTTGCAAGCTGAGCATCTGGGCAGCCATCGGAAGATGCCCGTATTTCGAGACATAGCGACTGGAATTCCCATGCGTCAAAAAATTACGGCAGTCATCTGAATGCGGTGGTTCAGATGCACAAACAGTCTCAGACAGGCATCAAAGAACTTCAAGAACGGCGGCCGCCCCCATCCCGCCGCCGATGCACATAGTGGTAACCACCCTCTTCGCGCCGCGCCGCTTTCCCTCGATTAAGGCGTGGCCAACCAGACGTTGACCCGAAACGCCGTAAGGATGGCCGACCGCAATCGCGCCGCCATTTACGTTCAGTCGGTCATTTGAAATGCCGAGACGGTCTCTACAGTGGATCACCTGTACTGCAAACGCCTCGTTCAGCTCCCACAGGTCGATGTCCTCGATACCAAGGCCAAGGCGTCGGAGCACCTTCGGCACCGCAAACACGGGGCCGATCCCCATCTCATCGGGTTCGCAGCCAGCGACTGCGAATCCGAGGAATCGACCGAGGGGCGTCAAGTCGTGGCGGCTCGCGTAACGCTCGCTCACCACGACGCAAGCGCCTGCGCCGTCGGAAAATTGACTGGCGTTACCTGCAGTAACGCCCCCCCCAGGCAAAGCCGAGCGCAATCCGGCCAAGTTCTCCTTCGTAGTGCCCTCTCGCATTCCTTCATCCTGCGAGACCTCCACTTCGCGGGTTACCAAGCCCCGGGCGCGATCCGCTATCCCCATGGTGACTGTGATGGGTGCAATCTCGTCGGCGAACTTCCCTTCCGCGCGGGCCGCGCAGGCCTTCTGCTGACTAGCCGCGCCATACTCGTCCATCGCTTCTCGCCCGATCCCGTATCTCTGGGCAATCCGCTCTGCGGTTTGCAACATCGGCCAGTAGATCGCCGGCGCCTTCCGCTCGAGATCCGGGTCGGAGAGCATGTGGTGGTTCGATTCATTTTGCACACAGGAAATGCTCTCCACGCCGCCGGCGACGTAGACGTCGCCTTCATTCGCCACAATACGCTGCGCTGCAAGCGCAATAGCCTGAAGTCCAGACGAGCAGAAGCGGTTGACCGTCAAGCCCGACACGCCGGTCGGTAGATCGGCCATCAGGGCAATCTGGCGAGCAATATTCATCCCAGTCGCCCCTTCTGGGAAAGCGCACCCCATTATTACGTCGTCGATGGCATCGGCCGCGACGCAGGCACGGTCAACTGCATGCTTGACCACGTGGCCGCCCAATGTGGCCCCGTGCGTCATGTTGAAGGCGCCCTTCCAGCTCTTGGCGAGAGGCGTGCGTGCGGTGGAAATAATCAGTGCATTTGTCATGGTTCTTGGCCCTAGTTACACGCTGGCGTTCAGCGGAGAGACTTGCCTTCGTCGGCGAGTCGAACGAGAAGGGATGCTGGTTCCCAGAAGCGTGCATCAGTCGGGTTGCGACGCTGAATCCGCTTCATCGCTCGTACAACATCGGCAAGGCCGACCTCGCTGGCATGGAACATCGGACCACCACGGTAAAGCGGGAAGCCGTAGCCCGTGAGGTACACGAGATCGATGTCGCCGGCCCGCGCAGCGATACCATCCTCTAGAATTCGCGCGCCCTCATTGACGAGCGCGAGAACCAGGCGTTCGACAATTTCCGTGTCGGAGATTCTGTTTAACTGCACGCCGAGAGACTCGCGGTGCTCCCGCAGCATCTGCTCGACCACCGGCGACGGCATCGCGTCGCGCGTGCCCACAGGGTAGTCGTACCAACCACCGCCTGTCTTCTGACCGTGGCGCCCGAGAGCATGCAGCCGGTCAGGTGCAGTGCTGTATTGCTCATCGTGGCCATCAGCTTTGCGCCGCTGGCGAATCGCGTAACCAACGTCGTTGCCGGCCATGTCGGACATCCTGAACGGCCCCATGGCGAATCCGAACGCTTCAATCGCCTTGTCCACGCGCTGCGGCGATACACCTTGATCCAGCAGCAACCCAGCTTGCCGCAGGTATGGTTCGAGCATGCGATTGCCGATGAAGCCGTCACAAACGCCGGAAACCACGGCTGTCTTGCGGATCTTCTTTGCCAAGGCCATCGAGGTGGCCAGCACGTCGTCAGCCGTCCTTTCCCCGCGCACCACCTCGAGCAAGCGCATTACGTTAGCCGGACTGAAGAAGTGCAGACCGACAACATCCTGTGGACGCTGCGTGAAGGAGGCGATGCGGTTCAGATCCAGCGTCGAGGTATTGCTCGCGAGAATGGCCCCGGGCTTCACAGCCTGATCCAGTTGTTCGAAGACCTGCCGCTTGACATCGAGGTTCTCGAACACCGCTTCGATCACAAGATCGGCGTCGCGGATTTCGTTGTAGGACAACGCCGTACGCAACCGCTGCATGCGCTCGTCCGCCTGCGTTGGCATGAGCCTGCCCTTCTTCACCTGTGCGTCGTAGTGACGACGAAGCGTCGCAACGCCGCGGTCGAGCGCTTCACGGTTCGCATCAAATAGGATCACGGGCAGGCCGGCATCGATGAAGTTCAACGCAATGCCGCTCCCCATCGTGCCGGCGCCAATCACCGCCACGAGGGCGATCTCGCGGCGAGGAGTATCCTCGGGTACGTCGGCGATCTTCGCTGCGGCCCGTTCGGCAACAAAAGCATGGCGCAGCGCCCGCGACGGCTGTGACGACAGCAACTGCAGGAAGATCTCAAGCTCGTGGGCCAGTCCCGCGTCAAACCGCTGCGTCGTCGCCGCTTCGACGGCGTCGACACACCGCAACGCCGCCGGGAAGTGGCGCGTCGTGGACTTGAGCATGTTACGGGCAAACTGAAAGTACGCGTCGCCCTTCGGATGGTGACACGAAAGATCGCGCAACAGGGGGAGCGGGCGGACGCCAGCAACATCGCGCGCAAACGCCAACGCCTCCTCGAGCAACGTATCGCAAGAAGTCGCGACCTTGTCGATCAATCGTTGGCCGTCCAGCCCAGCCAGCACCTCACACGCGGCGGACTCACCACTGGAGATCAAATTGAGCGCCTGCTCCACACCGATCGCGCGCGGCAGCAGCTGTGTTCCGCCGGCACCCGGCACCAATCCGAGCTTGACTTCCGGCAGGCCGAGCTTGGTGCCTGGCGCCACAACTCGATAGTGACAGCCCAGCGCGATTTCCAACCCGCCGCCTAGAGCCGATCCGTTGACCGCGGCAACTATCGGCTTCTCGGACCTCTCCAGCTCCCGGATGACGGATCGCAAGTTCGGATCGGCGAAAGCATTGGCAGAGTCAAACTCGTGGATGTCAGCACCACCGCTGAAAGCACGACCTGCCCCGGTGAGGACTACAGCACTCACTGTGACGTCCATCAGAGCCCGTTCAATGCCAGCAATGATTGCGCAACGAGTCGCCAAGCCCAGCGCGTTGACGGGTGGGTTGTCAATGGTAATTACGGCCACGTCGGCATAAACGGCGTAGTCGGCAGTCATGCAGTTTCCTGAAGGTGAAAGTGAATGGAGCGGCCGCCATCCTCATCTGCCGTATGTGGCGATTGTGAGTCTAGCGGGATGCCGCAGATGCAGGGTGCATCGGATGCGTCAGTGCCGCATACTTGGCATGTCAGCGTTTGAAGTGCTATTCGGTTTGCACCCGCTCAATACGACTAACGAATGCATCACTGAAAAAACTCGTCACGGGCAGCCTGTTCGCTTGTGTGAAAGCGCTGCGCGCGGCATCGACCATCAGCGGGTTGCCGCAAGCATAGACTTCATGGCCGGATAAATCCGGCACATCGGCAGCCACAGCTTCGTGAACAAAGCCAGTCCGCCCCCACCATCCAACCTCGGGGTCGGAAAGCACCGGTACGAAGCGCACGCGCGCATCGTTCTGCGCCCATTGCTCGGCCTCTTCGAACGCATATAGATCCTCGCGCCGGCGCCCCCCCCAGTACAACGCGGCTCCCCTCGCTGCCAACTCGACGCCATGCGCCTTGATGAATGCGGCGATCGGCGCATAGCCGGTACCAGAGGCCAGCAGTACCACCGGACGGTTCGATTGGGACAATGCAAAAGCGCCGAAAGGTCCTTCAATGCGGACTAGATCGCGCGGCTTGAGCGACTGATACACGTGGTTGGAAAATCGACCGTCGGGAATCGCGCGGACATGCCATTCGATGAGGCCGGTGTCGTCAGGCGCATTGGCCATCGAGTAGCTGCGACGCGTGCCATCGCGCAGAAGCACATCGACATACTGCCCCGGTACAAAGCTGAATTCCGTGCCAGACTGCACCTGCAGCCGAACTATCGCGACATCGTGGCTGACATGCTCAACCGATTGCACGCGCGCCCCGGCCTGAACGATGCGCCGGCCCGGCTCCGTAGCGACTTCCGGCGATTCGAGCACTAGGTCGCCAATTGGCATAGCCATGCAGGTCAAGCATTGGCCGGTAGCGATGTTCCCCGGAACAAACCCATCCGGATAGTTCACGGCACCGCTGACGATACGCGCGGCGCAAGCGTTGCACTCACCGCGCCGGCAACTGTGCTTCGGAAAAAAACCCGCCGCTATGGCGCTCTCAAGTACAGCTTTGCCTGGCGCGCAGTCAACGGTCGCACCGCCCGGCAGGAAGGTCACGCGATGGAGACCATTCGCAATGGAATCGTGGGCTGCGGCCAGCGTTGCGTCTGTCATGATGTCAGCCACCCACTTGTTGGCGCGTCTTGAGGATGTCGAGAGCGACGTCCACAATCATGTCCTCCTGGCCTCCCACCATACGGCGTTTGCCCAATTCGACGAGGATGTCGACTGTCTTCAGGCTATACTTCCTCGCGGCCGCTTCCGAATGGCGCAGAAAACTGGAATAGACGCCGGCATACCCCAAAGCCAGAGTCTCGCGGTCCACGCGCACCGGGCGGTCCTGCAGTGGGCGGACGATATCGTCCGCCGCATCCATCAGGGTGTAAAGGTCTGTACCGTGGTACCAGCCCATGCGCTCGGCAGCAGCGATGAACACCTCCAGAGGCGCGTTGCCTGCGCCCGCACCCATGCCCGCCAGACTGGCGTCAACGCGATCGCAGCCCTCTTCCACCGCCACGATCGAGTTGGCGACGCCCAGGCTCAAGTTGTGGTGGGCGTGAATGCCCGTCTCGGTCTCCGGTTTGAGCGTGTCCTTGAAGGCGCGGAAGCGCTCACGCACATCGTTCATGCTTAGAGCGCCGCCCGAGTCCACCACATAGCAGCACGTGGCGCCGTAGCTTTCCATCAGCTTGGCCTGTTGTGCGAGGCCCTGCGGTGTCTGCATGTGGCTCATCATGAGAAAGCCCACGGCTTCCATACCAAGATGGCGCGCGTATTCAATGTGCTGACGGGAGATATCGGCCTCGGTGCAATGTGTAGCGACGCGCACCACGCGGGCGCCGGCCTCGTATGCCGCTTTCAGGTCGTGCACAGTGCCGATGCCGGGCAACAGCAGTGTGGCAATCTTGGCATGCTTCACAACGCTGGCGACGGCCTCGATCCATTCCAGGTCGGTATGAGCACCGAAGCCGTAGTTGAAGCTGCCACCTTGCAGTCCGTCACCATGGGCGACTTCGATGGAGTCCACCTTGGCTTCGTCCAGCGCTCGGGCGATCTGCTTGGCTTGATCGACACTGTACTGATGGCGGATTGCGTGGCTGCCATCGCGCAGCGTCACGTCCGAGATATAAATCTTCTTGGTGCTCATGTCGGTTTCCTCTTTCCCTTACGCGGCGACGATAGGCAGCATGCGGGCCGCCATGTGTTCGGCGGTATGCAATGCGGCGCTGGTCATGATGTCCAGGTTGCCAGCATAGGCAGGCAGGTAGTGCGCGGCGCCTTCGACCTCCAGGAAGATCGAGGTCTTCAAGCCCGTGATGCGGTCTGCCACCCCCGGGATGCGGATAGGCTGCTCGATGCGATCGAACTGCACGTGCTGCTTAAGACGGTAGCCCGGCACATATGCCTGCACATCTGCAACCATGCGCGCGACGGAATCGGCGATGGTCTGCTCGTCAGCAAAGTCGCTCAGGGTGTAGACCGTGTCACGCATAATCAGCGGCGGCTCGGCCGGGTTCAGGACAATGATGGCCTTTCCCTTTGTAGCACCGCCGACGACTTCAATCGCCTTGGAGGTGGTTTCGGTGAACTCGTCGATATTGGCGCGGGTGCCCGGGCCTGCGCTCTTGCTGGAGATGCTGGCGATGATCTCGCCGTAATGTACTTTGGCCACACGCGCGACAGCCGCGACCATTGGAATGGTGGCCTGACCGCCGCAGGTGACCATGTTGACGTTGGATGCATCGAGATGCGCGTCGCCATTTACCACTGGGATGCAGTACGGACCGATGGCAGCCGGGGTCAGGTCGACCATGCGGATGCCGGGCTTGATGCTCCGCAGGAAAGCGTCGTTCTTGACGTGTGCGCTAGCACTGGTGGCATCGAATACTATATCGATGTCGGCAAACACGGGCAGCCGTGTCAGACCTTCCGCACCTTCGTGCGTCGTTGCCACGCCCATGCGTGCGGCGCGCGCCAGACCATCCGAGGCCGGGTCGATGCCCACCATCGCCCCCATTTCGATGTGCCTGCCGTGACGCAGAATTTTGATCATCAGGTCGGTGCCGATGTTGCCCGAGCCGATGATTGCGGCTTTAAGTTTGCCTGTCATGACGTACTCCCGTAGTTCAGAATTCGAAAAATCGAAGATATTGCGCAGCGTATCGGCCTCATGATGGTCGGATCACTGAAGGACAACCCGAGTACAACCGTTCCACATCGTCGGCGCGAAGCGTCAGAACAGCACGCTGGTTGACGTATCCCTTATCAGTGATTTCACCGCGCTCAATTGAAGGTGGCTCGGATAGGAGCACCGCGGCTGCAGCTCGCTGCGAACTCCCGGCGCCCCTGCCCAGTAGCGACAACGCCTCGGCAAGCACCGCGCGGACCGCAGGATCCTGGCCCAGCAGCTTGCCGCTCATGCCGCTTTCGGTATCGTTGGCCAACGCTCGCAGCTCGGGCGTTGGAAAAATCAGTAGGCCGACTTCGTCGCGATCGTGTCCAGTTACCACCACGTCCTGCGCATAGGGCGACATAACCGATACGGCATTGATGCGCAGCGTGCCAACCGATACCCACGTACCGGTGGTCAGCTTGAAATCTTCCGACACGCGGCCGTCGAAGATGACACCGCTGTTCGGGTCATCAGGATCGGCCAGCTTGCCCGCATCGCCCATGCTGTAGAAGCCTTCGTCATCGAACGCCTCGCGAGTCCTGGCCGCATCGTCCTGGTACCCGGGAAACACTGAAGGACCACGCACACGCAATTCGTACTTGTCTTGGCAAGGCACGAACTTCAATTCAACGCCAGGAACCGGCACACCGATATTGCGGGTGTTCGTGGTATGGAAGTGGGCGCTAGTAATTACCGGTGAGGTCTCAGTTGAACCCCATTCGGTGGTGAGAAACAGTGGCGCGGCGCGCACCCTCGATGCCACCGCTCGCAAACGCTCCGCGGTCAACTGCGGTAGCGCCGCGCCTGCGCAAAGCAGCATGTCGAGCCGATCGAATAGTGCGGCCGCCAGGACATCGTCCTCCTCGAGGTGGGGAAGGACCATGTCGTATCCGCGCGGCACGTTAAAAAACAGTGTCGGGCGGATCTCTCGCAGCGCTCGAATCGTGCTCTCGATGGCGCCGGGCGCCGGACGTCCCCTATCAATGTATAGCGTTCCTCCATTGCGCAGGATGAGATTGAAGTTGTGGTTGGCACCAAAGGTGTGGCTCCATGGCAGCCAGTCCAACACTACGGGCTGCGCCATGTCGATGAAGTGCCAGCACTGCGCAATCATCTGCTGGTTGGCGCAAAGCATTGCGTGGGTGTTGGGGACCAGCTTGGGCATTCCGGTAGAACCGGAGGTCAGTAACAGCCGCGCTACTGTGTCGCCAGTGACTGCGAGAAACGCTGCATCGACTTGCGGGCCCGGACGGGCTGACAAAAGGCTGGAGAACGAAAGCGCACCGGACAGCTCCGCGCCCTCCGCGTACACCACTGGACAGCGTGGCTGCCAAGCGGCGATGGCAGCACTGTACTGACTGGCATCTTCGGCATACAGCAGGCCCGGCTGGATGCGATCGAGAATCGCATGCAACTTGGTGTGGTTGCTCGCCATCCGCGAATAGGCCGATGACACCACCGAAATGCGGCGCCCTACGTGCATGGCAGCCAGCGATAGAATCGCAAGATTGATACTGTTGTCGGATAGGGCTACCACCGGTCTATCCGATTCCACACCGAGGTTTAGCAGCGCTTGTGCGACAGAGCGCACCGCTTCCAGCGTGTCAGCATAGCTGAGCGAACGCCAGCCGGCACCGGCACGCTCGGAGAGAAAGGTCCGGTTTCCGTCCTCGTGCGCCCAGTATTCCAGCCAATCGCCGATGCAGCGATCGTATGGTTGAAGCTGCTCGGTCGCCCGCAATACAAAGCTGCCGTCGGCATGGTCAACCCGCTCAATACTTGGCCGGGCGAGTGACACTCCAACCGACGGCACGGCAGCGACTGGATGCACCGATTTCCTGGACCCAGCGAGATTCATCGTCGAGCTCATCGCACCGGTCTCCACGCGCCACACTCGCAATTGATCAACACACGCGCACCCGGTCCACAAAACGAGCTATCCTGATAATAAAATGCGATGCTCTCGTGGGCACCCTCCAGAGTCGTCGCACCTGCAATCGTCGGGGCCGTCCTTCGCTTCGCTTGCATTGCAGTCTCCTCTGCCACGCTTGACCGATGGCATTTCCGTTTGAAATCCAACCGCATCTTAGGCACACGCTTCGTCAGCCACCGCCTAGACGGTCGTGCAGCGCACTTCGCCCAGCCCGTCCACTCGCAAGCACAAGGCATCTCCTTGAACGAGCGGAAACATCGGTCCCAATGCGCCCGACAGCACTACGTCGCCGGCACGCAGCGGTTCGCCCACGCGCAGCATGGTCTGGGCGAGCCACCACGCCGCGTTCAATGGATGTCCCAAGCATGCTGCGCCGTTGCCCTGCGACGCCGGCTCGCCGTTGCGCTCGAATCCCATGGCACAGGTGGCAAGGTCGAGATCGGTGATGCGCTTGGGATCGGTGCCCAGAACATAGAGTCCACACGAGGCGTTGTCGGCCACGGTATCGACTAGCGTGATACGCCAATCCTCGATGACACTGTCGACAATCTCGATGGCGGGCAATGCATACTCGATGGCCAGCAGAAAGCGGCCCCACGTCAATTCGCCATCGAGATCCCGCCCTATGACAAACGCGATCTCGCCCTCGGTCTTCGGCTGGATAAGTGTTCCGACCGGCACCTCTTCACCACTAACAAATTCCATGTCAGTGAACAGCACACCGAAATCCGGCTGATTTACGCCCAATTGCTGCTGCACTGCGACCGACGTCAGTCCGATCTTTTTGCCACTGATGCGCCGCCCTTCAGCCAAAGCGCGCCGAGTATTGACAGCCGCAACCTCGTAAGCGGTCTCGAGACCTGAGATACCGTGGCTTTCGGAGATACGCGGGAGCGTGGAGCGCGCACGGCGCGCCTCGTAAATTGCTTCGGCAGCATGCTGAATGGAAGTTTGCGTCATGCTATGTCTCCGCTTGAATTGTGCGTATAAAGGGGCGTGGACGCCTTAACATCCGAAAATGCGTTCAGGCCCGCGCCAGAACCGGCTGCGCTGCGCAGCGGCGTTGCAGTTCCGCTAATTCCTGCGCCTCAGCGCGCAGACAGGCGGCATAGCCGCTCTCCAGTTCGGCCACCACGTCAGCCACCGACGTCACTGCCTGCACAACGCCAACGCCGTGGCCGGCTGACCAGACGTCCTTCCAGGCCTTGGGGGCTGTAGCGATATCGCCGGAAAAATCGATCTTCTTTTCCATCTTTACCTGCTCGGCGGTAAGACCTGCGGCATCGAGGGTGGGCTTGAGCCAGTTGGCAGATACGCCGGAGACGGCACTAGAGAGCACCAAATCCTCCATGTGACTAGACACCACCAAATCGCGATAGGCAGGGCTCGCCATGCTCTCGCGAGTGGCTATCAGGCGGGTCCCAACCACGACGAAATCGGCACCGAGCAATTGGGCTGCGCGAATGTGCTCACCGCTCGAAATGGCACCGGCCAGTCCGACCGGTCCATCCCAGAAACGCCGGACTTCGGCCAAAAAGGCGAATGGATGGTATTGGCCAGTATGACCACCGGCCCCACTGGTGACGAGCACCAGCCCGTCAACGCCAGCCTCGATCGCCTTGCGTGCCAGTGCAGGCGAAATCACGTCAGCCATGACCAACCCACCATAGCCGTGCACCCGATCGAGAACGCGGCGCGGACTGCCCAATGCGGTGGTGACGATGCCAGGCCGATACCGCTCGACGAGCGTCATTTCGGCATCGAATCGGTCGTAGCTGCTGTGCACGATCATGTTGAGTGCCCATGGCACCACCGCGTACTCGGACCCCCGCGTGTGCTTATGAGCTTCGACCTGTTCGACGATGCTGCCCAGCGCTACATCCAGCGCCTCGATATCACGTGCATTTGGCGCGGCGTAGGTCCCCACAATGCCAGCTTGCACGCTAGCGACAACCAGATCAGTACCAGACACCAAGAACATTGGTGCGGCCATCACTGGCAAGCGGGCATTGCGAAACGTGTCCCGGAGCCGCGCGCGCGCGGCAAGCGTGTCGGAATTTCGGGGGGGCATGTCCAGAGGTTCCCTGTCTTGTTCAGAAACGAGGCTGACTAAAAAGCTCTAACAAAATGAGTCGAAGGGGCTGTTAACCCGTTTCGCGCTCTGTTAACCTCTTCGTTGTTTCGTTG
>NZ_QTPQ01000067.1:0-27862 GCF_003853425.1 Burkholderia sp. Bp9140
GCAGCGATGCTAACCCGCGTTTGGTTCCTTGCTGCAGGCCAGCCCCTCTGCCTCACGGGGAGTCATACTGACTAGTCCGTTTGGATGGCACGCGGCACCGGCTTTGTTGCCATCATGGCCGTCATTCATCGCGCGCCGCATGCCGCGCCGAACGGCGCCGCGCACGCCCGCGCGCCCCGTCACGGAGACACCATGAACGACCCCGTCCTCGGCCCCATCGACCAGATCGGCTATGTGGTCGCCGATCTCGAGCGCAGCATCGCGCGCTGGCGCGCCCGCCACGATGCGGGCCCGTGGACCGTGTTCCGCAACGTTCGCCTCGACGGCCGCTACCTCGGTGAAGCGGTGACGGTCACGATGGATGTCGGGCTCGCGTATCGCGGCGATCTGCAGATCGAACTGATCCACGTGACGAACGACGCGCCGTCGCCGTACCGCGATGCGCACGGGCAACCGCTCGCGGGCCTGCATCACGTCGCCTGGGTGGTCGACGATCTCGATGCCGCCGTCACGCGGCTCACCGAACGCGGCCTGCGCGTCGTGTTCGAAGCGCGCAACCCGGCCACGCGCATCGCCTACCTCGACGATGCCGACGATCCCGGCGTACGCGTCGAAGTGATCGAAGGCGCCGGCATGCGCGCCATGATCGCGCACGGGATCGCCGAAACGCGTGCGTGGGACGGTGCCGATCCGGTCCGCATCCTCGACGCGTCGGCTGCCGCATGAGCGGGCCCGAGCGCGCCCCCTTCACTCACAGGAGCAAACACGATGAAACGACTCGAAGGCAAGGTGGCGTTGATCACGGGCGGCGCCCGCGGCCAGGGCGAAGCGGAGGCGCGCCGGTTCGTCGCCGAAGGCGCACGCGTGGTGATCGCCGACGTGCTGGACGACGCGGGCCGGCGCGTCGCGGCCGAACTCGGCGACGCCGCGCGCTACCAGCATCTCGACGTGACGAACGAAGACGACTGGCACGCTGCCGTCCATGCGACGCTCGCCCATTTCGGCCGGCTGGACGTCCTCGTGAACAACGCGGCGATCCTGAAGCTCGTGCCGATCGAATCCTGTTCGCTCGACGACTATCGCAAGGTGATCGACGTGAACCAGGTCGGCTGCTGGCTCGGCATGAAATCGGCGCTGGCCGCGCTGAAGAATGCGGGCGGCGGCGCGATCGTCAACGTGTCGTCGACGGCGGGGATGGAAGGCGTGGCCGGCGGCAGCGCGTATGTGTCGAGCAAGTTCGCAGTGCGCGGGATGACGAAGGCCGCCGCGCTCGAGTTCGGCCGCTACGGGATCCGCGTGAATTCGGTCCACCCGGGCGGCATCGACACCGTGATGGCGCGCCCGCCGGAATACGCGGATTTCGACCCGTCGTCGATCTATGGCGGGCTGCCGATCGCACGCATCGGCAAGCCCGACGAAGTCGCGAGCCTCGTGCTGTTCCTCGCGTCCGACGAATCCGCGTATTGCACGGGCTCGGAATTCATCGTCGACGGCGGGATGCTCGCGGGCAGCGCGTTCCATTGATCCGCACCGCAGTCGACACGCGCCCGCCTGCCCGGCGGGCGTTTTCGTTCTCAGCGGGGCGAATGGACAGTCGCGGCCGTCCTGTCACATGCGCGGCAACCACGCGTCCGGAAACGACCATGCCGCCGGCTGCTCTCCCGCGCGGCGGCACCGCGGCCTCCGAAGCGAAGCGACGTACCATGCGGCGCTCAGTACCCCTTCGGCTGGATCGCCGGAGCGCCGACACCGCGCGCCACCTGCTTGCCGCCGCGCACGAGGAAGCGTCCGCGCGTGCCGTACACGCCCTCCGCTTCCGGATACACCGTCAGCAGCACGAAATACATCAGCCCGCCGACCGCCAGCGATACCGGCACGCTGAGATCGAGCCCGCCGGCGAGATTGCCGAGCGGCCCGACGAACTGGCCCGGCAGGTTCACGAACGACAACCCGACGAACGCCGCCGGCAGCCATGCGCCCATCGCGCGCAGGTTCCAGCCGTGCGTGAACCAGTAGTGGCCGCCGCGCAGCCCGCGGTTGAACACCTGCAGGTCGTCCGCGAGATAGAAGCCGCGGCGCGTCACGTAGCCGATCACCATGATCGCCATCCACGGGCAGCTGAACGTGTCGATCAGCGTCGAGAACGTCGCGACGCTTTCGACGAGGTTGAACCAGAAACGGCCGACGAAGATGAATGCGATCGCGATCGTGCCGATCAGCAGCGTCGCGCGCACGCGGTTCAGGAAGCGCGGGAACATGCTCGACACGTCGAGGCCCGTGCCGTACAGCGCGGTCGTGCCGGTCGACATCCCGCCGATGATCGCGATCAGGCACATCGGCGGCAGGAACCAGCGCGGCGATACGGCGAGCAGCCCGCCGACGTAGTCGTTCGACGCGATGAACGCGGGTGCCTTCGACGCGATGATCGTCGCGGTCGCGAGGCCGAAGAAGAACGGCACGAAGGTGGCGATCTGCGCGGCGAACACGGCGCCCGTCACGCGCCGCTTCGGCGTCTGCGGCGGAATGTAGCGCGCCCAGTCGCCGAGCGTCGATGCGAACGATACCGGGTTGCTCAACGCGACCAGCACCGCGCCGACGAACGCGGCCCGGAAGCCTGCGCTGCCCTGGTGCAGCGTGCCCGCGTAGTTCATGTCGAACATCCCCGCGAACGCGAACAGGCCGGCGACGAACAGCAGGCTCGCGGCCCACACGGCGATCTTGTTGACCCACAGCATGAAGCGAAAGCCGTAGATGCAGACGATCAGCACGAGCACCGCGAACACCATGTAGGCGGCGCCGAGCGTGAAGCCGTTGACCGGCACGCCGACCATGTCGTGCGCGCCGCCGACGAGCGCATCGCCGGAGCTCCACACCGCGAGCGAGAAGAACGCGATCGACGTCAGCAGCGCGAGAAACGACCCGACGATCCGGCCGTGAATGCCGAAATGCGCGCCGGACGACACGGGGTCGCTCGTGCCGTTGCGCGGGCCGAACAGGCTCATCGGCGCGAGGATGCAGGTGCCGGCCAGCACGCCGAGCACGATCGCGCACACACCCGCCTTGAACGACAGCCCGACCAGCACGGGAAAGCTGCCGAGCACCGACGTGGAAAACGTATTGCAGCCGCCGAACAGCAACCGGAACAGATCGATCGGACGCGCATAGCGTGATGCATCGGGAATGCGCTCGAAACCGAACAATTCGACTTGCGTAATCTTTCCTTCACCCATTTGTCTCCAGCTCCTCTGGTGCGCCGGTACGGCCCGGGACTGCGGCCATACGACACATCGTCATCAATTTGCGGCCACTCTAAACCGGATCAGGCTGCGCAAATATCACGCATTCGAGACGTTTACGACGAAGGAGGACAATGTTTCGCGGCGGGGAAACGGCCGGTTGCCGCGCCGCGCGTGCGGCGCGGGCGATGCCAGGTGCGACGACCGAGGCGCCGGGCTGCAGCCGGCGCGCGCCGGGCAGGCGCAACGCCCCGCCCGCCGCGCGGCCCCGTCCTACTGCCCCGACCGCGCGAGCGGACCGGGTGCCTGCTGCGCCGTTCCCGACGGCCAGCCGCCCGCGAGCGCCTTGTACAGCGCAACCGTCGATGCCGCGCTGCGCATTCGCCCGTCGGCCGCCGCATCCTGCGCCTGCAGCAGCGTCCGTTGCGCGTCGAGCACTTCGTAGTAGTCGATCGCACCGGCCGAAAAGCGCGTCTGCGCGAGTTGCACGGCGCGCGCGCTATCATCCGCGGCTCGCGCGAGGTGCGCGGTCTCGTCCCGCGTGCGCGCGACGCGCAGCAGCGCGTTCTCCGTTTCCTCCAGCGCACCGAGCACGGTCTGCCGGTACTGCGCGAGCTGGCCCGCCGCTTCCGCATCGCTCGCCGCGATTCGCGCGCGCACGCGGCCGACGTCGAGGAACGACCAGTCGATGCCGAGTGCGATCAGGTTCGTGTCGCTGCCCGCACGGAAGAACCCGTAGCTGCTGGTCGCGCTGCCGAGCAGCCCCGACAGCGTGAAGCGCGGAAACAGGTCGGCCGTCGCGACGCCGACCCGCGCGGTCGCCGCATGCAGCCGCGCTTCCGCTGCCGCGACGTCCGGGCGCCGGCGCAGCAGGTCGCCCGGCGTGCCCGGATCGATGTCCGCGGCGAGCGCCGGCAGCGCCGCCGGCGCACCCTTCTGCGTGTCGAAGCGACCGATCAGCGCGTCCGGCGTCTGCCCCGTCAGCACCGCGAGCCGGTGCTCGTCGACGCCGATCGCCGCTTCGTACACGGCGATCCGCGACGTCGTCGATTCGTACTGCGCGCGTGCACGCACCGCGTCAAGCTCGGAGCCCCGCCCCGCGCCGACGCGCGCATTGATCAGCGCGAGCGTCTGCTTCTGGTTGTCGGCGTTCTCGCGGGCGATCCGCAATCGCTCCTGCGAGCCGCGCAGATCCACGTAGGTGCTCGCGACTTCGCCCGCGACCGCGACGCGCACCGCACGCACGTCAGCCGCGCTCGCGGTCGTTTCCGCACGCTGCGACTCGATCGAGCGGCGCACGCGACCGAACAGGTCGAGCTCCCACGCCGCGTCGATCCCGACGCTGGAGATCGGCGTGTCGCGCTGGCTGCGCGGCGCGCCGAACGCCTGGTCCTTGCTCGTCAGCTGATGGCCGATCCGGCCGCTCGCGGTGAGCGTCGGATAGCGGTCGAACGTCGCCTGCGACAGCAGTGCGTTCGATGCGTCGTAGCGCGAGATGGCAACCTGCAGGTCCTGGTTCGCCGCGAGCGCCGCATCGATCAACTGCGTGAGCGCCGGGTCGCCGAAGCCGCGCCAGAACGCGGCGTCGGCATCGGCCGACGCATCGGGCGGCACCGCATCCTGCGCGGCCGGATGCGTGTCGCGCGCGAACCGCGCGGCGCTCGCCGTGTCGGGCCGCTTGAAATCGGGGCCGACCGCGCACGCGGCGAGCGTCACCGCCATCGCGAGCGCGGAAAGACGGAAAGCGGCGCTCATCGGTTTTCTCCTTCGAGGGTGCCGTTCTGTTCGCTCCAGACGGCCGGCGTGCCGCCCGCGAGCTTGCGTATCGCCACATAGAACACGGGCGTGAGGAACAGCCCGAACAGCGTGACGCCGAGCATCCCCGCGAACACGGTGACGCCGGTGGCCGCACGCACCTCGCTGCCCGCGCCGCCGCCGATCAGGAGCGGCACCGAGCCCGCGATGAACGCGACCGACGTCATCACGATCGGGCGCAGCCGCAGCCGGCACGCCTCTAGCGCCGCTTCGATCGCGCCCTTGCCCTGGATTTCGAGTTCGCGCGCGAACTCGACGATCAGGATCGCGTTCTTGCATGCGAGCCCCATCAGCACGACGAGACCGACCTGCACGAACACGTTGTTGTCGCCGCCGGACAGCCATACGCCGAACAGCGCCGCGCACATGCACACCGGCACGATCAGGATCACCGCGAGCGGCAGCGTCCAGCTCTCGTACAGCGACGCGAGCACCAGGAACACGAGCATCACCGCGAGCGGGAACACGACGATCGCCGCGTTGCTTTGCGTGACCTGCTGGTAGCTGAGGTCGGTCCATTCGAGCGTGATGCCCGGCGGCAGCACGTCCTTTGCGATCTGCTGCAACTTCGCGATCGCCTGCGACGACGACATCGCCTTCGGATCGGCGTCGCCGATCAGGTCGGCGGCCGGATAGCCGTTGTAGCGCACGACCGGGTCCGGCCCGTACGCGGGCGCGACCGTCACCATCGAGCCGATCGGCACCATCTCGCCCTTCGCGTTGCGCGTGCGCAGGTTGGCGATGTCGGCGGCCGTCTGGCGGTGCCCGGAATCGGCCTGCGCCATCACGCGGTATACGCGGCCGAATGCGTTGAAGTCGTTCACGTACATCGAGCCGAGATAGACCTGCAGCGTATTGAACAGGTCGGTCAGCGCGACGCCCTGCGCCTTCGCCTTCAGCCGGTCGACCTTCACCTCGAGCTGCGGGATGTTCGCCTGGTACGCGCTGACGGGATAGCTCATCCCGGGCGTCTTCGCGACCGCCGCCTGGAACGTGGTCAGTGCCTTCTGCAATTCGCCGTAGCCCAGCCCGCCGCGATCCTCCAGGTACAGCGCGTAGCCCGAGCCGTTGCCGAGGCCCTGGATCGGCGGCGGCATCAGCGCGTAGGTCATGCCGCCGCCGATCGCCGCGAAGCGCGCGTTCAGGTCGGCGTTGATCTGCGCGGCACTGCGGTGACGCTGGTCGAACGGCTTCAGGATCACGTACGCATTCGTGATGTTCGGCGTGTTCACGCCCTGCAGCGCATTCAGCCCGGCGAACGCCGGCACCATCTCGACGCCGTCGGTGCCAAGCGCAATCTTCGTCATCTGCTCGGTCACCGCGCTGGTGCGCGCGAGCGACGCGCCTTCCGGCAGCTTCGCGCCGGCGAACAGGTACAGCTTGTCCTGCACGGGGATGAAGCCGCCCGGCACCGCGTTGAACAGCAGCGCGGTCGCCGCGAGCAAGGCCGCATAGACCGCGAACACCGCGCCGCGCCGCTTCAGCGTGCGCGCGACGACGCCGTGATAGCGCCCCGAGCTGCGCTCGAAGAAGCGGTTGAACGGATGGAACAGCCAGCCGAATGCGCGATCGAGCACGCGCGTGAGCATGTCCTTCGGCGCACCGTGCGGGCGCAGCAGTTTCGCCGCGAGCGCTGGCGACAGCGTCAGCGAATTGACCGCGGAGATCACGGTCGAGATCGCGATCGTCACCGCGAACTGCCGGTAGAACTGGCCGGTGACGCCCGACATGAACGCCATCGGCACGAACACCGCGCACAGGACGAGCGCGATCGCGACGATCGGCCCCGACACCTCGCGCATCGCCTGGTGCGCGGCATCGCGCGGGCTCAGCCCCTGAGCAATGTTGCGCTCGACGTTCTCGACCACCACGATCGCATCGTCGACGACGATCCCGATCGCCAGCACGAGGCCGAACAGCGTGAGCGTGTTGATCGAATAGCCGAGCAGGTAGAGCCATGCGAACGTGCCGACCACCGACACCGGCACCGCGACGAGCGGAATGATCGACGCGCGCCAGGTCTGCAGGAACAGGATCACGACGAGCACGACCAGCACGACGGCCTCGATCAGCGTGTGCTGCACCGCGCGGATCGATTCGCGCACGAATACGGTCGGATCCCACACCGGTCGGTACGCGATACCGGGCGGGAAGCGCTTCGACAGTTCGTCGAGCTTCGCATACACGGCCTTCGCGACGTCGAGCGCGTTCGCGCCCGGCGACAGGAAGATGCCGACCACGGCCGAATGCCTGTCGTTGAAATACGAGCGCAGCGTGTAGTCGCCCGCGCCGAGCTCGATGCGCGCGACGTCGGACAGCTTCACGACCTGGCCGTCGTCGCCGTTGCGCAGCACGATGTCGCCGAATTCCTGCACCGTGCGCAGCCGGCCGCGCACGTTGATCGACACGAGGAAATCGTTGTGCTTCGGCGACGGCTCCGCACCGAGCTGGCCGGCCGACACCTGCACGTTCTGCTCGCGCACCGCGGCGATCACGTCGCTCGCGGCCAGCCCGCGCGATGCCAGCCGGTTCGGGTCGAGCCAGAGGCGCATCGCATAGTCGCCGGAGCCGTACACGCCCACGTCGCCGATGCCGGTCAGGCGCGACAGCTCGTCCTTCACGTGCAGCGTCAGGTAGTTGCGCAGGTATAGCGAATCGCGGCTGTTGTCCGGCGAATAAAGGCTCACGTACATCAGCGGCGTCGGCGACTGCTTCTGCGTGGTCACGCCGTACTGGCGCACCTCGTCCGGCAGGCGCGACAGCGCCTGGCTCACGCGGTTCTGCACGCGCACCGCGGCCGTGTCGGGATCGACGCCCTGCAGGAACGTGACGACGACCTGCAGGCTGCCGTCCGAGCCCGCGACCGACTTCATGTACATGATCCCTTCGACGCCGTTGATCGCCTCTTCGAGCGGTTCGGCGACCGACTCGGCGATTTCCTTCGGGTTCGCGCCCGGGTACGTCGCACGCACGACGACGCTCGGCGGCACGACTTCCGGATATTCGCCGGCCGGCAGCATCGGAATCGAGATCAGGCCGATCGCGAAGATGACGATCGACAGCACGACCGCGAAGATCGGCCGGTCGATGAAGAATCGGGAGAAATCCATCGCATGTCTCCCGTTACCGCGCGGCCGGCACGCCGGCATCGGCCAGGGCCTGCGTGCCGCTGCCCGGGCCGCCGCCTGCGCCCGCATCCGCGCGCGCGGGCAGCGCCTTCGGTTTCACCGGCGCGCCCGGATAGTAGATCCGCTGCACGCCGTCGACGACCACGCGATCGCCGGACTGCAGCCCCTTCTCGACGATCCGCTCGCCGTCCAGCTCGCGGCCGATCGTCACGTCGCGGCGCAGCGCCTTGTCACCGGCGCCGATCACGTACACATACTTGCGATCCTGGTCGGTGAGCACGGCCTTGTCGTCGACGAGCAGCGCGTCCTGGTCGCGGCCGCTGACGAGCTGCACGCGAGCATAGAGACCCGGCGTGAACGTATGGTCCGCATTCGACAATCGCACGCGCGCGCGGATCGTGCCGGTTTGCGGATCGAGCCGGTTGTCGAGGAAATCGACGGTGCCCGCGTGCGGGAAGCCCGTCTCGTTCGCGAGGCCCACACGCACCGGATCGGCGCCGATCGCACGATGCTTCGGATCGGCGCGCCGCGCGTTGTAGCGCAGGTAGCTCTGCTCGTCGCAGTCGAAATACACGTAGACGGGATCCTGCGACACGACGGTCGTCAGCAGCGTGTCGTCCGCACGCGCGAGGTTGCCGGCGGTCGCGATCGCGCGGCCGACACGGCCCGCGATCGGCGCACGCACCTCGGTGAAGCCGAGATTGAGCTTCGCGTCGGCGACGGCCGCGTCGGCCGCCTGCAGGTCGGCGCGCGCCTGCTCGGCGGTCGCGCGCGCGTTGTCGAGTTCCTCCTGGGAGGTCGCATGCGCATCGATCAGCGTGCGCACGCGCTTGAGCTGCACGTTCGCGAGGCTCGCGGCCGCGCGCGCCCGCTGCTGCTGCGCAATCGCGCGGTCCAGCGCGATCCGGTACGGACGCGGGTCGATCTCGAACAGCACCGCGCCCTGCGCGACGAGGTCGCCCTCCTTGTAGGCGACGCGTTGCAGATAGCCGCTCACGCGCGGCCGCAGCTCGACCGCGTCGACCGCTTCGACGCGTCCGTTGAATTCGTCCGCGAGGCGGATCGTGCGCGGCGCGACGGTCGTCACGCCGACTTCGGGAAGGGGAGGTGCCGACGATGCGCCTTTGCCGTCGTGACAGCCCGACAACGCCAGCAGCAATGCACAGGCCGCGCCCAAAGGCGACGTCCTGCGTAGGGATAGGGAGAGCATGATGCCTCGCGACGGGTTAAACTGCCGCGTAGCATAAAAGTTGAAGTTAACTTCAAGTCAAGCTTTCCCGGAGGGCGTCATGGGTATCGACGAAACCCCGCAATGGCCGCTGATGTCGATCCGCGAAGTGGCCGCGCGCAGCGGCGTGCCGGCATCGACACTGCGGTTCTACGAGACGCGCGGGCTCATCAAGTCGCACCGCAACGGCTCGAGCCATCGCCACTATTCGCGCGCGGTGCTGCGCTTGATCGCGTTCATCGTGTTCGCGCAGAAGATCGGCTATTCGCTCGACGAGATCGCCGAACAGCTCGTGAGCCTGCCGGAAGACACCGCGCCGACCAACAAGGACTGGCAGCGGCTGTCGCGCGGCTGGAAGCAGCGCGTCGCGAGCCGGATCGAGGAGCTGCAGCGGCTCTACATCAACCTCGACGAATGCATCGGCTGCGGCTGCCTGTCGCTGAAGCGCTGCAAGCTGACCAACCCCGAGGACCGCGCAGGCCGCAACGGGCCCGGCGCGCGGCGCTGGCTCGGCGACAAGCCGCCCGATCTCGACTGACGCACGCGGCCAGCGCGACGCCCGACGCCCGACGCCGCGCCGGCTTCCCGCGTCACCCTACCCGCCAGCCGCCGCTCACCGCGATCGCCGTGCCCGTGAGTTCGCCTGCCTGCCCGAATATTGATGGTTGGTAACAATGGCACGCCGGGCACCGCACGGCGACAGGTCAATCACGCCTGCGCGCTGGCCGACTTCGCGTCGCACGCGGCGTTCAGACGCGCAGGATGTTGAGTGCGACGTCGAGCACGGCCTGCCGGAACGCATCCTGCCGCGTGGGCAGCGACGTGAATTCCAGCATCATGTGGCTGTACGACACCGTCGTGCCGACCGCGCTCGCGATCATGAAGAACAGGACGTTCGGATCGACCGGGCGGATCTCGCCGGCCTCGACCGCGTCGGCCAGCAGCGGAAACATCGCATCGTGATACGGGCGCACGATCCGCTGCTGCAGGCAGTCGAGCCGCCCGCCCTCCTCGGTCGCCGCCGTCGAGAAGAACATGCCGACGTCCGGCTCCTCGAATTCGTGATCGACGCACAGCTCGATCGCGCGCCGCACGCGCTCGCGATGCGGCAATGACGACGTGCGCAGCACGCGCAACGCGTCGAACAGCGGCTCGGCCAGGTCGACGATCTGCTCGACGACGGCCAGCCACAACGCCTCCTTCGTGCCGAAATGATGGGCGATCAGCGCCGCGTCGACGCCCAGCGCGCGCGCGACCTCGCGCACGCTCGTCGCATCGTAGCCGCGCTTCGCGAACGTGCGGCGCGCGGCCCGCAATATCACGTCCGGACCGACGGACGCCTCCGCCAGCGGCCGCCCGCGCGTACGCCGCTTCGATGGCGCGCGCTCAGTGACTTCAGCCACGTTTTCCTGCTCCCGTTGAATGAATCGAATGCCCGTATTCGGGCCCCGGTTTCGCTTCCCCAAAACCGGACTGCCCGCTCCGCTCCGTTGACACGCGAAGCCGGGAAGCGCTAGGATCATACCTTATTCATCACGTGATGATTTATTCATGACAACCCCTACCCGCATCGTGATCGTCGGCGGCGGCATCGCCGGACTGCAGCTCGCGACCCGCCTCGGCGAACGTCTCGGCCGCACCGGGCGCGCCCAGGTCACCGTCGTCGACCGCAGCCCGACCCATGTGTGGAAGCCGATGCTGCACACGATCGCGGCCGGCACGCGCGACGTGCAGCAACAGCAGGTGATCTTCCTCGCCCATGCGCGCGATCACGGCTACACGTACCAGCCCGGCGAACTGAAGGGGCTCGATCGCACGCGCCGCCGCGTGCAGCTCGGCGAGATCCGCTCGCAGGACGGCGAGATCGTGATCGACGCGCGCGAACTCGAATACGACGTGCTGATCCTCGCGCTCGGTAGCCAGGCCAACGATTTCGGCGTGCCGGGCGTGCGCGAGCACTGCTATTTCATCGACAGCCAGCAGCAGGCGGAAACCTTCAACGAAGCGCTGCGGATGCGCGTGTTCCGCAGCATCGCGCGCGACGAGCCGTTTCGCGTCGCGATCGTCGGAGCCGGGGCGACCGGCGTGGAACTGGCCGCGGAACTGAGCCGGCTGCTGGAAGTGGCGCAGGCGTATGGCGATGCGACGGTGCGCGAGCGGCTTCAGCTGACGCTGCTCGAAAGCGGCCCGCGCATCCTCGCTGCGTTTCCGCCGAGGATTTCCGCGTCGGCGCAGCGGCGGCTCGAGCAGATCGGCTTTCATGTGCTGACGTCGACGCGCGTGACGGCGGCCGATGCGAACGGCTTCCACCATGGTGACGGTTCGTTCGCCGAAGCGGATCTGATGGTGTGGGCGGCCGGCGTGAAGGCGCCCGATTTCATGCACGCGCTGGGCGGGCTCGACACGAACCGCGCGAACCAGATCCTGGTCGGGCCCACGTTGCAGGCCACGGCCGACGAGCGCGTGTTCGCGATCGGCGATTGCGCGAGCCTGCAACCCGACGGCCACGAACGGCCGCTGCCGCCCACCGCGCAGGTGGCGGCCCAGCAGGCCGAGCATCTCGCGAAGCACCTGCCCGCATGGCTCGACGGCAAGCCGCTGCCGCCGTTCGCGTTCCACGATTTCGGCGCGCTCGTGTCGATCAGCGACTACGACGCGTTCGGCACGCTCGGGCAATTCGGGTTCTTCCGCGGCGGCTTCATCCAGGGGCGTTTCGCGCAATTCAGCCACCTGATGCTGTACCGGCGGCACCAGCAGGCGCTGCACGGGTTCTCCAAGGCGACGCTGCTGTGGATCGCCGAACGGATCAACGGCTGTGTGCAGCCGCGCATCCGCCTGTCGTGATGCCGCGTGTCGCGGCATTGCGTAACGTTTCGAGGAAAGCAGACATGAGCAACAGTGCAGCCACCTGGCTCAGGACCGTCGCCGCGATCGGCAGCTTCGACATGCCGTCCGTTTCATGGGCCGCCCCGCGACGGCGCGGCGTCACGCGCGATCGCCTGCCGTCGTGGGACGCGACGAGCCAGCCAACGATCAGCGTACTCGAGCGGCCCACGGCCGACACCGTGATGATTTCGTGGTGCGACGCGTGCACCGGCCACTACGGCTACCAGAAGTGGCGGCTGTTCACGACGCGCAAGCGCGGCGTCTGTGCGCTATCGGGGCGGCCGATCGCGGCCGGCGACAGCGTCTATGCGCCGCAACTGCTCGGCTCGACGCCGGGCAACGCCGCCGCGATGGTGCTGGCGGCGTGTATCGACGAGGTGTGTGCCGCTTAAGCGGACGTCGCCCGACCGGCGCCATAGGCCGGATCGCTGTTCTGCCGTTCCAGTTCCGCATCGAGATGCGCGGCATGCACCTTGGCCTCGGACTCCGACATCAGCTCGCCTTCCCACTTCGCGACCACCGCGCTGGCGATCGAGTTGCCGACCGCATTGGTGGCCGAGCGCCCCATGTCGAGGAACGTGTCGACGCCGAGAATCAGCAGCAGCCCCGCTTCCGGGATGTCGAACTGGTGCAGCGTCGCCGCGATCACGACGAGCGATGCGCGCGGCACGCCGGCCATCCCCTTCGACGTCAGCATCAGGACCAGCAGCATCGTGATCTGCGTGCCGAGCGACAGGTGAATGTTGTACGCCTGTGCGATGAACAGCGACGCGAACGTGCAGTACATCATCGAGCCGTCGAGGTTGAACGAATAGCCCATCGGCATCACGAAGCTCGAGATCTTGCGGCGCACGCCGAACCGGTCGAGCGCGTCGAGAATCTTCGGGTACGCGGCTTCGGAACTCGCCGTCGCGAACGACAGCATGAACGCTTCCTTGATCAGCGCGAGCAGCTTGAACACGCGACGGCCGAGGAACAGCAGGCCGGCAGCGACGAGCGTGCTCCACAGCAGGAACAGGCTCACGTAGAAGTCGCCCATGAACACCGCGAACTTCAGCAGGATCGACAGCCCGTTGATCGCGACGGTCGACGCCATCGCCGCCAGCACCGCGAGCGGCGCGAGCTTCATCACGTAGCCGGTGATCTTCAGCATCACGTGCGCCAGCTGGTCGATCGCGGCGACGAGGACCTTGCCGCGCTCGCCGAGTGCGGCAAGCGCGACGCCGAAGAACATCGAGAACACGACGATCTGCAGAATCTCGTTGTTCGCCATCGCCTCGGCGATCGACTTCGGCACCATGTGACCGACGAAATCCTTCAGCGTGAACTTGGACGTCGCGAGATGCGCGGATGCGCCGATGTCCGGCAGCGGCAGGCCGAGGTTCTCGCCGGGCCGCAGCAGGTTCGCCATCAGCAGCCCGAGCAGCAGCGAAATCAGCGACGCGGTGACGAACCAGCCGAACGCCTTCACGAACACGCGCCCCACCGACGATGCATCGCCCATGTGCGCGATGCCGACGACGAGCGTCGAGAACACCAGCGGCCCGATCACCATCTTGATCAACCGCAGGAACACGTCGGACACGAGCGAGATGTAGCCGGCAATTTCCGTCGCGGACTGCTTGTCGGGAAACTGCGTGTAGATCAGGTAGCCGATCAGGATGCCGGCCGCCATCGCGAGCAGGATCGAGACTGCCGCGGACATTCGTTTGTTCATAACGGAACTCGACGCACGGTGCAGGATTTGAAGGAGTCGATGCGCGCGCCGGTGCCGTGCCACGGCGCGCGCGTCGCGGGGCGGCCCGCCCGGCATTCCGGGCACCCGCCTCGCGCGATACTGCGGAAGTCCGCGAACGGACCCGCTACCGCTGCAACCGACGTGCGCGCGATCGCGGACGCCGGTTGCAGCCGTTCAGCATGATCCGACCAGGTCAGTACCCGATCGCCGAACCGGCCGGACGGCGCGGATCGTTGACACCGTAAAGGTAGCCGACGCGCACGTTGCCGGACACCGACGAGTCGTTGCCGGAACTCTGGCGGCTCGCCGCCTCGGTGCCGGGCAGGCCGACCATGATCAGCTCGGCCGCACCCCACGGCGTCTGCTCGGTCATCTTGTAACCCATGTTGCGCAGGATCGCGAGGGTGTCGGGCGACAGGCCGCGGGTCTCGTAATAGACCTCGTCGGGCAGCCATTGATGATGGACGCGCGGCGCACCGACCGCATCCTGCGGCGTCATCCCGTAGTCGATCACGTTCAGCACGGTCTGCAGCGTGATCGTGATGATGCGCGAGCCGCCGGGCGAGCCGACCACCATGAACACCTTGCCGTCCTTCTTCACGATCGTCGGCGCCATCGACGACAGCGGACGCTTGCCCGGCGCGATCGAGTTGCGCGTGCCCTGCACGAGGCCGAACAGGTTCTGCGCGCCGACCTTGACCGTGAAGTCGTCCATCTCGTCGTTCAGGAAGAAGCCCGTGCCCGGCGCGATCACCACGGCGCCGAAGCGGCCGTTGACGGTGTACGTGGTCGACACCGCGTTGCCGTCGTGGTCGATGATCGAATAGTGGGTCGTCTCCGGCTTCTCGTGCACGCCGACACCCGGTTGCACGTCGACCGACGCCGTCGCCGTCTCGCCGCTGATCTGCTTGCGGATCTCGGCCGCATACTGCTTGCTCGTCAGCTTCGCGACCGGATTGTCGATGAAGTTCGGATCACCGAGCAGCGTGTTGCGATCCTCGTACGCGTGGCGCATCGCCTCGGTCATGTAGTGGACCACCGACGCCGACTGGTAGCCGAACTTGCGCAGGTCATACCCTTCGAGCACGTTCAGCGTCTCGCACATCGTCACGCCGCCCGAGCTCGGCGGCGGTGCCGACACGAACTCGTAGCCGCGATACGTGCAGGTCAGCGGCGCCACGTCCTGCGCGCGATACGACGCGAAATCGGCCGCCGTGATCAGCCCGCCGCCGCGCTTCGCCGCCGCTTCGACGATCTTCGGAATCTCGCCGTGATAGAACGCTTCGGGGCCCTGCCCGGCGATGCGCTCGAGCGTGCGCGCCAGGTCCTTCTGCACCAGGCGGTCGCCCGGCTGCAGCGGCGTGCCGTCCGGGCGCAGGAAGATGCGCGCGGCTTCCGGATCCTTCTTGAAGCGCTCGATGGTCGTGTCGAGGATGTCCGTATCGCCGCGGGTCAGCACGAAGCCGTCACGCGCGAGCCGGATTGCCGGCTCCATCACCTGCTTGCGCGTCAGCTTGCCGTACTTGCGCTGCGCGAGGTCGAGGCCCGCGACCGTGCCCGGCACGCCGACCGCGCGATAGCCGTACAGGCTGTCGTCCGGAATCACGTTGCCCTTCGCATCGAGATACATGTTCGCCGAGGCCGCGGCCGGCGCCGTTTCGCGGAAGTTGATGAACCGGTCGCGGCCGTCGGCCAGGTGCACGGTCATGAAGCCGCCGCCGCCGATGTTGCCGCAGCACGGATTGGTCACGGCCTGCGCGTAGCCGACCGCCACGGCGGCGTCCACCGCGTTGCCGCCTTCCTTCAGGATGTCGACGCCGATCTGCGACGCGAAATGCTGCGACGACACGACCATGCCGTTCTTCGCTTCCACCGCGGGTTCCGAAGCGGCGAGCGCGCCTGCGCTCATGGCCGACAACAGGGTGAGTACGACGAGCCGTCTCATGACGGAATCCTCCACACGAATGACCGGGCCATGCCGGGATGCGCGCCCCGCCCCGAGGCTGACCGACGCTGTTGACCCGGCATGTAATGAACAATACATTTCAGCAAGGCCGCGATCATAGCATCGGCTTTTTTATCGAAAAACCTAGGGTTATTACTATATTTCTTCGCTAAATCGTGCGTTCGATAGTCGCGCGGAGTGTTCGTTTTATTACACATATGAATGATCGAGGGCCGAGGCGATGCGTCCCTCTAATCTGCAGCCGCACACGGCCTGCGGGCCGTCGATCGGCTAACATGGACGGAGTCGCCGGCAGACGCACGTCTGCCGTTTGTCATTCAGATACGAGCAAGCCGGAGTGCCCGATGGGGACAAGCATCAGGGCGTTGCTGCTATCCCAGATGGATAGCTTCACGCCGTCGGAACAGAAGGTCGCGCATGCGCTGCTGGATCGCTATCCGAGCCTCGGGCTCGGGCCGATCGCGAGCTTCGCGAAGCAAGCCGAAGTCAGCGACCCGACCGTGTTTCGCTTCGTCGTGCGGATCGGCTTTCCGAACTACTCGTCGTTCCAGCAGGCGTTGCACGACGAGATCGACACCGCGATGAATTCGCCGCTCGCGCGGATGGACGCGTTCCACTCGGAATCGGGGATGCGCGACAGCCACGCGGCGATCTTCCAGCGGCTTTCGCAAGCGCTCGCCACCACCATCGAAGGACTTGACGCGGCGGCGTTCGACGAAGCGGTGACGCTGCTGGCCGATCCCGATATCCGCGTGTTCTGCGGCGGCGGGCGTTATACCGCGCCGCTCGCGTCGCTGTTTTCCTTCACGCTCGCGTATGCGCGCCCGCATGTGCAGTACGTCGAGCCGAACGTGAATCTCGCGTCGGTCTCGCTGACGGACATGGGGCCCGGCGACGTGCTCGTCATTTTCGATTTTCGCCGCTATCAGAAGGACAGCATCCGGTTCGCGCAGGCCGCGCATCAGCTCGGCGTGCGCGTGCTGCTGATCACCGACGAATGGCGCTCGCCGATCAGCGCGTTCGCGGAGATCGTGCTGCGGATCCAGGGGCGCCCGTTCGCGATGCTGCAGACCAACGTGCCCGCGCTCGCGCTCGCCGAAGCGCTGGTGATCGGCGTGACGAACCGGCTTCCTGAACTGGCGCGGCAGCGGATGGAGAAGATCGAGCGGCTGAGTACGGGCGGGATCGAGTGGGATATGAATCAGCGGGATTTGCCGGAGTGACGGCTCATCGCCATTCAGGCATGGGCCTCGGCACTCGACGCCATGGCGTTTGCAACTTGAATCGAAAACTGCAACCCATAACATTTGATGAGTGACGCCAACGATCGTCGCAATACCTTGTTCATGGCACCAACTCGATCCGGTTGCCCGTCACGACAAGCTTGACGGGATCCGTCTTTTTCCACCGCGACCTCGGAATCGTCAGTTGCCACTCGGCTCCGCCCTGATCGCGAAAGAACCCTGCAACGCCCACGACGCGCGCGTCATCCGCCATTGGCGCAGACAGCGTCACCGTGGCGTCAGGCACAAGCGTGGCCTCCATACTGTCGAGCAGATCGGCCTTCAGCAACGCCCTGTCGTCATCGAGCAGTTGGACGTATGTTGCCCTCTCGAAAATTTTCGCATCCTTCAATTGATAGACGCGCATCACAACCGGTAGAGCTTGTCCTTTCTCGTTCTCGTTCAGTGCGGAACGGCTTTCGATCACGAGATTCATCTCCTTGACCTTCGCGACGAAAATCGCGCGCGTCATGTCGGCGGTCGTCATCTTCACCGATTGCCACATGCCACAGCCAGACAATGACGCCGCCGTCATCGCGGCGGCGCTCACCAATCGCATGCTTCGCATGGTCCGATTTGTTCGGCGTATCACAACCAACCTCCCGTCTTGATCGTGCATGGATAGCGCCTGATCGGACCGCCGACGCCTTCATACAGAACCAGCCGCACCGCAAATTGGAAGCACGCATAGCGGCCTACGAAGCGGCTGAGCACATCGCCGAAGAGCGCGACGTCACCCGGTCCTGCAAAACCTGCCGGCTCGATACCCACATTCATATTCACGATGCGCTCGACGCGCGCACCTACGAGAGTGGTTTCCTCGTCGAGCCAAACGTAGTGAATCGCCTCGATACGTCTGCGGTTATCGTCCTGTCGGGTCCAGTCGTACAGCGACAGCGCGCCGCGCAGCACATTCGCGTCCATCATGTTCAGCTCGGTGGTACCCGCGCCATTGAAGTGAGAAATCATCCGCCAGTCATAGTCGCCACCACGCGGGGGATACAGCGGCATCGTCGGGGCCGTCAGGTTGCGTACGCGTTCGACACCGTTAAAGGTCGAAGCAGGCGCGGAAATCGTCGATTCACGCAGCGCCATACGCGGCAAGCGCCCATTGTTTGCCAACACCCGAACCATTACGTGCCCGTCCGGCAAGCTGCCGGGTTCATCCCATACATGCCCCCCCTAACGTCAGGATCATTTCTCGCTGGCCCGTTACGCCCTGCCGAATCGACGAGTGGTAGTGCCGATCCGGCAACTCGCGTCGGGTCATCCCGCCGCGATGCTGAAATGCCTTTATTGACTGATAGGTGTATAGCGTGGCGGTGCGCGGATCGGTCGCCACGACCGACAGTATGTCGTAGGGCTCGACGTGCTCGCCCGCTGACGCCGGGGCGCGCACCGGATAGTCGCGATCGTGCACGCTGGGCCGTATTGCCTGTGCGTCCAGTTCGAACAGATTGATCACCGGCGTGCAGAACAACCGGATGTTGTCCGCGTCGAACATGACATCACCGGGTATCCGATCTTGGATCACCATATCGAATTCAAGACGCGTTTCGCCCGGTGGCACACTTGCCGAGTCGAATCCGCACAAGTCGACGAAGTGGAACTTCTCGGGGAACGAGAAGTATTCGAGCATCGTCTGCTCGCGGTCGAGCTCGGCGTCGCGTGCATCGAGACCGATCGGCCACAATCGTGCCTGCGCGCCAAAACCTGCCGCCTCGACTGTCATCGCCGGTCGTGGTCGTAGCTGGCCGTCAAGCATGTGCGGCATGCGCACGCCGATCGACTCGACCTGGCGCGTAAGAGCGGCATACAGCGCCGATGCAGTCGGTCGATCGCCATGCAGATATAGCCGGATACGCGAAAGGTCGTCCAGCAACCGCTGCTCGCGGTGCAGCAGGTCAAACGCGAGCCGGATCACCGTGCGACCGTCCGCGCGGATGCGCGCACCCGCCTCGCGCACGCTGAGCGGCAGCAGACGTATCGCCTGAGTGGTTCGATAAACACACATCGTCCCTTCCGGTCCGACCGGTGTCGAACGAATCTGCAACCCAGGCGGCAACGTATCGAGAATCCGCGCCTCGCCAGTGCGCGGCATACACTCGAGGATTGCCAGCGACGGAATCGTGCGACCCGCATGTGGCCACAGGTGATCGATCAGTGGATCGGCGAGCTCCGGCAGCGCGTCGTCGAGCTTCATGCGCAGCCGGCTCGCGAGAAACGCGAAACCCTCGTAGGTCTGGTCGACACTGTCGTGGCGCGCACCAGGTAACGTCATTCCCACGCGGCGTGCGGCTTGCGGCTGGGACTTCGCAAATTCCCGTCCTGCTTCGCGCAGGTAACGCATCTCCGCATCGAAGTAACGCAGGTACGGATCGTTCTCCGCACCGAGACCGCCCCCTTCAGGCATCGTCGATTCGTTTTTCTCTTCACTCATGGCTGGAGATCCGGCGGCAGGAGCGGCATCGCCGACGCGACGCCCGCCTTGCCGACGACGAAAATACGATCGGGCATACGGAACCCGCATAGTTTCAACAGGTTGATCGGCCCGGCACCGACCTGCGTACGTAAAACGTACGACAGCGGTTCGTCGGGTCCGGTATTCCACGTGAGCCGATAGCGCGTGCTATCAAGCTGCTTGATGTCAGCCTTGCCCAGCAGACGCAGGAATGCCCAGTCACCAGTCGAATCGAATGCCTGCCGCAGGCCCGCGTCGAGCGTTTGCCATGTAAGTCCCGCATGCCCGTTCAGGCCATTGCCGGGCCATGCCAGCGGCGTCCAGCGCTCCTGCTGGTTGAAATAGACGATCTGCTTGCCGTCGACCGACAGTTCCGAGCGCGTCACCTTCGGCGTCGGCAGTGCCATCATTTCGAATTTCTCGCCTGCGTCGCCCTGCAGGTAGAGCTGCGCGCCAACGGTCGACAACTGCCGGACGGCGCTCAGGAACTTCGGGTCGAACTGAAGCGCCTGGGGTGCCAGTTCATTCGGCGCCCAATGGTCGCCCTCGAGTTTCATCACACCGGCCAGCTGGGTCGTGACGAAACGCGAGATCAATCCGGTATCGGGTCGCACATAGCGGCCAAGCTCGGCGAAGGACGCATCGGCCCGCGTATCGAAGAACGGATAGCGGCCACTCATCGCCGCGTTGAATGGCGCAGCAACACTGGCTCGCCACGCATCGTTCAGGCTCGCTGCGGCCGGTTGCAGTATCGCTTGCCATGCTGCCTCGAGCGGCTGCGCAAACACCGTATCGCCGAAACCCGCCCATGCCGTACCGAGGCTCGCGGCCGTAATCGCCGCGTCATCGCGCGCCTGGGACAATTCCGACAACTTGCCTTGAAACACTGCCTGTGCGAGCGAGCGCGCCATTGCCTGCGCGTCACCACTGCTCGCGATCTGTTGCAGCTTCAGCCGCATCGTCGTGACCGCCGTCAGATAACGCGACAGGCTCACGCCGTTCAGCCCGATGTTAGCCGGCGTGGTGCTCTTGTCATTTGCAGCGACAGGTAATGCGCTCGTCTCACTCATCAACACCAGCAGTGGACCAAACGGCTTGTCGAGCGGATTGACGATGGTTGCTCCCGGGTGCTCGTCCGTCCCGAGCAGGTTTTGCGCCTTTCTCACCAGCGTGTCAGCCAGCGCCTGAGACGGCCGCCCCGCCTGCGCTTGATATTGAAGGGATTCCATCAGCGCGATCAACGGTGAAGTCTGTGCGTCCGCCAGTCGAGAAAGCTGTTCGATCGCGCCGCCAAGATTGGACGCTGGTTGCCACTGCATGCTGTTGAGCATGCGCTGCCATGCAGCCGCGTACTCGCCAAAGTACCTTGCCTTCAACCGCTGCTTCAGTTCCTCGGCTGCGCGTTTCTCGTCAACGATCGGCTTGGTCTGGATTGTGCCGCGCGCGGGCATGCTACCGATTGTCTGTCGCGGCTGCGTACCCGTCAGCACCCAATCGCTGCCGAGCTGGCGCTCGCCGGCAGCCTTGTCGATCGCCGCGGCAACCATGCCGTCCCACGCCGCTCGCGTATAGATCCCGGGCACGGTCAGCGACGCCGCAAACATTCCGTGTGCATCGGTGCCATTCAGAAGCGTTTCGAGCGACGCGTCGGCGTATTTGTTTTTCACGTCGTCGAGGATGCGTTGGTACACCGTGTCGTCAGCCGACGCGAGTCCCATCTGCGTGATCAACATATTGCGAGTCGCTGTCACGATGCGATCGTCAATCGTAATCCGCCATTCGGGATGCGCTTTCAGGTGATCCGCGTAAAACCCTGCGAGCCGTAGGCCGGTATCGGCACGCTCACCCAGCGGTATCTCCACGGGGCGCGACCAGAAGGCGACGAGCATGCGCTTCAGAAACGCAGGATCTGCGCGCGACGGGTCGCCGAACATCAGGTAGGTCTTGAGCGCGTTGTACGTACTACCTCGCGTGTCCTGCGATTGAAGGCTGTCGGCACGCGCCTGATCTGCGGCCTGCAACAGTTCACCGATCGTTTGCAGGACAGGCGCCTGCAAGTTGCGGGTTGCAGCGACTCGGTACGATTGCCAGAGACCATCGAGGATATCGTCATTGCGCGACAGGCCTGCTCGCAGGTACCACGGTGCGCCGTGCTGCTGCCGGTATTCGAGCTTTTCCATCAACTGCTGCAGCGCCAGTTGCGCGCGCCAGGCGGCGGCCGTCTGTGGCCGCGCATCAATTGCTGCGTTCACTGTTGCCTGCGCTTCACGCATGAGTTGCTGGTTGCCGACGAACGACGCTGTCATCCATACGCACCACGCCATCGTCGCAACAATCAAGCATATCGCCAGCGCGTTCGACCAGTAGAATCCCACGCGCCGACCAATGCGTTGCCGGCTTGCGATTGCACGCCATACGGGCAGCAGTGCGGCGGGTTGCGGCGGTAACTCGATCAGGAGGGTCAGAACGGTCGCGCTCCCGTCCGCGGCGATCGGCGCCGGCGCTGGCGTCGCCACCGCTGTCGCGAATACAGGTGCGAACGTCACGCCCGCCAGCGGTGTGCGCAGCCAGGGTGAAGCAAGGAGTGCTTGCCAGCGGGTGACGATGTGTTCGCGCTGTTTCCCGATGTATTGGGAGATTTCGGCTAGATAGGCGACGCGCGTGGGCGCTGTACAGAGCCACACGCCCGCATCCGCCGTACCCCGCTCGATCGCGGCAAGCTGATCGCGCAAGGCCAGCGCCGGCTGCCCACCCTGGTACGCCGGCCCCGGAAATGCACCGATCGCCTCGAACGTTTCAGGTCTGTCGCCTTGTGCGGGCACTGTATGCAGGAACGTGACAGGCGCGGCCCAACCGATGTCGGTCGCAAGCGCAGCGAGTGTGCGCGGCAGTTCGGTATCGCACTCGTCCACGTGCGTGATCTGCACAACACAGTCGACCGGCCGCCTGCGCCGCAGCTTACGGATTTGTCGGCGCCATGTGCCCGCCTCGATGCCGTCCGGTGCCGCGTGCACCAGAATCACGTTGCCGACAGGCATCGCGCCCGCGCGCTTCAGGCCCGGTGCGACCTGGTCGATCAACGTGTCCGCACCGCTCACCATCAGCCACGGTGATCTGTATCGCCAGCGCCGGCCCTGCGACGCGCGCAGTTCCTCGACCAGGCGTTGCAGACGGGCGTCATGTTTCAGCGGCTTCCGAGCCTTCGTTGCGTCGCCGATATCTCTGCGAAACATCTGTCCGGCAATGGCGTATGCACCGATAAAAAACAAACAGAGATGTATGGCGACGAATACGATCAGGGCGATGATGATGGCGATCACGACTTGCATACGCGCCACACCGGGCGCGAGATCGAACAGGTCGCCGCGGCGCCATACGAGGCCAATCGCGAACGCTGCAGCGATCAGCGCCGCGACAACCACGCCCCAGAGCGCGACGCGTCCAGAGGGCGCGGACTCTATAGCGGGAGCCGAGTCAAGCGGCCGCAAGGTCAGTTTCGGATCGGTCATGCTGAGCGTGTCCAGGCAACGAAGATTCCTTCCCGTGTGGACCGGGAAGCACGTGAATGACGGCGGACTGCACGCGATCGATGATCAGTTGCGGCGCGTCCCCAGCACCACATTCGACAGCGGCTGCGACGGACAGCCAGCCGCTGGCACTACCAAAATCGCCCACGATGTAGGCGAGGTCGCATTGGGCGCCGCCGTTTGCAAGCGCCTCCAGATTCGCGATGCGCAGTCCTTGATTGCAGCGCTTGACGGCACGCGTGACCCAGGCTCGCGTCACGGCATCGAAATCTGCCCTGCCCCAGATCACGGCATTCGCGAAGCCGTATTCGATCTCATCGGCCTTGCCCTCGACGGGTCGATGCAGGGTCGCCATCACGGGCACACCTTCGGGTAGGCGGTAAAAGCCGGCGTCGAGCAGCATCGCGACACATCCCTCGGTGCTGCCGGTTGGAGGCGGCTTTTCGTTCCATGCCGTCGCGATCACGAGCAGCGGGCATGCTTCGCGGGCGTCGAGCCATGCGTCCGCTACCAGTAACCCCAGTGAAACAGGTGTGGACAGCACAGTGAGGGGTGGCAGACCGAGCAATTGCAGCGCGTCGCGAACCTCCTGTTCGCGTAAGGCCTCGTCTCCGGGTTCAGCTAGGACGCGCACCTTCGGCCAGTGGGTGGCTTCGTACTGCGTGAGCGCGTGCACGCTTGCGGCGAGCGGTTCAAGCGCTTCGGCAATCCTGAGTGCAAGCTGGGTAACGGATCGCTTTGGAGCGGCATCCGCTACGGCATCGGCTCCGCTCTCCTCGGTTGGATCAGCCGCATCGGCTTCACCGGTCTCGTCGATTATTTCCAACGGGTCATCAAAGCGGCAATGTTCGACGACATCCGCGCCGGAGCGGGGCTGCTGCTGTCGAGGCAAACGCACGCCGGCACGGATCACCTGTGCAAGCGTCTGGCCGTTCAACGGCAAGCAATAGCCGACGCCAAGCACCCGAAGCGGCTGCTGCGCGACACGGATGCGCTCCGCCAGCCATCGGCTGCGATGGAGGTTGCGGTGGTATGTGCGGTACCACACAGCCTCATAGCGCGCGCGCTCGATCGCGAAGAGAAAGCCGAAAAAGCCGTTCGGGATACCGACGACGTAGAACCAGAACCATGGGCTGCCCGCCCGCGCGCCCTTGTGCCACATCAGCAAAGCAATCACCGCTCCGAACACCGCGCAGGGCAGCCAGATGCAGAACCACCACGGCCAGAAGCGTGGACGGCTCGGATAGGCGCTCGGGCATCCCGCCTGAGAGAGGTCGACGGGCATTATTCGAAGTGGACGTTCGGCAGCGACGAGATCAACCGACAGCCACATGCGCAGCGATGACCGTCAAGCGCGAATGGCTTGTTGTCGCGATCGGGAAACTTGTTGGCGCCTTCGTCGATGACGGTCGGGCCATGCAGGTCGCAAGTCGCATCATCACCCTTGCGGGCAAGCGGCTTGCACATGAATATCGTCCACGGCGAGCCACTGGTGACTTCGCCGCCATGTTCGAGTTTGTCGCCTTGGCGGATGGGAGATTTCATATATTGACTATTCAGGGAAGCATGAATTATTTAGGCTTGCCGCATCTCATCCAATTCACATTCCGCCCCCACTCTTAGATGAACGATTTTCAGATTACAGACGAGTCGAGAACACATATTACTATCCGTTGACTCCGATTTTTCAAGATTACTTTATACGCACACTTTGTACGATTTGCACGAGCCTATTGATCAATGGGATCGCCTGTGCGTAGGACTCAGGCGTCGAATCCTGTGGAATTGAAAGTGGTGGATCACCATTTGGATTGCTTGAAAGAATCACATAACCAAATGACGTATGACGGATTACATATAATTGGACCCACCATTTTTTGGGCCCATCAGAGAATGTATCCAGATACCGCCGCACACCGAATACCGTGATGCCATCCGGCCGCTCAATGGTTCCATCTAATGTGCTCGATATCGACTGCTCAAGACTAAATCCGAAGCTGCTTTTCGACTGATATGGGCGAAGCCGCCAACGCTTCCGATCGTCAAGGCGAAAACCGTAGTAGGTAAGCAAGGCCTTTTCCATACAAGCGTCATAATCAGCATTGCCGCTACAAAAATGGACGCTAGGAAGAGTAAAATCATCGTTTCGACGTATCGTGAGTGCAATCCTGTTGTTAAGCCAATTTCCCCATGAGTCAGTTGCTCCTAAAAATGGGGTTAGATTGCCAGCAGACAGGAGCGCAACACAATTACCTCTACTCCAGCGAGTTTCGGCCGATCTACTAAATGAGTTATTGTAAGATGCCAGCACATCATCATCCTCGTTATCAAAAACGAACGCACCACAGTCGTTATAGGCCATGTCATTATCCGATACGGCGAACGATTCGCCAGCTGCAGCAATGCACATCCCGAACAAGAATATCTCAACAACCAAGGGCATCACACGTGGGAAGCTATATTGAAACCACCCTCCTCCATTACATTCAGAAATAGGTACTACGACTTTCGTTTCTGGCACCATACTCATTATGAACCTAATAAAGAAAATCTGATTTCGGGGTCGAAGATAGACGCCACAGTACCAGCGGCGATTTTTCTGGCCTCTGCACGCAGTTTTCATCGTGGATTTTTTTCACACACTCGATAAAAAATAAAATATATAAAAAATCCCACAACATCAACAACGCCCCCAACAAAATCATGCCTTAGTATTAATATTACGCCCTCATCAACCGGATATACATAATTTATGCGGACATTCAAATATGAAGTCAATCATCTTTCAATTTTTAATCTAGTGACACACCTCCTAGGAACACTTCGCTCCCAATAAGTACTAACCAGATAGCGCCCACCTTCATTAACATTAAGATTTACGAATTCATCCCCACACGCCGGAAATCTCTCCACAAACTCATTTGATGACGAAGAAAATGTAAAAACCCTATAAATCTCATACACCCCCATCCCGTCATCCGCGTGAGACACCGAAAAACCCAACCTACCACTAAAATCATAACTACCAATCTTTATATTCAATGAATTTTCCGTATCGATATTGACCCTCCCCTGCCTAACCCCTCTTTTTCCGGATAGCCTCCAAACCAAATCTGAACCATTAATCTTCACCTCAGCCACAACCCCCAGAGATGGGGCGAAAGTTTTTGAAATATCAGCAGCGCACGAAATAAACGATATAGCAAGCGCCGCCATAGCCACCAACACTCTGACACCCCTCATATATCACTCCGGCCGAAGCATGTTCGCCAAAACCGCCTTTTTAGGATGAGGCGGAGTAACCAACACCACCCCGTCAACTTCAGCCCCATCTCCCACGGCACACATTATAAATACCGAGTAAGCCTGCCTTTCGTAATATCCATTCCCGCCACCGTTAACGAGTCGATTCACCAAATCTACGCTAGAAGCCGAAAAATCCGCATCAACAACTCTATTGATATTCAGTTCTCGACGAAAAAATTTCGATACCCAATAGAAGCCGCCGGAGTCACACGCATGGTCAGCACTCTCCGCTACGATATCCGGGTCGTAACGCGGCGACCAAAGCATCAAGCGTCCGCCGTCGCTCGGGTTCGCCGTATAGTGCTGTGAGGTCGCCGCGATTCGGCAATGCGAGCCAGGCAATCGCTCAACGTAAGAGCTGGTGGCACAATCAGGGATAACTCGATACTTCCCATACGCCTCAAAGTTACCCGCCCATGTAAGTTGCATAATACCGCGACCATAAAATGGGCCATAGTATTTCGTCGCCGGGTTTGCCGTCGAATATTTGCCAAATCCCCATTCATGCATAAGGCGTCTTATACCACCAAGATCACGCCACTGGGCTGTCTCCAACAACACTTGCGCCAAGAACAGGGCAACCCTCTTCGAGTCACTCCCTATATACTTTCTAAGGCAATTGTTTAACACCGTCACGTGGCTTTGGACACGTTGACGCGCAATTTTCAGCGTTATCCTATAAATATCGTTATCAATTTCAATTGCCCTCCGAGGACTACCACTTTCGGTATAAAACGGAAAGCGAGGGAACGTAGCAGCTAGTTCGTCTTTGGATAGCCATCCGCACCTCCTGAAATTCCGAATAAATTCAAGCGGATGGAAAAACCATAGCATCTGCCCTGCCGGAAGGCCAGTTCTGTCCCAAAACTGAACCTCCTTCAGGTACTTCAGGAAATCCTTGTAGCCCTTCTCGTTGCCGTGGTAGAAGCCGCCCTCATCGAGCAGCCTCGCATAGCGTCCCTCGTTGTTTGTACTGTCCCACTCACTCGGCGCGTGACAGACAAGGCCGCGCAACTGCCGCAGTACCTGGGCATGACCTTTTACATACGCCGACAGCACTCTCGTCTTGTGAGCTTCCGGTGTCTCCCCTGTCACCGCTGGCACTTCGTGCGGCGCAGCATCGTTCAGTATTTTCTTCAGCGCATCCACATCGCACAGTCCGTCACTGCTGAACGGCGTATTGCCTTCACTGACCTTCTGCCAGCCCATAAAAGACAGGAAGTCCGCATCGGAGAACTTGTGGATACTTGAATCATTGATATCGATGTAGCCGACCTTGTCTGCCGCC
>NZ_QTPQ01000068.1:0-27144 GCF_003853425.1 Burkholderia sp. Bp9140
GTTCTGGAACACGCTACCACCGCTGACGGCAGCCATTTCCTTGCGGCTGAGTTCGTGGGCGCGGGACAGGTCGTTGATCATCAGTGCGGACATGGTAAATCTCCTTGGGCTTGCTGCGGTTTGGAAGAGAGCACGTTTCGTTGCGCTCGCAGCTACAAATGCACGGGACGTGCCAGCCTCGAGTCATGTGCGCATGAGGGGTGCTTAACCTCATGAAAAAAAAGGCAATTCCATCTGGCATCCGACGTTTCGCCGGGCCCGCCGGGCAAGATCGAGGAATGACGATGTCGGGTTCTTCCAAACAATTTCCGTGGCTGCTGTTTTATCTCGGCCAACATGAAATGGCGCGTGGCGCTGGCGATTCGCGTCGCAGGCATCCATGTGCGGCGGCGGGGTGGAAGCGTCTGCGCGAAAGCGTCGCCAATACGCACGCGATCGCGCGCGGCGCCCGGCCGTTGAGCGACACGCTGTTGCCGACGGCGAACGCCGACGCGATGGTGCGCCGACGGGCGGCCGCAACCGGGATTGACGCCAGGATCGGGAATCGTATGCTTCGCATAACTGAATTCGCTGCGTGCCTGCGGAGCGGCGGGACGCATCGGGAATGCCGCGCCGATGACCAACGACGCATCGATGCGACCACGCAGTTCCATGACCGGCGCCCCGGCGCCGTCAAACTCGATGAGGCGGAGCGGATCTGTGCGCAGGGGAGGGACGCTGAAAGCGCGCCGGGATCAACCCGGCCGCTGATGGGAGAGGGGGGGCTGCCGACGGGGCGTCAGCAAATCCGCCTGTTCATGCCGTCTGCGTTTTTATCATGCAAGGAAGCCCGCCAGGGACGCGGCCCGGCGGGCTTTGAATGCCGCGAGAACAATCCCGCGGCGGGCTGCAGAGCTTCGGTACGACGCTATCGAACACTGCCACTGCGGGGAAGGACGGCGAAGCTTACACGCCCAGCTTCGCGACAACCAGACCGCCAAGGTTGTTGATCGAGTTGGTCACGCTGGTGAGATCCAGGTGGGTCGATGCATCGACCTGCGTGACGGGGGCCGTGATGGTATTGGGGCTGGCGAACGAGAATCCGCTGCCGGTGGCGATGTTGTTGATTCCCATGTTCTGGAACACGCTACCACCGCTGACGGCAGCCATTTCCTTGCGGCTGAGTTCGTGGGCGCGGGACAGGTCGTTGATCATCAGTGCGGACATGATAAATCTCCTAAGTTTGCTGCGGTTTGGAAGAGAGCACTTTTCGTTGCGCTCGCAGCTACAAACGCACAGGACGTGCCAGCTCGAATCATGCGCCCGTGAGAGGCGCATAACATATTGAAAATAAAGGAAAAGTCATCTGGATGACGACGTTTTGCCGGGTCTGCCGGGCAAGATTGAGGAACGACGATGTCGGGTCTTTCCAAACGGTTTGCCGGGCAGCTGTTTCACCTCGACCAACACGAAAGCGGCCTGGCGGGCCACATCGACTTCGCCCCGTCCGGCATCGTGATGCCTTCGGAGGCGGGAGGATTCTTCAGGTTTTTCGCATCGGAACCGTGACGCACCTACGTCAGGAGATCGTCGTCATGAGCGCGATTGAATACGATGTCATCGTAGTCGGGAGTGGCTTCGGCGGAGCGGTGGCGGCCTGCCGCCTTGCGGAGGCGGGATGGCGGGTGCTGGTGCTGGAGCGTGGTCGCCGCTGGACACCGAACACGTATCCGCGCGACGAGACCGACCCGTGGCTGTGGAATCAGCAGAACCCGCAACGATTCCATGGCTGGGCCGACCTGCGTGTCTTTTCCAGCATGTCGGTGGTGGCTGCCGCCGGCGTGGGCGGCGGGTCGCTGATCTACGCCAACGTCTCGGTCGAGGCCAAACCCGACGCCTTCGATCGCGGCTGGCCGCCGGAGATCACGTACGAGGGACTCAAGCCGTATTACCAGCGCGTGGGCTGGATGCTGTCGGTCCAGGAGGTGCCCGACAACCAGATCAGCGAACGCACCCGCTTGTTGCGCGACGCTGCCGACGCCTGCGGTTGGGGCGATCGGTATCGCAAGTTGCCGCTCGCCGTATCGTTTTCGCCGACCTACGATCCGTCCTTGCCCGGCGCGCGCGACGACCGGCATTCGGTCAGGCACGTCAACGTGCATGGGGTATCGCAAGGCACGTGCGTGCACTGCGGCAATTGCGACATCGGATGCCAGGTGTCGGCGAAGAACACGCTCGACCTCAACTATCTGGCCGTGGCCGAGCGCCATGGCGCAAAAATCCTTCCGCTGCACGTCGTGCAGAAGCTCGAGCCGCTCGGCCGGGGATGGCGCGTACATTTCAACGTCATCGATCCCGTGGCCGGCAGTTTCATGCCTGGAACCGCCACGGCGGCCAGGGTGATCGTCAGCGCCGGATCGATCGGCAGTACCGAGTTGCTGCTCCGCTGTCGCGACGAGCATCGCACGCTGCCGAATCTATCGCCGAGGCTCGGCTGGGGCTGGGCCTTCAACGGCGACTTCGTCACGCCGGCCTTCTACAGTCACCGGAAGATCTCTCCGTCGCACGGCGTCACCATTTCCGCTGCGATCGACCTGCTCGACGGGACTGCCGACAAGGGTCAACCTCTGTTCGTGGAGGACGGCGGCGTGCCCAATCTTGCGCATGATTTCGTGCGCCGCCACCTGCAGCGCTCGCACGGTGGGGTGATGCGCGCGTTCTGGCGAGCCTTCGCGCGCCATTTCGATTGCGATGACCCGGTCGAGAACATGATGCCCTGGTTCGGCCAGGCCATCGATCCGGGCGACGGGCGCATGCGTCTCGGTCGCTGCTGGTTTGCGCCCTGGCATCGCGTGTTGCGGCTCGACTGGTCGTACGCGCGATCCCGGGCTGTCGTCGATGCGATGGTCGATGCGCACCGGCGCCTGTCGGTTGCCACGGGCGGCGAACCTTTCGTCCCGCCGACATGGAGCGATTTCCACAAGCTGATCACTCCGCATCCGCTCGGTGGTTGCAACATGGGGCTAACGTGCGCGGATGGCGTGGTGAACGCGGACGGAAAGGTATTCGGTTACGACGGGCTCTATGTGATGGACGGTGCGACTGTCCCGCGTGCGCTCGGGCTGAATCCATCCCGCACGATCGCCGCGCTGGCCGAGCGCAATGTCGCCGTGTTGCTCGGCCAGCGTTCAGCGTAGGTGTTCCGGATCGGCGAGCGCCTCGTGGAGGCTACAGCCGGAGAAGTGAGCGGGCTGGCCCCTATTGCCCGTCGCCAATAATCGCTGTCAACTTGTCCAGGAAATCGCGGTTACCGTTACCAACGTGAGGGGGTGTCCAAATGGGACCGTGCCGTCGCATCTATTCGCGCTTCGTCCTCGCAAGCTCGATCGCCGCTCTGGCAATTCTGGCAGGCCCGGGCCACGCGCACGCCGAGGACAGTCCTTCGAGCTTGCCGGTCGGGTTGAAGCCTTTGGAACGAACGATCAACGTCTATGCGGTGTATGGCGACGGACGTGCGACCGAGGGGGGTGACATGCATTGGCGTGCCTACGAAGTCGGCTTCGGCGACGTCTTGAATGACTACCTCTCGGTCTACCTCGCATATGTGAACGAGGGGCATCCGCTGGATCACCACCGTGACGGCTTCGCGGCCCTGGGCGCGTTTCGCTGGCCGGTCGGCAATCGCCTGGCGCTCGAATTGTCGGCGGGTCCGTATTTCAGCATGGACACGACACATGTCGACAACCGGTTGCGTAATGAAAAGCGATGGGGCGTGCGTGCGTCGGCAGCGGTGCGGTATTACCTCGTTCCCAACGGCTTCTTCCTCAAGGTGCAGTACAACCACGTCCAGATGATCAACGGGTTCAATTCCGACGCGGTGCTGTTCGGCATCGGCTCGGATCTTGGCGGCGATCCTGGCCCGGCGTTTTCGGACGGCAAGACACAGGTGAGCGTTTGGGCCGGGACGTCGCAGACGAACCGTCCCCAAGTGCCGATCGAAAAGGGGTATATGGTCGAAGTCAAGCGGCCACTCGGCAATGCGTGGGCCTATTCGGCGAGCTTCGTCTATGAAGGCAACAATGGCGTCGCCGGCCGAAGAGGCGTGGCGGCGCAAATCTGGTACGTCGCGCCGATCAAGAGCAAGTGGACGCTTTCGGCAGGTGTGGGTCCGTATCTCTCGCATGATCGGGACGAGGTCTCGAGCAAAACGAGACTCAATGCCTTGCTCAGCGCGCAGGTGACCTATCAGGTCACGAACGATTGGGCGGCGAGCGTGCGCTTCAATCGTGTCGCAACCGGTAACGACAAGGACCAGGACATGTTCATGGTCGGCGTGGCGCGCAATTTCTAGGGGCTCATTTTCACGCGTAGGCCCATTCTGTTCAGACAGTCGAGAAGCGACAAGGGTTGGGTGCGAAAGTCATCGATCGGCTAGCGCCGGACTTGAACGCTGCGTTTCCCGACGTGCGGGGATTCTCACAGCGCAACCTGACATTCATGCGGGCTCCGGCACAAGCATGGCCGTCGCCGGAATGGGCTCGTCTACTTGCCGCGCGCTTCCGCTTTTCGGCGGTTGCCGGCAGTTCGGTCGATAAGCACGCGCTGAGCCAGGCACGGAAATCGCTCCGATACGCGAGCGAACGCTGCACTGACAAACGTCCGTGGTTCAGGGCACCTGCGTCTGCAAGAAACTCCCGCACATGTTGGGCATCGCGTGCAGCGTTGAAAAAGAGCGGCTACGAAGCTCACGTTCATGAAGTACGGTCCGCGGCCGCCGGTAGCGTGTTTGCCCGGTGCCCGGAGATCGTCGGCATGCTTCGGGTCAAGCGCCTGTCTCGGCGGGCTAACCGGATGTCAATGGGTAGCGAACGCACTCTCTCGAGCGACAGGGTTTCCGGTGTTTCAGGAGAGGCGCTCTGCTCGGCGATTTCGCGATCTATTGTTAAGGGGCAACGCCATGCACGTATTCACGAACCTGAGCCCATTGGTCTCGCTGATTGCCGGAATTCTTATTCTGGTGGTACCGCGCCTGCTGAATTACATCGTTGCAATCTATCTGATCGTCATCGGATTGCTCGGGCTTTTCGCAGGACACATCCACTGACGAGCCGCCTGGCGCGGCCCTGTGCATGACCGGACAGGGTTGCTCATTCAGATTTGCGGGAATGAGAAAAAACTGCGGCTCGACCGTCTTCGGCAACGAACTCGCGCGCGTCGGAATCTAGATGGGGTCGACGCGTACCTCGACCGAGTCCTTGGGCACGGTCAATCGCGTGCGGCCAAGCAGTGCATCCGCGGGCGCGGTTCCGTCCGGGTTCAACGGCTTCACCTTGTTGAACGTGACGGAAAAGTGTTCCGGCGTGACGGTGGCCGACGCATAGCCCTGCGCGTCGTGGTCAGCGTGGCACAGATCCGGGTTGTTCGCCATCAGGAAACTGTCGAGTCTGGCAGGGGTGGCCACGATCGATGCTAGCGGCGTACCGTTCCATGCCGCTTTCAGGGTGGAATAGAAGGACGAGCTGCTGATGCCGGCGCAGACAAAATCAACGATCACCGGCACCGTCGTCGCGGGATCGGGATCGTCCCGCACGACACCGCACTGGAATGCATGCAGATCCCCGGTGATCGCGACGACGTTATGGATTCCGTGCTCCCTCAAGTAAGCGAGCAGTTCGTGCTTGTGCGCGGGATAGCCGTCCCAGGCGTCGCAATCGGCCACGAGGCGGGCCGCGGGTGTCTTCGGTGCGCCCGGCATCAGGAACCACAGACGATTCAACATCACCTCGTTGCCCCATACCTTCCACGTTGCCGGCGAGCCCCTCATCGCCGCTTTCCACCATTGTGTCTGTTCCGGACCGAGCATCGACGGCGGGCGACCGAGTTGCTCGGTATCGCGCGCCTCGTAACGTTGCAGCACGTCCTGCTTGACGAAGTAGCGAGAGCCGGCCGAGTCGTCCCCATGCACCGGGTCGTGCCCGTGCGTGCGCGCGACAGCCGCCTCGCTCACGACAGGGTGGTCGCGATACAGCCGCTCGTCCGTCATCACCAGGTGCATCAGCATGCCGAAACGAAAATCGCGGTAGATGCGAATGTTCGTGTACGACGGATTGTCCGGCTCGAAGCGCACATCGCTCCAATCCACCGGCATGTACTCCGCCCACGCGCGACTGGCGCTGCGGCGGCGCCGGGTTTCCTGCCGCTCCTCGTTGGTGTAGACCTGATGATCCTGCCAGCAGTCGTCGGAAAATTCGTGGTCGTCCCAGATCGCGATCATCGGCAGGCGCTGGTGCAGCGTCTGCAAGCGCGGATCGGTACGATAGGTGCGATAGAGTGTCCGGTAGTCTTCGAGCGTATCGGCATACGCGCGGCCGTCCGCGAGCAGCTTGCCGTCGGGCAAGCGCAGCGGAGGATGCGCCGGCTCGGCCCGGCCGGGGGGAGAGGTCCCGACCGTTTCATAGATGTAGTCGCCCACGTGCACGACGAAATCGAGATCGCGTTCGGCGGCCAGCAGCGTCATCGCTTGCCAATGGTTGACGCTCCAGTCCTGGCAGGTGAGCCACGCGAAGCGAACCTGCTCGTTGGCCTCGTTTGCCTCTGGCGCCGTGCGCGCGACCCCCGTCATGCTGACGTCGTCGCCGGCGACGAACCTGTAGTGGTAGGTGGTCTTCGGCGAGAACGCCGTCACCTTCGCGCGCACGGTGAAGTCGTAGGTGGCCAGCGCCCTCAGCGGTACGCTGGCGACGAGTGTCGAGAAATCCGGCAGCGTCGATACTTCGAGTCTTAGCGGTACCGCGCGCGCGACCCCCTTTGCATGGTGCTGGACGCCCCTGGATACCGGCACGCATCGCGTCCAGAACACGATGGAGCGATCGCGTGGGTCACCGCTTGCGACACCTTGCGGGAATCGATAGAGGTTCTTGCGCACGGTGCTGACCCGCAGGAGTGCCGGTGGAACGTCGAGCGTGACGGTGGCAGCCGCAACGGTAAAAAAGGCCGACGACTTGAGGAAGTGGCGACGATCCATTGATCCTCCCGATCGACATGCCGTGGATGCGGAAAGCACTGCGCAAGCGTCTACTTCTCTCGTTCCACAAGCTTGCCCCCCACACAGCGCGAGGAGGGAGCAGTCGATCCGGAACCTTACTGCGAAGCTCAACGCCTGAAAAGTCGTGAGAACCCCATTTCGAACTCGCGCGCGACGTGGCGGAGGACCCCTTATCTGCAATCCGGCAAAGTTCTTGCGCATGGAGCGGATGGCCCGGAAAGCCGGTTTCGCGGCATCTGTCGACTGCTCGTGCAAGCGCTCGGCAGGTCGCACGTGATTGCGCGTCGATATCATCCGACATGCCCATTTGACGCGTATTCAGGAACACGAATTGCTCGATATCGTGCAGCAAACTCGGGGAGTGAGAAATGCACATAGGCCACACCGTCGGCAAGGCGGCCGCGTGGCTTTCCGTTATCGTCACCCTGGCGCTTGCAGTGCTGGTCATCTTCATCGTGACGTTCGACTGGAATCGAGCCCGGCCTTGGGTCGACGACAAGGTGTCGGACGCGATCGGACGGCAGTTCGCCATCAACGGCGATCTGCATATCGGGTGGCGTCGGCCCTTGAGCGAGCAAGGCTGGCGCGCATGGGTGCCGTGGCCGAGATTCAGCGCACACAATGTCACGATCTCCAACCCCGATTGGGCGCGCACGAAGTATTTCATCGCGCTGGACGCGATCAGCTTCGAAGTCGAGGCTCTGCCGCTGATGGCACGCCACATCGTGATTCCCGCAATCGATCTGGTCAATCCATCCGTCGACCTCGAACGCCTCAGGGACGGGCGAGTCAACTGGACGTTCAAGCTCAAGGAGCCCGCGCATCGCGGCGGATGGACGCTCGACCTGCATGAGATCGCGTTTGCCCAAGGCAATCTCGGCTACTACGACCAGCAAAAGCAATTCGATCTGAGCGCCGTGATCGACACGCTTGGCCGGCCGATCCCGTTCGGCGCGGTGGTGAAGCAGCAGGAGGCGCTGGCGCACCGCGAATCGGCACAGGCCGTCGGGCCGGCAGGTCAAAAAAAGCTCGCGGCCCAGGCGCACTCCGGGGCGGCACAATCGAGGGTGCCCGCGTCGGGCGCCGAGGCGGCGTCCCGCGCATCGGCGGCGGCTTCGCAAGCGGTGGCCGCTGCTTCGCATGCTGAAGCGACGAAATCCGGCACCACGATCGCCCCGTCTGTATCAGGCCCACCGCTGGCGTCGAACGCAACCGCAACTGCCGCACCCGGCGCAACGGCCTCGGCGACACCGAGCGCATCGGCAGGCGCCGCGCCCGCGGCATCTGCCAGCGTTGGCGCTTACATGATCGGCTGGACCGTCAAGGGGACGTACAAGAAGGGGGATGTCGCCGGCACCGGCAAGATCGGCAATTTGCTGGAGGTGCAGGGCACGCAACACCCATTTCCGGTTCAGGCCGATTTGCGCTTTGGCGATACGCACCTGGCGCTCGTCGGCACGCTGACGGATCCGTCGCACCTGGCAGCGGTTGATCTCCGACTGTGGCTCGCGGGCACCAGCATGGCCCACCTGTATGAAGTCACGGGCATCACACTACCCGAAACCTCTCCTTATGCGACCGACGGCCGGCTGGTCGGTCAATTCCGGGCGTCCGGCGACGTCTTCAAGTACGAGGACTTCACGGGACGCGTCGGCGGCAGCGATATCAACGGCACGTTGGTGTACGTTTCGCGCGAACCGAGGCCGCTCTTGTCCGGTACGCTGGTGTCCAGGCTGCTGCAGTTCTCCGACCTTGCGCCGCTCGTCGGCGCCGACACGAATGCCAGCAAGGCGCGGCGGGGTGCGGCCGTCGCGCAGCCCGCGAACAAGGCGTTGCCGGTCGAGGCATTCCGCACTGACCGCTGGACGAAGATCGACGCCGACGTTCGATTTACCGGGCGGCGCATCGTCAAGACTTCGAACTTGCCGATCACCGACCTGTCGACCCACGTCGTCATGCATGACGGTGTGCTGACGCTCAACCCGCTGAACTTTGGTGTCGCGGGCGGTACGCTTGCTTCGAACATTCACCTGGACGGCAGCGGCGTGCCGCTCAAGGGGCAATTCTCGCTGCAGGCGCGACATCTGAAACTCAAGCAACTGTTCCCGACATTCTCGGTGATGCAAACAGCGCTCGGCGAGGTCAACGGCGATGTCGCGTTGTCGGCCACCGGCAATTCGCCGGCGGCACTCGCAGCGACGTCCAACGGGGAAGTGAAGGCATTGGTCACCGACGGCACGGTGAGTCTCTTGCTGATGGAAGCCGCTGGATTGAACGTTGCAAACGTGGTGTACGAGAAATTGTTCGGCACACGCGACGTAAAGATCAACTGCGCAGTGGCCGACTTCGTGGTCACCCATGGCGTGCTCGACTCGCGCGTGTTCGCGCTCGACACCGATGACGCGGTGATCGGAATGGACGGCAACGTGAACCTGCGAGACGAGACCATGAATCTGACGATCCATCCCCATACCAAGGGATTCCGCGTGATATCGCTGCGCTCGCCACTGTATGTCACCGGATCCTTCAAGCAGCCGCACGTCGGGGTCAAGGCCGGGGCACTGATCGCGCGTGGCGGGGCAGCGATCGGGCTGGGCTTGCTGAATCCGCTCGCAAGTCTGCTCGCGTTGCTGCAGCCGGGCCGCAATCGGCCGTTGCCGTGCCAGCAGATGCTGACCGACATGAAGCAGCGCCCGACGGCGCCACCGCCGGGAATCCGACAGAAGACGAAGGCTGCACCGGCTAGATGAACGCGGTGTCGGCTGCTTAACGAGCACGGGTTCGTGGCTTGAGAAGGCGTCGACCCAACATGGGGCGGGCGACAACGAAGGGCATGTTGACGGGCCCGCGCCACTGTCGCCGGATCAATGAATGCATGCGGACATGACGCGGCCTGACGCGGCGTGCTGCACGATTGGCCGGTCCCGGAAATACGTCAATCGAACGTGATGAACTGCGCGGACGACCAGACCTTGCTGTCGTTGCGCTGCCGCCCGAAGCAATAGACGGGGCGGTATCCGAACGATGCATTGCCGGGTGCAACTTCGACGCTGCCTGCGAGATCGACGGGCAGCGGCTGGTCGGTCAGCCGTTCGATCGCGACGAACAGCTCCGTGCCGCCGAGTGCGTGCGTCGCCGTCCCCTGCGCGAGCAACGCGGCACCGCTGATTTCGAATCGGAACGCCGGCGCATGCACGAACGGATTTCGCTGAAGCGGATCGCCGACCTTCGCGAAGCTGTCGATCGTGCCTTCGATCACGATCGTCGCGGCAGCGAGATTGCCGATGTCGAGCTCGATGCTGTCCGCGTCGCCATAGGTGTCGCTGCGGAACTCGACATCCGTCGCGCCGGTGCGCCACGCCGACTCCTCGACGTGCTCGAAGCCGTTCGATCCGAAACGGTGGATCGTGCCGTTGACGATGCGAATCCGGCCGCGCCACGCGGCCCAGCGGTAACGATCGCGAATGCGCGCGCCACCCCAGCGCACGCGGATCAGGCGATCCGCGTAGCCGAGTTCCGCATGCAGGTTGCGTTCCCACAGCAGGCCTTCGTGATCGTACGCCGCCACGTATTCCCAGCCTGACTGGCCGAGCAGCCGGTAGTCGAGCCGAGCGGGCCCACGGTGCGCAAACGCATCGCCTTGCCAGTGATCGCCGCAGCGCACGAGCAGTGCGCTGTGCTCGCCGGTGGTCGCCCACGTGCGGCGTGCGCGCAGTGCTTCGCCGACGTGCTTGCGATCGAGCACCGGGGCGAGGACGCCCGTCAGCCCGCCGTGCACGCCGAACACCTGTACGCCCGGCGCGCCACCGCCGGGCCGGCCGCGATGCTCGTCGCCGCTGGCCGCCACGCCGAGCTGGTAGCCGCGTTCGATCACGTCCTGGTACAGCCACCCGAAGTGTCCCCACGACGACGCGATCTCGACGAGCCGCTCGAGTTCAGGATGATGCCAGTCCGGGATGTAGCGGCGGCCGCCCACGTGTGGCATCACCAGATGCTGCGCGGCATCGTCCGCATACGCGTCCCACAATTCCTCGACGGGCCAGCGGCCGAGCTCGACCGCATTGCCCTTCATGTCCTCGTTCCAGACGAGCGTGCGGTTGTGCTCGCCGCGCGCGTTGTACGGGAAATCCGGCCGCGCGTCGCCGAGAAACACGACGTTGTGATCGCCGCCCGCGGTCGAACTGCCGCACCATTCCTGCACCGGATAGACGACGAAGCGGCCCGGTTCGTTGAAGCGTTCGACCGCATCCACGCCAAGCTGCCAGTTCTCGTCGGTGATCTGGAAATCGTTCGCCGTGTAGCCGAGCACGTCGATGCCGCCGATGTCGCGTGCGTAGCGCGCGTTGTACTCGGGACTGTTGGTGCCGACCGTATCGTGTGCATGGACGTGCAGGTCCGCGTACAGCGCGCGCGGCACGGGCAGCGATGCGTCGATCGTGAGCCATGCTTCGGCCGCGCGCACGTCCGGGCGGGCAGGCACGTCGGCCACGATGCGCAGCGTGCCGGCATCGACCGGCAGGTCGTCGACCGCACAACTTGAGAGCCCGGTATCGGGCAGCGCGTGCTCGCGCCGGTAGACGGCTTCGCCGCGTGTGTCGTATGCGACGACGCGCGCGGCGCCGCCGACGTCGCGGCACGCATTGCCCCAGCGGTCCTGCAGCGACAGCCGGAACGGCGCGCGCGTACCGGGCCGCACGAAGCGCGGACCGTTCAGCAGCACGTCGGACGGCGCGCCGGCACGGATGTCGATCGAGATGTCGCCGGGCACCGCGACGAAGCGCGACGTGCCGAGCGGATCGACATAGAGCCGGAACCGGAAGTTGTCCTCGGCGAAGGTCTGTACGCGCGTGCCGGGGCCGCGGCGGCGGTCGCCAAGACGAATCACGATCCGGTCGCCGGCGTTCACGTAACCGTCGACGACGTCGACGATCACGGCCTTCTGGAACGGCCGCTCGTGCCCTTTCTGGTCGAAACGAACGTTCAGCGCCTGCACGGTGGCCGGGCTCTGGCCCGGCACGAGCGGCGCGGCAAGGTATTCGGCGCTGATGTAGTTCGCGGCGCTCGGATCGCTCGTCTGGAACAGCGCCCAATCCGAATAGAACTTGAAGGTGGCCTTCAACCAGCCGCCGTCGGCGATCCCCGACGAGCCGACTTCGTAATCGAGCACGATCTCGCTCCATTCGCCGGCTTCGAGACGCGTGACGTTGCAACTCACGCGCCCGGCAAACGGCAGGCGCTTGTGGCGTTCATACAGGCCTGCGGGGGCAACGTGCGGACCCAGGCGGTCGCGCAGTGCGGCGGCGCGGACATCAACGGTATCGAGGGCGGCGTTGGATTCGTTCATGGGGAATTCAGAAAGATGTCGATGGAAAGCGGCGCGCGTCAATGCGCGAACGGCCAGGGCGCGCTCGCGTCCCAGACGGGGATGCCCATGTACGCGTACCACGGCGCGATCACACAGAGGCCATAGATGATCGCGATCAGCACCGACACGATCCCGACCTTCGCGTAGTCGGCCGTCGAGAACGCACCGCTGCTGTACGCGATGACGCCGGCGGTAATCTGCGTGGGCAGCAAGTATGCGAAGCTGTCGGTGTCGCTGACGAGCATCGTGAACGCAACCGGATGCAGCCCGAGGCGCGGCGCCAGCGCGAGCGCGATCGGCGCGATCATCGTGACGGCCGCGACGTTGGACAGCATGCCGATGCGGATCACGTGCGTACCGAGCATCACGATCGCGATCCCGAGCCACCAGCCGTGGCCGCGTGCGGCGGCATAGATATGATCCGCGGCCCAGCTTGCGAGCCCCGACGAACTGATCGCCGCGGACAGCGACAGTGCGCCGGCCAGCAGGAACAGCGTGCCCCAGATCGTGCGCTGCTCGACTTCGGCCCAGCCGAAGCGCAGCACGCCGGGCGCGAACAGCAGCGCGAGCGCGATCAGCGCGACGATTTCCGACGGCAGGTGATGGAGCGGCTCGGTCGCCCACAACACGGCGACGGCCGCGAACAGCGCGAGCACGGCCCAGTCGTTGCGCGCCGCACTCGGCTGCGCGCGGCGCATCGTCGCGATCGCATCGACGCCGCCGGGAATCGCGACCGCGCGCGAGCGGAAATAGAACTGCACCCAGCCCTGCGTGATCGCGAACATCCCGAGGTACGGCCACTGCAGCGTCAGCCACGTGAGGTACGAGATCCGGATGCCGAGCTGTTTCTCGAGCAGCCCGGACACGACCATGTTCGGCAGGTGGGCCGTCAGGATGCACATGCCGCTGATCATCGCGCCGTACACGAGCGTCTGGATCACGATTGCCTTGCGCGCGGCGCGCTCGCGCGGCGATTCGCCGAACAGCCGGACAATGCCGTTCGTGACCGGCAGCAGCGTGGCGGCACGCGCGTTCGCGGCCGGCACGACGAGCGCCATCAGGCAGTTCACCGCGAACATCGCCCAGATCACGCCGTTGGCCGTGCGCACCTTCAGGCGGTCGAGCAGCAGCAGCGCGATGCGGCGATCGAGTCCGCATGCCTGCATGATCGCGGAGAACAGGAACGCGGCGAGGCACAGGAACACGACGGGCGCCGCGAAGCCGCTGGCCGCCTTCGGAAACGACGGGCTCGCATGCGACAGCACGAGCAGCATCGGCAGCAGGATGCCGCTTACGCCGACCGGAACCGCATCGGTAATCCACACGATCGCGACCCATGCGACGACCGCGAGCGTCGCGTTGCCTTCGGCGGACAGATGCGCGGGCGCAGGCAACCACCATGCAATCGCGAAGAACGCGAGCCACGCGGCGGCGAAGCCGATCGCGGCACGCCACCGCGCGCGACGCGATCGGCCTGCCGCGTGCGGATCGGCATGTCGCGCCGCCGCCGGTTCGATCCGTGGCGGCCGGCTTGCCTGCGCGCCGTCCAACGGCGGCGTGCCGATTGCATTTTCAGTCACTGGTATGCTCCCCGTGCGTCGGGTCCTGATATGGCGGACCCGACTGTCTATCGAGATGTCATAATACGTATTAATACAAGTTGGGCGATCCAATTGCTTTTCATATCGATATCGGAAATCGCGCATAGCGCGAGCCGGGCACGGAGAGGAACAATCGATGACGCTGGTGCGTGAAGACGCGACGTCGCTTTACGAGCAGATCGCGACGACGCTGCGCGACGAGATCGAGCAAGGGGTGTACGAGCCGACCGGCAAGCTGCCGTCCGAGGCACAGCTGAGCGAGCGTTTTCAGGTGAGCCGCGTGACGGTCCGGCTCGCGCTCGATCGCCTGACCGACGCGCGCATCGTCGAGCGCAAGCAGGGCAAGGGCACGTTCGCAGCGAAGCAGCGGCTGCGGCACCGGCTCGACGTGCTGCGCGGGCTTCACGATTCGATCGCCGGGCAGGGCGCACGCGCACGGATGGAGTTGCTGCGCATGGAAGCGTGCGACGTACCGCCGGGCTTGCGGCAAGTATTCGCCGCCGACGTCACGCGCTGCATCTATCTCGAACGCCTGCACTGGGTCGACGAAGAACCCATTGCGCTCGCGCAGACCTGCCTGCTGCCCGAAGCCGGAACGGTCACCTTCGAGCAGGCCGAGCGCATGTCGACCTACGAGGTGCTGGAAGGCGTGCTCGGTTGGCGCATCACGGACGCCGAAATGTCGGTCACGGCCGTCGGGTCGCCCGAGGATGTCGCGCAGCGGCTTCGGATCGCCCCACACTTGCCGCTCCTCGTGTTGCGGCGCGCGTCTCAGCTTGCGGACGGCAGCACGTGCGAATCCACCGTGTTCCATATCCGGCCGGAACGGTTCGACCTCGTCGTGCGAAGCGGCGTGGAAGCGAGGTTCGTCGGCTGAGGGAGCGGGCGCCCGGTAGTCGGTGGCTTCCGGGCACTCCGGGCCGCATGCCGTTGTTTGGCACAACACACACGGGATTCGTTATTTGCGCGCGGCAGCGAAGCATCACAGCAATCGGTATTTTGCGCGAGCCCGGGGTTGACTACGATCAAACCCTCGGGCGGACGCCAGTATCGTCAACCGGTCCGCCCGCGCCCGAACCATGGACAATCGCACAGATTCCCCACCGCTCATTTCTCTGCCGGAAAGCGAGCATCGCCCCCTTTCGGTGCGCGCGAAAGCGCTCGTATTCGCGGATCCCGCGTCGCGCGCCGTGCTGCGCTTCGTCGAGCAGATCGGGCCCAGCGCTGCGCCCGTGCTAATTCTCGGCGAGACGGGCACCGGCTAGGAACTGGTCGCCCGTCATATCCACCATGTCGGCGGCCGCTCCGGTGCGTTCATCGCGGTCAACTGCGGCGCGATCAGCCAGCAACTCGCGGAGAGCGAACTGTGCGGCCACGAGGCCGGCGCGTTCACGGGTGCGCAGGGGCGTCGCGTCGGCTATTTCGAGGAAGCGCACGGCGGCACGATCGTTCTCGACGAAATCGGCGATCTCGCACCGCCGCTCCAGGGGAAGCTGCTGCAAGCGCCGACAGCAGCGTAAGCGGTTCGAAGCGGTTCAGGAAGTGAGGAATCGATTTCGCGTTGATGTGCAGGCCGTCGGCGACGAACAGCAGGTCGAATTTCGCGGCTTCGGTCTGCCTGGCGAGCGTGCGGACGAAGTCCACGTTGATGCTGGCGTCGGCGACCGCGTCAGGATGCCGCCAGGCGGACATGTTGCCGGACGCGCCCTGGATGATGGCGCCGAGATGGATCGGGCGGGGGGAAGTGCGGGTCGATGGGCTCATGGAAGCGGTTCGGTAAGGGCAGGCAGGGGGCATGCGAGCGCGGCGTGCGCACCGGGCAGCGTCGGCAGGGCATCGAGGAGCGATGCGGTGTACGGGTGCGACGGCACGTCGAACACCCGCTCGACCGGGCCGCTTTCGATCACGCGGCCGCGTCGCATCACGAGAATCCGGTCGGCGACGTGGTGAATCACGCCCAGGTCGTGCGAGATGAACAGCATTGCGGTGCCGTGCTCGGCCTGCAGATCGGCGAGCAGGTCGAGCACCTGCGCCTGGATCGACACGTCGAGCGCGCTGACAGGCTCGTCCGCAACGAGCAGCGCGGGACTCGGCGCGAACGCGCGCGCGATCGCGACGCGCTGCCGCTGGCCGCCGGATAGTTCGCGCGGATAGCGGTCGATGCAACCCGCGCCGAGCCGCACTTCGTCGAGCAACTGCAATACGCGGCGACGGCGCGCGTCGCCGCGAATGCCGATCGCATCGAGGCTCTCGCCGATGATCTGGCCGACCGAATAGCGTGGATCGAACGAACTGTACGGGTCCTGCGCGATCAACTGCAGCCGCGCGCGACGGGCACGTCGTATGGCTTCAGGCGCGCCGCTCCATGGCTCGCCGTCGAGCGTGACCGCGCCGCTGTCGGGCTCGATCAGGCCGAGCACGATCCGCGCGACCGTCGATTTACCGGAGCCGGATTCGCCGACGATGCCGATCGTCTCGCCGCGTGCGAGCGAGAACGACACGCCGTCGACCGCGGCCGGTGCGTTGGCGCCGCCGTAGCGCTTCGTTACCGCGTCGACCGCGAGCACCCGCGTGCCGGCCTCGATCTGCTTGGGCGGCAATGGGACGCGCCCAGCGGCGGGGGCAGGTGCAGCGTCGTCGGCCGCTGGATGGGCCGAGAGCCTGAACCCGCGCGACGCGGGCGTGGGAATCGCCGCGAGCAGCTGGCGCGTGTACGGATGTGCGGGCGCGGTCAGCACGTCGCGCGCCGGCCCTTGTTCGACGATCTGGCCGGCGCGCATCACGAGCACGCGATCGGCCAGTTCCGCGACGACCGCGAGGTCATGGCTGATCAACAGCACCGCGTCGCCGGCATCACGGCGCGCGCGCAGCAGCGACAGGATCTGCCGTTGCACGGTCATGTCGAGCGCGGTGGTCGGCTCGTCGGCGATCAGCAGCGACGCGCCGCCCGCGATCGCGGTGCCGATCAGCACACGCTGCCGCAAGCCGCCCGACAACTGGTGCGGATACTGCGGCAGGCGCCGCTCGGGGTCGTCGATGCCGACCGAGCGCAGCAGGTCGGCGCTGCGCGCCGCGACGTCGCGCCGGCGAGTATCGTGCAGCGCTTCGGCCACGAGGTCGCGCACGCGCCACAGCGGATCGAGCGATACCAGCGCATCCTGCAGCACGTAGCCGATCCGGCGGCCGCGTATCACACGCCAGTCGCGTTCCCGGTGGCCGCGTGCGTCGACGCCGGCGATCTCGAAGCACGCGGCATCGATCACGGTGTGCGGGCCATTCAGCCCGACGAGACTGCGCGCTGTGACCGACTTGCCGGAACCCGACTCGCCGACGAGCGCGACGCATTCGCCGGCATGCACGGTGAGATCGAGCGGACCGACGACAGGTTGTGTGCCCCGCGGCCCGCGAAAACCGATCGTCAGACGCTCGATGCGGACCCGTGGCGCGGCGGCCGTTGCGTGCGAAACGGTTCCGGGCGTGCTCATGCTGCCTCCCGGCGTTCGAAGCGCGCTTGCCAGTAGCCGCCGAGCGCGTTCACGGCGATCACGGCCGCGGTGATCGCGAGGCCGGGCCACACCGCGATCCACCACGCGTTGTACAGGTAGTTGCGGCCCTCGGCGAGCATCAACCCCCATTCGGCGGCGGGCGGCTGCGGCCCCATCCCGAGGAAGCTCAGTCCCGACGTGCCGATGATCGCGGTGCCCAGCCCGATCGTCGCGAGTACCGGCACCTGCGCGATCGCATGCGGCAACACGTGCCGCCACACCAGCACCGCCGGCGCAAGGCCCAGCGTGCGCGCGTGCTCGACGTAGCCGGACGCCGCGACGACGAAAGTCTGTGCACGCACCACGCGCGCGAAGCGTGGCACCGACGCGATGCCGAGCGCGAACACGAGGTTCACCGCGCCGGGGCCGGTGAACGAGATCAGCATCAGCGCGAGCAGTAGATCGGGGAACGCGGACACGACGTCGAGCACGCGTGTGATCAGCTCGTCGAGCCAGCCCCGCGCGAGGCCGGCGAACAGCCCGAGCACGGTGCCGAACAGCGTCGCGACGCCGATCGCGGCTGCGCTGATCGACAGCGAATAACGGGTGCCATACACGACGCGCGAGAAGATGTCGCGGCCGAGCTGATCGGTGCCGAGCCAGTGCTCGGCGCTGCTGCCGAGCTGCGCGGACAGCGGATCGGCGGCGAGCGGGTCGTAGTGTGCGAGCCACCCGGGCGCGACGACGGCGACCGCGTTCAGCAGCAGATAGACGGCGGCGAGCACGAGGCCGGGGTGGCGGCGCAGCCAGCCGGCCGCGCGGGATGTGGCGGGTGCGTGCAACGCGAGATCGGCGGGAACGGACATGGGCGTCTCCGGTTCAATGCGGCGCGCGGCGCTCGCGCAGGCGGGGATCGATCAGCAGGTACAGCAGGTCGACGGCGGTGCTGAGCGCGACGTAGATCGCCGCAGAAAGGATCGCGATCGCGAGGATCACCGGCATGTCCTTCGACAGCACCGCGTCGACCGTCACCTTGCCGAGACCCGGCCGGCCGAACACCTGCTCGGTGATGACCGCGCCGCTCAGCAATCCGCCGACGAGCCAGCCGGCGAGCGTGACGGCCGGCAGCGCCGCGTGGCGCAGCGCATGGCGCACGCGCAGCGCGAGCCCGCCGATGCCCCACGAGCGCACCGTCAGCGCGTACGGTTCGTCGAGCGCACGCTCGATGCCTTGCCGCAGCACGCGGCCGATCACCGCGCCCTGTGCCAGCCCGAGCGATAGCGCGGGCAGCACGAGCGAGGCGAAGCCGCGATCGCCGGCCACCGGGAACAGCTTCAGCGTGAAACTGAACACGAACAGCAGCATGATGCCGAGCCAGAACGACGGCGTCGACGCGAGCAGCAGCTCGACGCCGGACGCGGCGCGCCCGGCCCAGCGGCGGCCGGCCGTCGGCACCGCGAGACCGACGGCGAACGCGATCGTCACGACGAGCGCCGCGCCGGTCAGTTTCAGCGTCGGCCACAGCTGGCCGAGCACGAGCGGCGCGACGTCGGTGTTCAGGATGTACGAGCGGCCGAACTCGCCGTGCAGCACCCGCCACAGGTAATGCAGGTACTGCAGCGCAAGCGGTTCGTCGAGTCCCCATTCCTGGCGGATCGCGGCTTCGATCTCCGGCGTGCTCAGTTGCTCGCCGATCAGGATGCTGACGATGTCGCCCGGCGCAAGATGCACGGCCGCGAACGACAGCGTGACTGCGGCCCACAGCACGAGTGCACCGGTTGCGAGCCGCGTCGCGACCGGCGAACGCAGCCAACGGCGCCACGCCGCCGGCGACGCCGCGGCCGGCAGCGGGTCCGGGACGGACAGATGAGCGGACGGCGAACGGTTCATGGTCGAATTCTCCTGTCGGTTCAGCGCGAAGCGCGGTGCAAGGCAGGCCGCGCGCGCCGGCTTACTGCTTCACCCATACGTCGTACGGGTTCTCGGGCATCTGCGCGAACGAGCGGAAGCGCAACCCCTGAACCGACTTCGCGGCGGCGATCTGGTCTTCGGGCTCGTACAGCGGCACCGCGTACGCCTGCTCGTTGATCGCGAAGCGCTGCAGGTCGCCGTACCGCTTCTTGCGCTCCGCGACGTTCTGCGTGCGTGCGGCCGCCTGCAGCCAGCGCGTCAGCTCGGGCGCCGACGCACGGCTGTAGTTCAGCGCGCCGCCGCGATCGACGGGCAGGTAGTGGCCCTCGATGTCGATTCCGTCCGGCGGCGTGTTCGAATTCGCGATCGAGCCGAACTTGCCGGTCTTGCGCGCCTCGACGTATGTACCGTCGTCGACGTACTGGATCTTCAGGTCGACGCCGAGCCGTTGCCGCGCCTGCGCTTGCAGCGCCTGCAGCAACACGTCGCGCTGGTCGCGCACCGTCGCCTGCGCCTGGATCACCGCGACCGTCAGGCGCTCACCGTTTTTCGTGCGGTAGCCACCAGCGTCGCGCGCACTCCAGCCGGCTTCGTCGAGCAACTGGTTTGCGAGCTTCGGGTTGTTGCCGTAAGTCTTTTCGATCGATGCGTCGTAGAACGGATCGATCGGCGACGTGACACCCCATGCGCGCGTGCGCTCGCCGCGATAGATCGATTGCACGATGCCGGTCGTGTCGAGTCCTTCGAGCAGCGCACGCCGCACCTTCACGTCCTGCGTGGGGCCGTAGGTGACGTTCAGGAACAGCGAGTACGGGGTGCCGGTGTTCAGCGCACGCCGGTAGGTAAAGTCCGGGTTCTTGCGGATCAGCGCCGCGTCGTTGCCGGACACGCCCTCGATCACATCGACCTGGCCTGACAAGAGCGCACCGGTGCGCACCGACGATTCTGGCAGGAACCGGTAGACGATCCGGTCCAGGTACGCGGGGCCCTGGTGCCCAGCCGTCGGCGGCGCCCAGCGATAGTCGGGGTTCTTCGCGAATTCGATTTCCTGGCCCTTCACGTAGCGGCGCAGGATGAACGGGCCGGTGCCCGCGATGTCGGTGCCGCCCGACTTCAGGCTGGGCCGGTCGAACGCATTCGGCGACAGCAGCGGCAGCCGGCCGGCGAATGTCAGGAACGGCGCATACGGCGCGTCGAGGGTGATCACGACCGTATGCTCGTCCGGCGTCTTCACGTCGGCGACGTGCGAAATCAGCCGTGCGAGCTGGCTGCCGGCCGAATACGACAGTTCGCGCGCATTGAGGAAGTTGCGCGCGACGGCCTTCGCGTCGAACGGCGCGCCGTCGGTGAATTTCACGCCGTCGCTCAGCGTGAACGTATAGGTCTTGCCGTCGGCGGACACCTTGTAGCCGGTCGCGAGCCACGGCACGTAGCTGCCGTCGGGCTTCTGCGCGAGCAGGCTTTCATAGGCGTTGCGCAGCAGCAGCTCGACCTTGTCCTGACCGTTCAGTTGCGGGTTCAGCGTGCGGGGCTCCGTTTCGACGCCCCAGGTCAGCGTGCCGCCCGGGACGGGCGTGCCCTGCGCAAACGCCGCGTACGGCAGTGCGAGCGCCAGCAGCAGCGCGGCCGGTGTGGTGCGGCGCGGCGCGCGGGGAGCGGAATCCGGAAATGCGAATGTCATGCGTGGAAGCCTTTCACGAGGTGGGTAGCGGGGGATGCGGTGCGCGTTGCCGGGTGTCCCGGCACGTCATGCGTTCGCGTGGAGGCGCATGCCGTCCGGGGCGGTGTCGTCCGCCGCCGGATCCCGGTAGAGCTCCGGGATCAGGATTTTTCTCAGCCAGACGAGCGGCGTGCCAAGCGAGTTCGTCGAGCGATTGAACGGCACGTAGCCATTGCGCTCGTAGTACGGTTGCAGCCACGGATGGTTGGTCGCGGTCGCGAGATACGTCGCGGGCGCCTTGACCTGCCCGGTCAGGAACTGCGACTCGACGTGCGCGATCAGCGCGTGCCCGAAGCCCTGCCGCTTGAATGCGGGCGCGACCGCGAACCAGTGCAGGAACGGATAAGGCGTGCGAGGGCGTTCGCCGGATACCCAGGGAAACCGCACGGTCAACGTGGCTGCGAGGACAGGGCGGCCTTCGCTGGTCCCGCGTTCCAGCACGAACGTCGTTTCGCGCGCGACGGTCTGCGCGACGCGTTCGATCGGCGAGCGCGTGATGGTGAAGTGCACGCCCTGCGCCACGAGTGGTGCGTAGGCGTCCTGTAGCAATGCATGGAGGGCCGGCACGTCGTCGGTGCCGGCGATGCGGATCGTATCGGTCATCGCGCCGCGCCCTCGAAGTCCGGATGGCGCGCGACCGTGCGGGCACTCGAGCGTCGCGCATCCGGTCTGTCTCGCGACGGTGCCGCGTCGTGGTCGTCGGCGCGCACGCCGGCCAGCAATCGCAGCGACGCAATCCGCGGTGCGGCGTCGGCGAGCGGCGTGTCGACGACGAATTCGGCAATGCCGTGACGGCGATGCAATACGTGAAGTTCGTGCAGCACATCGTCGCGCGTGCCGTGCACGATCCGCGTTTCGCGCGGCTCGATCCGGTGCGGGCCGCCGCCTGCCTGGCGAATGTATGCGTGCGCCTGTTCGAGGCTGCCGACGTTGACGGCGGGCGTGTCGCCTACCTGCACGCGAAAGCCCTGATGTCCGCTCGCCAGCTGCGCGGCCGCGTCGCGGGTGTCGGCGACGATCGCGGAGACCGCGAGCAGCGGCGTGCCGCCGCCGGACGCGCGGCTATAGGCATCGAACGCGCGTTCCAGGTCCGTGGCGGATGCGTTGAGATGCGATGCATAGACGAAGGCCCAGCCGAGCCGCGCCGCGAGCGCGGCGCTTTCCGCGCTTGCGCCGAGCAGGAACGGTTGCGCGGGCACTGGCGGCAGCGGCGTCGCGTGCAGCGCGGCGGCATCCTGCCCGATCGCATCGGCTGCCGTGGCCGCGCCCTGAAGATGGCGATTCAGCTCGTCTGCCAGATCGGCGAACGACGCGCGCCGCGCCGGATCGTAGCCGGCCTGCAACGCGCGCGTCGACAGCGGCAGGCCGCCCGGTGCCTTGCCGACGCCGAGATCGACGCGGCCGGGCGCGAGCGACGCGAGCAGGTTGAAGTTTTCCGCGATCTTGTACGGACTGTAGTGCTGCAGCATCACGCCGCCCGACCCGACACGGATGCGCTGCGTATGCGCCAGCACGTGCGCGATCAGGATCTCCGGGGACGGGCACGCGAGCGCGGCGGTGTTGTGATGCTCGGCGAGCCAGTAGCGGTGATAGCCGGCGGCATCGGCGAAGCGCGCGAGCGATACGCTGCGCGCCAGCGCGTCGGCGGCGGTTTCTCCCGGCGCAACGGGGCTCTTGTCGAGCACGCTCAAGCGGAATGGCAACGCGGACAAAACGGAATCGGAACGGTTGGCGTCGAACGTCATGATGAGGCGATCGGCGCGGGTCGAAGCGGCCGGATCAACGGGTTAGGCATGCAGAATTATTTTTCGTCGACGCTCGCACGGTCAAACAATCAAGAAGAATATCGAAAGCCGAAAATATTCGTTCCGGCCGACCGGGGGGCTTGCGTTATGGTCGTTGGCTGCGCGCCTTGCGGCGCGTGCCCGGAGCCTGCCGGACGATCCGATGCGAGCGCACTCGCCATCGCGATGCCGACATGCCTCCTCCGATCGAACGGAATCACGAGGAATGCAGATGAACGACCATGACGAACGACGCGCGGCACGCGCCGCAAGCACCCGCGGGATGACCGGGGCCGCGTCATGAGCGGCGCACGCAGACGACTGAAGACGCTCGTCGGCGCGGCAAGCGTGCTGTATGCGCCCGGCGATGCGGAGGTTGCGCAGGGCGTGCGGCGTGCTGCATCGCTCGCGCGCAAGGCGGAAACCGAGAAGATCACCGGCCTCTTCACCGCCGATCTGCTGCAGGCCGATCTGGCAGGCCTCGCCGGTACCACGGGCAGCCAGGAACCGATCGTCGCGCTGGCGGCGCTGAGCCAGGCGACATCGGCCATCGGACTCGTCGCGACGGTGTCGACGACGTATCACCATCCGTACAACCTCGCACGGCTGATCGGCACGCTCGATCATGTGAGCGGCGGACGCGCCGCGTGGAACGCGGTCACGTCGTCGGTCGGCGAAGAGAATTTCGGCGATGCGGGGTTGCCCGACCCGGAACGACGTTACGCGCGTGCGGCCGAATTCGTCGAAGTCGTCAACGCGCTGTTCGACGCGAACGATCCGGACGCGACGCGGCGCGGGCAGGGCGGCGGCATCTCGGTCGATCCGCGCAAGCTCGGCACGATCGACTATCGCGGTGCGCACTTTCAGGTGCAGGGGCCGCTGAATGTGCCGCCTTCGGCGCAACGGCGGCCCGTCCTGTTCCAGGCAGGTCAGTCGGCGAGCGGCGTGACGCTCGGTGCGCGGTTTGCGGAAGTCGTCTATACGTCGCAGCCGACGCTCGACGATGCGCGCGCGTTCGTCGCCGAACTGCATCGGCAGGCTGCCGCATTCGGTCGCGGCGACCGGGTGCCGCTCGTGATGAACTCATTTCATTCGGTGATCGGCGAATCCGATGCTGACGTCGCACGGCGGTTGCGCGACAAGCATGAACGAATCGATTACGAACAAGGCAGGCTGAAGCTCGCCGACATGTTCGGCGGCGGCGTCGACCTGCGCGATCTGCCGCTCGACCAGCCGTTGCCGGCATCCCTGCTGCCGGCGATCGACAGCGTGCATCGCCGGCGCGGACGTGTTGCGATCTTCGTCGGCTACGCCCGCCAGCGGCTGACGCTGCGCGAGCTGATCGTCCGTGCACAGGAGACCGGCCACTGGTTCGTCGCCGGCACGCCGGAGCAGCTCGCCGATGCGATCGAAACGCGCTATCGCGCGGGGCTGGTCGACGTGCTGTCGCTGCACGGGCTCGGCCAGCCGGACCAGGAGGACTTGCTGCTCAACGGTCTGCTGCCCGAATTGCGCCGGCGCGATCTGCTCGATACCGACTATGTGGGCGGGGATTTTCGCGCGAATCTGGAACTGCCGGCGGTGCGGCGTGCGACCGTGACGGCGTGAACGGACGAGGGGCGAGCGGTGTGCCAGCCGCCGCGTCGGGCGTCGGCCGAGGCGAAACGAACGACAGGGGAGTTGCGTGACATGAGCCGTGACGTGCTGTTGCCGGTGCAGTCGAAAGGTGCAGACCGGATGCCAGCGGGGCGACGGCCGCGAGTGCGGTCGCGGGCACAATCCGCGACGACCGGCCGTTAAACCGTCGAGCGACCAGGTCACTCGCGTTGCGACAAGCCGCAGGTAGCTATCACGTGCAACACGCAGCGGCAGGGCCAGCATCTGCCCTCGTATTTGCGCGGGTTGGGCCTCCCTAACCTTGCAAGCGCGAGTGACGAGGATGTGGGTGGATGTTTGAGGGGGGATTGCCGGAGGAAAGAGGAGAGGGTGGGGGATTTTCGTCGCGCGCCGCGTCATCGCGGCGACATTTTTCTCGCGTAAATCTATGGCACCCCGCCTGTCAGCGGGGTACCGTTTTCTCAAGGAATACCGACCATGGCGGCAAAACGCCTTCGCATCAACATGATTACCCGTCGCCAGTCGACGTTCGATGGCCGGCATCTCGACACCGAGGCGGCACGCCGTTTCGACGTGCACGCGCAGGACGCGACGCCTGCTCATCTGAAAGGTACGCAGGGCGCCGAGGCTGAATGGCTGCCGCGCGTGAAGGTCAGCGAGCGATAACCCGGTTACGCCGGGCGAACCGCTGCGCGACAGCGGCGAGCGCGGAATCACGAACGGCGTAGCACGCATATCGCGCCCCGTCGTCAGACCTGTTCCGGACTGGACGGCTCCGTGTTCTGCGTCGCCCGGCGCCGTCTCGCGGTGCGGCCCAGCGTGTCGGCCCACCAGCCCGTGACGCGATGGGGTCGCGGCTGCCGTCGTCATCGCCTGCCTGATCTGGCGAGTTCGTCAAGTCACCGGCGGCGCGTGCCCATGATCCCCCAAACCCCGAGCGTCGTCGTATTCCCGCGAAATATCCTTGTTCGTATAGTCCCCGAGCTTCGATGCGGCGACCACGCTCAGCACTGCGCACACCAGCACGTACGCCGCGATCGCATACCCCGAGTGGTAGTAGGCAAACAGCGCCGTTGCGATCAGCGGTGCCGGGCCACCGGCAATGACCGAAGCGAGCTGATAACCCATCGACGCGCCGCTATACCGCAGCCGCCCTGTGAATGACTCGGCAATCAATGCAGCCTGCGGTCCATACATCATCGAATGCGGGACCAGCGACAACACGATGGCCGCGAAGATCCATACCGGATTCCGGCTATCGACCATCGCGAAGTAGACGAATCCAAACACGCCGGCGGCAGCCGCACCGATCATGTACATCCTCCGCCGTCCGATCAGATCCGACACGTGCCCGAACAGCGGAATGGTGACGAACTCGACCACGGATGCGACCAGCACCGCCGCCAGCAGCAGTTCGCGCGTGACGCCCAGCGCCGTGATCCCGTAAGTGAACACGAACGCCGTATAGATATAGAACGGCGCCTGTTCGGCCATCCGCGCAAACGCCGACAGCACGATATCCCTCGGCTGCTTGCGCAGCACTTCGAGCATCGGCGTCTTCTCGATCCGACGCTCGGCCAGCAGCTTCGCGAAGATCGGCGTCTCGAGAATATTCAGGCGGATATAGAGCCCGATCGCAACCAGCGCGATGCTGAGGAAAAACGGCACGCGCCAGCCCCACGCGAGGAAAGCGCTGCCGGAAAACCAGCTCATGGCCAACACGGCAAGGTTGGCGAGGAACAATCCCGCAGGCACGCCGAACTGCGGCCACGACGCGACGAAACCGCGATGCGTATTGGTGCGCGCCCACTCCATCGACATCAGGACCGAGCCGCCCCATTCGCCACCCACGCCGACGCCCTGGATGAAGCGCAGTACCGTGAGGATAACGGCGCCCCAGATGCCGATCGCGGCGTAGGTCGGAACGAAGGCCACGGCGAACGTGGCGAGCCCCATCAGCAACAGGGTCACGATCAGTGTGGCCTTGCGTCCGATGCGGTCGCCGTAATGGCCGAAGATCGCCGCGCCGACAGGCCGTGCGACAAAGCCAACGGCATAGATCAGGAACGCCTGCAGCGTGCCGACGAGTGGGTGGGATTGCGGGAAATACAGCTTTGCGAAGACCAGGCCGGTGACCGTGCTGTAGAGGAAGAAGTCATACCATTCGATCGTGGTGCCGATCGTGCTGGCGATGACGGCGCGGTGCAACTGGCGCCGGGCTTCCTCGTCGGAGAGGGGCGTGGCCGCGGATTGCATGGCAGCCATTTTGATATCTCCCGAAAAAGGGCGATAGAGAAATAAACCTTACGCCCCGTGACAGGTTCCGGCAAGCGCGAGTTGCGAATGGCTCCCACTGCGTCCCGATCTTTCATTAAGCCATCCTTATATATCATAATATGATATTAAATTGTCATTCGCCGCGGCAGCGACGAGGTTGGCGTGATGTTCGAACTGAACACACGCAGATGCCGAACTGGAATTCGCGGACCGTTCGATGACCGCACCTGACTCCCGGTATCGAATCACCAGCCGCTCGATCTGCCGGACCGTTAGGCCCAGTCGTTCGGCCGCGCGGCCAGGCCTCAGGCCCAAATCCACTACAGCCTGGATTACCTTCAGACGGTCGAGTTCTCGCAT